>JAFSUP010000071.1 GCA_017445205.1 Synergistaceae bacterium
ACTGTAACGCCGCCGAGAGCCGAACCCGCTGAAGCCATGTTATACGCAATTTTATAAACGAGTTCTTCGGCTGCCGTCGCTGCGGCTGCTCTGAAACATCTATCAGCACCGCCTCCGACAGTTTGAGCAGGTTTTTTGCCCGTCGAGTGGCTGACGGTCTTTGAGCTAATTTGATAAGCTGTCTGTGTCAAGACGGCTTTTAATTGAACAGTTCCGCTGACGCCATATAATTGAACACCATAAACTTTTTGTTTTGCAAAGGCTCCCGCGATTGCGCGACCGACGATTATAATATCCGCGCGGAGAGTTCGAGCCGCCTCGGATAATTTCACGGGGTCTTCAAAGGCTTGCGACGGGTCTAAATGCAAAAGGACTTTCGCTTGATCGGGGTCAACGATTAAATAGCCGGCTTTTTCAAAAATTCTCATTAATTCTGTTTCTGTTGTTGAAATGAAAGGACGCGAACCGCCGACGCGTTCATCAACTAAAAACATAATTCGAGGATTGCCGAGCATCGCTATGACATCAGGGCCGAGCGTTCCATCGAGAGCTTTCTCGCCGACTTTGCAAACGCCTTTGAGATTTAACACGCCGTCTTTGTCAACAAACTCTTCAGTAACTTTGAAATCTTTTACGATGCCTTTCGACTTTGAAAAAACTTTGTCGCGAGTTACGGCAAAATTTTCCATTTCTGTTATCCCGGCAACACAAGCACCGAGAGCTTTTTCAAGTGCGTCCCTGTAAGCCATTCGCCGAGCCTCTTCACGCGCAGCCTTTTTGGCTCCGTTGACGACAGGCGCGTATCCTTCAGCGTCATCTACAATATACATTCCGCCCGACAAAGTAACTTTAGCTTCAGCACCGCAGGCCAAGAGCAAAACTAATAAAACAGCCGCAAATTTTTTCATGTTTCCTTACCTCTTTATATAGCCAGTAACGGTGTAAATATTTCCGTCCCAAGTTTCGCTCGTGATTATGATGCCGCGAATTATGCCCGACGCTGAATAATTCATACTCGCCTTCAATAATAAATTTCTTTGAAGATCAACGATTGCCCCGCGACGCGCTAAAATTTTTCCTTGCGAAAGCGTTTCACTGAAAGCCGGGACACGTCCTCGCCCTGAAGCTTCAAAAATTTCTCCGTGGGCTGCGCACGTCATCAACGAAGACAAAATTACGAACGCAAAAAATTTTTTCATGTTATCTGCTCACGATTATGACTTTGCACTCTTTGCGAAAATCATAAGAACTGCTTCGGACTTTTGCAGCATCAGAATTTGAAATATAAATATCTACGTTGTTCTTTCCAAGTCGAACGGCTTTTGCGACGATCGGCGAAGGACTTACGAAGACATCTCCGCGCGCTACGTTAATGTTATTGAAGTAAGCGCAGATTCCTGACTGAAGATAATTTTTCTGATTTACAAAATTCATTCCGTAGACGGGGCGGCCTTTGGTGTCATAGACATTAAACGACATAGCCGGGACATATGGCAGGTGTCGAACGTCAATAACAAGTCCTGAGTAACGCGCTCTGCTCTTTTTGGGCGCGGACTTTTTCGGAGCGCGAGGAGCCGGGGCCGGAGTATCATCGACGTAAATTTCTACGTCAGGCGTAGCTCCGACTTCGGGATAAACGACGGGAGCAGGCGGGATATGAGGCGCGATCACAGTTCTAATTTGTCCGAGTTTGATTCGGCCTTTTATGGTGTAGGATTCGCCGTCCCATTCGCCGCTTATGGCTTCGACGTTGCGAATAATTCCGTGAATTTCGCCTCGGACTTTATCATTCGCCATAAAATCTTCCATGGTTGTTTGTGCGTCAATTTGAACGCCGACCATGAACTCGAGCAAATTTCTTTGAAGGTCAAGCATAGCGCCGCGACGTGCGAGAGCCTTCGCTTGTGCTCCTTTTGTTCCTGTAGGAGCAACCGCCATGCCTGTGGCTTCGACGTAATTATTTGTCCAATCGACAAGACCTTTTTCTTTTTGGGTTACAACAGAATTGGAAGTGGTGGTTGTGCCTGTCGTTTGATCAACTTCAACAAACTCAGCAGAGGCTGACGACAATAAAACAGACGCAACTAACAGGAGAGCAAATAGAATCCGACAAATTTTCATGGGAAAGCCTCCATATGTTTTAATTTTTAATGTTCAAATGATTTTTAATTCTATCATAGAGGAGGGCGATTAACATTAGGCAAGTTTTAATTTCTGCGTTATAATTACTGAAAATAAATATTTCACAGAACTAAAAGGTGCAGGTGTTTCTATGCCGGAGAAAAAAAATCTTGATATTAATGACGTTGAAGGCATTGAAGAAATTTGCGTTGAAGAAAACAAAATCTTTGACGGAAAAATTTTGAATCTTCGATGTGATAAAGTTCGCACACCTTCGGGACATATTGCTTCGCGTGAAGTTGTCGAACACAAATCCGCTGTCGGAATGTTAGCAGTAACTGATCGTAAAACAGTTTTGCTAGTTCGACAGTATCGTTATGCCGTTCATGAAGCTACGCTTGAAGTTTGCGCGGGGCTGATTGAAGAAGGTGAGGCCCCGGCACAGGCAGCTGAGCGCGAAATGCAGGAAGAACTCAACGTGAAGGCGAGAAATCTTTATCGAATCGGCGATTTTTATGCGTCGCCGGGATTTTGCACAGAGCTTTTCACATTGTTCGTAGCGGACGGGCTTGAAAAATCATCTTTGCCGCAAGATGAAGATGAAAATGTTTCGGTTGTTGAAATTTCTTTTGAAGACATACCGATCATGATTAAAAATGGAAAAATACGGGACTCGAAGACTTTCGCGGCTCTTTCGTGGCTTATGGCGAAGGAGGGGATTGCCCCTGAATAACATTGCTATAAAAGCGTCGTTGTAATTTTTCGGAAAATTAATTAAAAATTTTTTTAAGGAGCGTATTTTACATAATGTTAAAAAATTTTAGGATCACGGGCAAGCTCGGGATTGGATTCGGGATCGTACTTTTGCTTTTCGGTGTTGCAGTCTTTTTAAGCTGGACAAGTCTTTCAGCCGTTCAGAGCGATGTTGATTTTCTTCAGGACGTCGTCGCAGGCGTTTTGAAGACAGCGGATCAGTTAAGCTCAACTATTAACACGATTTTTAGCGACGTTCGCAACTTGAGATTTACTGAAAGCGACGAAGAGATTAACAGCGTAACGAATTCCGTAAACGACCTTCGTAATCAGATTGACGCAGGTAAAAGAATTTATGCTGCAAATCCTAAACTCGTGAGCCTCGCCAATCTTGCCGAAATGGAAAACATCCTTCGCACAAGTTCCGCCACTTTAGACAGAACAATCGCCATGATTCGCACGAAGCGAACGGTGCAGGCAACACTCGAAAAAGAAATTGAAAAGATGACCGCTTTATTAGACAACGTCGTTGAGTATCGTTACAAAATGATAGTTGACGATATAAAGAAAAATATCGAGGGTCATGACTACGAACGAGACTTCGACAGAATAAGAGGAATCGAAGCTTTAAGACTGGCTTTCTCTAACACAGTCAGAAATTATTATGCGGCTATGTGGCACACTGATACCAAGATGATGAATAACATCGTAAATCAGCTCGTTAATGGCGAGAACAGATATAACGCATATTATGAAAGTTCTCGTGTTCAGGAAATTAGAGACATGATGAATGCCGGCCGCGGCGTTTTCACAACTCTTAAAAACGGCTTCAACGACATGCTCAACTCCTTCACGCAGACTGGTCCGATGTTCGAGCAGTTATATAAAGACTGCACCGACCTTGGCGGTATTTCAGATAAACTCACGGCTACCGGCTTACAGAGAATCACGGATCTTACAAGAGAGAGCTTCGAGTCTATTGGAAGTTCAATCAAGTTAATGATCGCTCTTGCCATCGTCGCTATAGTCGTCGGTATCGGAATTGCGTTGATGATTGCTAAGTCAATTTCTAAACCGCTTGGCAGAGTCGTTGAACTTTGCGGCAATGCCAGCCACGGCGATATGTCAATCGTTCGCGACGACTTCCATTATGAAGGCAAAGACGAGCTTGGCGATCTTGGCGATGCGTTGTCGGAAATGTTCTTCTCACTCAGCACTGCGATTTCTGATATTCGTGGACTTGCAATTACCAGCCATGATACTTCAGCCCGCATGAAAGAAGACGCTACAAAGAACACAGAATATGCCAATAACGTACGTTCCAGTGTTTCAAACGTCGTTAAATTAATGGAAGGCAACGCGTCATCACTTCAGGAAAGCAACGCCGGTACAGAGGAAATGTCAGCCGCTTCAATGACGAGCGCACAGGCAGCTACGGATTGCGCAGAGTTTATCTCGAACATGACAACTGTTACGGGCAACGCCGTTAATACGGTTAAAGAAGCCATTGCGAACATCGTAATTCTTCAGAAGAAGACAAAAGAAAGCGGAATTAAGCTTCAGGAACTCGTCGAGAACTCCAACAAGATCAGCGAGTTCATCGGAGATATTACTTCAATCGCTGACCAGACGAACTTGTTAGCACTTAACGCCGCTATCGAAGCAGCAAGAGCCGGCGAAGCAGGGCGCGGATTTGCAGTCGTCGCTGAATCAGTCCGTAAACTCGCAGAAGAGTCCAGCAGAGCCGCCGAGAACGTCAGAGGCTTGATCGAAACGTTACAGACAAGCGTCAGAGAGACGAAGACATCAAGTGATGAAACAGCAGTGTTACTTGACGAAACGACAGAGAAGGCGAATGGCGCGCAGGATTCACTCGCAGAAGCTATCGGACAGATCGACAAGGCTAACGACAGAATCCAGAATATCGCCGCAGTCGCTCAGGAGCAGGCAGCTTCAAGCCGTGAAATCGCCGCCGGTATCGACAACGTAACGAAGGCCACGTCAGAAATCCTTGATCATCTTGAGAGCATCAAGAACGACATGGACGAGACCGCATTAATCGCTGAACGTGCCGCTGAGGGTGCAGTTGAGCAGACAGGACTTGTCGAGAGCATCACCGAATCGCTTTCACAGTTTAAGATTGAACACGAAGGCGCGAAGAAAGCTCCGGCTCGTAAGCCAGCAGCAACAGCAGCTAAAGCGCTTCCGGCAAAGAAAAAATAAAATTTCGTAAATAACAAGTTAAAACCTTCGCAGGCAGGATTGAATTAAAAAATCTTGCCTGTTTTTTTATAATTAAATCTTGGAGGTGTTTTTTAATGGGAATGCGTGGTATCCATACGTCAATCAATGACATTCGCAGAGCAATTTTTACAGAGGTCGCTCGACTCTCTTACAACTATAAAGACGGCGACTTATCAGAAATGGAATTAATCCCCTATCGAATTATCCCTGGCGAAGTTTCAACTTATCGTGAAAGCGTCTTTCTTGAGCGCGCTATCATCGAAGAACGAATGCGCCTCGCTATGGGACTTCCTAAACGTTCAGCCGCCGAACACGCGCCGGTCTCATTAGGGGCCGAAGAATGCGTTCACCCGGAAAAATATTATCAGCCGCCATTAATTAATATAATCAAGTTCGCGTGTCATTCATGCCCGGATAACAAAGTCGTAATCTCTGACCAGTGTCAAGGCTGCTTAGCTCGTCCGTGTAGTCAAGTCTGTCCTAAGGACGCAATTTATTTTTCGGGCGGCAAAGCTCACATTGACGAAACGAAATGTATCAAGTGTGGCCGTTGCATGGGAGTTTGTCAGTACGGCGTAATTTTAAGAATGGAAAGACCTTGCGCGAAGGCCTGCGGAATGAAAGCCATCTACACCGACGAATACGGACGCGCAGAAATTAATCAAGATAAATGCGTGAGTTGCGGAATGTGTTTAGCTAATTGTCCGTTCGGAGCCATTGCCGACAAAGCTCAAATCTTTCAATGTATTCAAGCGATCCGAAGCGAAACTCCTGTTTATGCTGCAATCGCTCCAGCTGTAGCTGGACAGTTCGGAAGGGATTTAACGCCTGAAAAAATGCGAGCGGCCTTCAAAGCTCTTGGATTTACTGATCTCGTAGAAGTTGCGATAGGCGCGGACTTATGTACGTTGCAAGAGGCCGAAGATTTTGTAAAAGAAGTCCCGGAGAAATTGCCATTTATGGGAACGTCATGTTGCCCGGCGTGGTCAGTGATGGCGAAAAAAGAATTCCCGCAATATGCCGAATGTATCAGCATGGCTCTGACTCCTATGGTCTTGACGGGGCGATTATTAAAGAAAGAACACCCGGGCTGCAAAGTCGCTTTCATCGGGCCATGCGCCGCTAAAAAACTCGAAGCAAGCCGCAGGACTATTCGCAGCGATATTGATTTCGTCTTGACGTTTGAGGAAGTCGCAGGAATGTTTGAAGCTCGCGAAGTTGATTTTAATTCGCTCGAAGAAATCCCCGTGCCCAATGCCGCAAGCGCAGACGGAAGAGGCTTCGCCGTTAGTGGCGGTGTAGCGTCAGCAGTCGTCAACTGTATTAAACACACTCACCCTGACTTAGAAATTAAAGTCGAACACGCCGAAGGCCTTGATAACTGCCGAAAAATGCTTCAGCTTGCGAAGGCCGGAAAATATAACGGCTATTTGCTTGAAGGCATGGCTTGCCCGGGCGGTTGTGTCGGCGGAGCGGGAACCGTCGAATTAATTACACAGGCCGCTAATGAAGTCGCAAAGATAAAAAAGAAAACTGCCAAGGCTCACGCTTATGAAAGCGAATATGAAACAATTCTCCCGAGCCTTGAAGAATAGTTAAAACTTCATGCTATAATTTCAGCGCAACAAAATTTTAATTGAGGAGGATATAAACATGGCGAACAAGTACGCAGGTACACAGACAGAAAAAAATTTGCAGGCGGCTTTTGCAGGAGAGTCGCAGGCTCGCAACAAGTACACTTATTTTGCTTCAAAAGCAAAGAAAGAAGGCTATGAGCAAATAGCAGCGTTGTTCCTCAAAACTGCAGACAACGAAAAAGAACACGCTAAAATGTGGTTCAAAGAGCTCGAAGGCATCGGCGACACAGCAGCCAACCTCAAAGCGGCAGCCGACGGCGAAAATTACGAGTGGACCGACATGTACGAAGACTTTGCAAAGACAGCCGAAAAAGAAGGCTTTAAGGCATTAGCAGTCAAGTTCCGTCTCGTAGCGGCAATTGAGAAACATCACGAGGAACGTTACCGCGCTTTATTAAAGAACGTCGAAGCGCAGGAAGTTTTTGCGAAGAGTGAAGTAAAAGTCTGGGAGTGCAGAAACTGTGGCCACATCGTCGTTGGAACAAAGGCCCCGGAAATTTGCCCGACTTGTGCTCACCCGCAGGCTTATTTTGAAGTCAACGCAGAAAATTATTAAATCCGAAATTTTTAATCCCTTGTCTTGAACGGCGAGGGATTTTTTTTAATTAAATTCTAAAATTTCAAAATGAAAATCACAATCATAGGCGCTTCCGGTCATGGCCGAGTAGTGGCGGACGTGGCACACAAAGTCGGTTATGACGAAATAGAATTTCTTGATGACAACGCAAAAACAAAATTTTGCGGCGCTTGGCCTGTCGTTGGAAAGTCTGAACTAGCTGCGAACGTTCGAAACGATTTATTTATAGCGATTGGAAACTCAAAAATTAGAAAATTATTAATGGAACGCTTTGCCGAAAAAAATTTTCCGGTTTTAATTCACCCGGCAGCAATCGTTGCTGAAGATGTCGAAATCGGAGCAGGCTCTATCGTAATGGCTGGAGCTGTGATTAATCCCGGCGCAAAAATCGGACGTGGCTGTATCGTCAGCATAAACGCCTCAATAGATCACGATTGCAAACTTGGCGATTATGTTCATGCGGCTGTAGGCTCAAGTGTCGGCGGCGGCGTTGAAATTGGTGATAACGTTTCGATTGGAACAGGCGCGGTCATTGACCACAATTTGAAAATCTGCGCTGATTGTGTCATAAGTGCCGGTGCTGTTGTTCTTGAAGATAATCGAAAGTAAAAAATTAACTCCCCGATGGCTTTCGGAGAGTCAATTTTTAGAATCATAAAACGCTGTTGATAAAACTGGATTAGAAGAAATCTGAACGGGAATCGAATAATCTCCGGCCGGGGTTATAGTTGCCATTGACACGACCGTCAGAGTAGCTTCTTTAGCAGGAACTGTGTCCGCGCTTTCAGAATCGAAGCCGAACAGAATTACGTCCGCTGGCTCTAAAGGATCTGAATCTTCTGCCGCAGGAAGGACAGCCGAAGCCGTCACGGTGTTCCCCGTCAGTTTTATATCCGCACTGTTTACCCTCCAGCATACTTCAGTATCTTTCGAAAGCGTGAATGTTTTTACAAGAGTGTAATTGAATGTTCCGTCCGCCGCGACCTGATTATCAGGATCTACCGGGCGAATCGTGTAATGCGCTATGTCAAAGTCGCTGTCAGCTTTATCCGGATTATTGCTCTTGCTATAAGCCGCTAAAATAAAATCCTGCTCTTCAGTTTCGCCGTCTTCAAGCTCAAGAGTTATAGGGCCGGTGTATTTTACAGGCTCCTCGCCCACGCCTTTTAAGGTCAGCTGATAATAAATTTCAGCGTCAGGGTCTTCACAGAAAAGATAAATTTTTTGTGAGCCATAATAAACTCCCTCTGGCGGATAAGCGTATGGTTCTTCGACTTGAGGCGCACCGTCAACAAATACTTCGAGAATAACATCAGTGCTGACATTATCGGGATTACTTACATTGGCGGGCAGATTTACAGTTCCGGTGAATACAAAAAAGCGCGGTGCGTATTCGTCGCCAGCTTTCTCGCCGGCGGCTTCATTGTAAGAAATCCAGACCTCTTCATCATCAATAAGGGAATCGCTGTTGTAGTAATAGCTCTCATAGTCCGACTCCTTCCAAGTTACGGGCAATTTTTCAATGGCTCCGCTTTCATATAGGACATCAACGGAAGTTCTCTGGCTCAATAAAGTTTTTACGTTTATGTCTTTCACATAATCTGAAACTAAATCGTCAACTTCTCCGACATCAAGAAGCACCTGATCTCCTTCGGCACTGATTTTTACTTCGGCAACGTTCAAGTAGTCCAAGTCTGAAAATTCAGCAACAGAAACAGCCGCGACCTGCGTTGTCTCGCTTTCATACAGAGAATCATCAGCACGAAGCCAAGCCATTGCGACATTCGGGGAATGATTATCTCCGATTTTTGCAATATACTCGATTAATGTCATGACGTGGGACAGTCCGCGAGTATCATACAGATGAGCGTCATAATCTTTCAATAGAAAAGCCGTCGCTAAATTAATCAGCACCAGCAAGTCATTATCCCTGAGCTTGCTTATCTCCGCGTTGTTCAGATGTCTGAGTTCAGAGAAAGCTCCGCTGTCCTGAATAAGCCTCATTAAGGTTGCGTTGTAATATCCGATATTGTCAGTTACGCCCTTTCCGAACATACTCACAAGCGCTTCGCATATATCAAATCCGGTGAGATTGTCGAAGCTGAATTTATTCCGTAATTTCGAGCAAAAATTTTCAAAATTCTTCGAGCTGCCGGCATGAAGTGCGTACATGACATCACGAAGCGAGTCCTCTAGGGTTCGGTCAGTAATTTTAAGACCGTTCAATCCCATATTAAACCCATAACCTCCGTCGTATCCTTTTGCTACGTATCTATCACGCGTCAGGCCTGTCCAGTCGCATAAATTATTAATAAAATTATCAAGGAAACTTGAGATAGCCACGCTCTGGCCGCTTACCTTGACGGCTTTAAGCACGGACTGCTCCAGCTTTTTGTTCAAAGCCGCTTCTCTTCTTTCTCTTTCCGCTTTGCTGATGAAAAAATTGATTTTGTTCAGCCCGTATAAAGCATAGTTAGCAGCTTTGACAATGCTGGTTTTTATCACGTTCACGAAACTTATTCCGGAAGTGTTTACATTCGCAACGCGCTCTAATAACGAACTATCTGCACCGGGATTAACCGCCTTAAGCTGGATTTTCATTTTTTCAAGCGCGGAGGCATAGTCTGAAGTCGCTCCCCAATAATAAGAATAGTTGTCGTATAGATTATTGCCGTCCGAAGTAACTTTGTTATACCCTGAACCCGGAATGTAATGATCGACACCGTAACGCATAAATTTCAGTGGCTGTGGCGCTACCTTCGGCACGATGTCCGCGAGGTCAACAACGTTATGGATACAGTAATATTCTTCCTGCCCGTATTTTAGTGTCTCCCTCCAGCCTCCTCTGGGCGTTGCAAAAGTATAAGCTACAACTTGGCTGCTTGTGTCATGGCAAAGCTCGACAAGACGCTTAGCGGTTAAGTTGCTTACTGCTGCGGCACGTGAATAACCGGCAATCCAAAAGATGAATTTTCTGTCAGCATTGAGCGTAAGTTTATTGTCTTCGGATATAATCGCCCCGTTATCTTGGCTGTTCACGTATGTTACAAGCTCATTTTAAACTTTCGTCGCCGAGTCGGAAAAGCCTTTGGCCTCGCCTTTAGCGTCTTCGCCGCCGTCATTATTATTTCCGTTGCCTAATGTTACGTTACTGATCCATTCTTTTTCATAGTTTGCACCGCGCACAGCAATCGGGATCAATATGCGTCCGTCGCTCAAAGTTTTCCAGCCGAAAGTTACGCCGATACTGTCAGCCGTAGGTTTGACTTTGTTGTAGCTGTTGAGGTGAATATCTTTTGCTTCAACGCCGATGTCCTTCATATACTGAACGATGTTTCTGCTTCTTGTTGCGTAGTCGTTGTTGCCGTTCAGTCCGTAGTCGGAATACATGCCCGATATTGCCATACAAAGCGAAGCCGCCGCTACATGAGGATTATACGTGTAGGGATCTTCAGCGAAAAATCCCTCTGAACTTAATTTAGCATAAAAACTTTTTCGTGTATACCACCATTCTCACAGCATACCCCGACAATCGCACCGGGCAAATTAAAATTTTTACCTTGACCGTCGCGAATTAATTTCTCGCAGTCAACTCCCGACCATTCGCGCAAGTTAAAACATTTTAAGCATGCCTCTTTAAGAGTCCAAAACTCAAAAAATTTTTTTGCTCGTTCGGTTTCGTCAAAAGATTCCAAAATTGCAAACTCACTCGGGAGAAAAAATCTCTTCGCGATTCTAAAATCAATCTTGCGATCTAAAATTTCAACGTCAATTCCGTTTCTTGAGTCGCCAATGCTGCACGCTACCCACGAAGCAGAATGTGAAAGACTGAAATAAATTCCCGGCTCTTCGCAATAAGGCCGGCCTTCGTCGTCTCGAAAAATTTTAACGTCAATGAAATTCTTGCCCGTTTTCTCTGAAATTAATTTTCTCGCGAGCAGTTCCGCGAAAACAGTTCTGTTTCTGTCAGAATTAAATTTGTAGCGCAAAATTTTCTCGACTCGTTCATCAGAAAAAAATTTTAGAAATTCATCAACGGGATTTTCTAATCGTTCAGCTATATTTAATAAGTAAATTTCTGTTTTCATTTTTAGAATTATACCCGGTACTCAATGAAATAAAAGTTTATTCTAAATTTAATTTATGAAAATATATTTACATAATCAAAAATTTCTGTATAATATCCGACATTGAAATTTTGAAGCAGGAGGAAAAGAAATCATGAAAAAGATTCTTACAGCAGTTCTTATTATGGCATTGAGCGCGGGCGTTTGCTTTGCTGACGGTCTGAACATTTCCAAGCCGGGCGACTTTGTAAATTATAAAATCGGAACTCAGAGAGGCACAATAGCCGAAGGACTTGCGAAAAACATGCTGGGCGACAAAGCTAAAGAACAACTTACAACTTACGAAAAAGCCACGGACGTAGTGCAGGCTCTCAAGGTCGGCAAAATCGAATGCGCGATCATGGACGAAGCTCCAGCGATTCAATTTCATAAGAATGATCCAGAGATTTTAACAATTCTCCCGGAGCCGCTCACGGTTGAACAGTATGCAATCGGTTTCAAACAGGGCAACAAAGAATTACTTGAGAAAGTAAACAAAGCCCTTGCTGAAATCAAGGCCGACGGTTCACTCGAAGCTATAATGTTGAAGTACAAAGAAGACCCGACGGCAGCCAAGCCCGAAGATATTGACTTACACAAAGGCGCGAAAGGCGGAAAATTATATCTTGGGACTGAATCCGGCTTCCCTCCTTACGATATTAAAGTCGGAGACGGTTACACAGGAATCGATATCGAAATGTGCGCGTTAATCGCCGGGAAACTCGATATGGAACTTGAAATTATTGCTTATCCGTTCGATTCTTTGTTTATGGCTGTGAACAGTGGCAAGGTCGATATGATCTGCGCGGGCATCACAGTCAACGAAGAAAGAAAACTCTTCACGGATTTTTCTGACCCGTACGAAGATGCCAAGCAAGTCGGATTAGTTCTCACGAAAGATTATAAAGCAGCCGAATAAATGCTATAATATAAAAATTAAATCTCCTTGATAAAAAGTCAGGGAGATTTTCATTTTGGTCACTACTTTGGTCACTACGAAAATCTTAAAATTTTTTAGTCGCGATGGCTTTTTACAGATTTAAAAATCAAATTAATTTTCAGCATTTACGTTTGTCGGCGTTCCAGAAGATCTATAACTCTTGATGGTGTTTATGAGGCTCGCCTTTTCTTCCGACGAAAAATTATCCGACTTCTTAAATTCGTCGCGCAGCATATCTATGTTGAACTTCATGACATTGAGCATTTTCGCCATGTTCGCCATTATCTTCACAGAGTTGCTCGCGTTCATCTCGATGAATTTTTGAAAATCGTTCCCGCTAATTCGCAACACAAGTATGTCGCTGTATGCTACTACCGTATAAATTCCCGGCTCGCCTGTAAGCAATGAATATTCTCCAAAGCTGCTGCCTTCATTAAGACTCCCTAAGAGATATTCTTCGTCTGTACCATAATTAAAATAACAGAGCGCACGACCGGAAATTATTTTAAACATATTGACGTTAGTCTCGCCTTCGCGCAGCAAAACCTCATCGGCAGAAAATTTTAAAATTTTGGCATTCTCCACGCCCCGCGAACTTTTTACAGCTTCGCTCTTCAGCTCTTTAACAGTTTCTTCCTTAAGGAAGTTGCTTAAATGCATACTTCCCGAAATGCTGTCAAACAACTCGGATCTACTGTCAAGAATGAACCGCTCCACGAACTTCACGTTAGCGCTGCTCAATATCATTAAAATCTTGCTGTCCTTCAAATCTTGTTCAATGGAATTTTTCAGAACGCTAAGGAAAGCTGCGTCTCTTTCTGCAAGCACAGAAAAATCATCAATAACGATAACAATTCGCGAATCTTCTTGCTTGTCTTTGATGTAAGACAACGCAGAACGCCAAAATAAAAATGGCTCATGCTCTTCATCATTAAAGTGTTTGAGCACTTGCCCGGAAAATCTATTAAGATTTGCACGGCTGCTTTCTTCTTGAGAAGCTGTGAAAAAAATTGCGTTCTTGTTTTTGCAAAATTCTTCTAGCAATTTCGTTTTGCCTATTCCTGCACGACCATAAATTACGAAAAGCTTGAAACTATCTTGTGCATATAGATTTTCGAGGTCGGCCAACTCTTTTTTACGTCCAATAAACATAAAATTCACTCCTGATTATAATTAAAGGAAAGTTAAATCTGTTACGCACTCATGTGGAAAGATTTTTTCTCGTGAAATACTAAAAACTAAAATTAGTACGCCAAGAAAAGTTACCCCACCCCCCAAGAGCAAAAATCATCAAGCACTTTTTATTTTGCATAAAAAATCTCCTTCCACAAATTTATTAATGACCGATTTTAACATTAAGTTTAAAGCCGCGAAACGGGTGCTATAATCGCAGCAAAATTTTCCGAATTTTTTTAATAAGGAGGGATTTTATTATGTTTTTTATTTCTGCTTGCGGGATAGCGGCAACGCTTCATAATCTCGGCAGAGCTTTGCAAGAATTAAGCACTATAGCTATAAAGGGCGGTATTGAAATTTATGCGCTACTTATGATTTTAAGCGGGCTACTTGGCCTTCTTGGAGTGTGGCTAATGATGATGAAGAAAAAAACTGCGGCGTTCTATCTGATGGGAGCCGCGACAATTTGCATAGCTGAATATCTCTTCGGCTTAGAACCGTTCTATGCGTTCCTGTGGTCGTTTGCCTACGCTCTGGCGGGCGCAGGGTGCTTCTATGAAATAAATTTAGGCTGTAAGCTTCCGCCTTTCAAATTCGCGACGCGAAGACAAATTATCGAGGACGCTATCGAGCAACTTTCAGACACCGAAAAAATTATTAAGGATCAGAAAAATTGGACAATACAAGTAAATGAGTTCATGAAAAATTACGGCGTTTTGACTTATTACACGTTCCTCGCGTTCGAAATACTTTGTTGGACAATGCCAATCCTTTATTTTTATAGAAGCATGGAAAATCTTCCGACCGAAAATATTTTTCATGATTCATTAATCTGGGCATTGATTATCTTCGCCGTGAGTGTCGGAGCAACAGAATTTCAGCGTAAAAAATTTATCGACAATGACTAAGACAAAAAAACATCTTCTCGTAATCTCGCAATACTTTCACCCGGAGACTTTCAGAATTAACGACATGGCCTCCGAATGGGTCAGGCGTGGTTACAAAGTTACAGTTTTAACCGGAATCCCTAATTATCCGATGGGAAAATTTTTTCCGGGTTACTCATGGACAAAACACCGCCGCGAAGAATGGAACGGCATGGACATAATCCGAATCCCTTTAATCGCGCGCGGGCAAAATTCTTTAGGCATGGTTGCGAATTATTTATCGTTCGTTGCGTCGGGGTGGCTGTGGAACATTTTTAATAAAGTCAAAGCCGATTTAGTTTTTAGTTTTGAAGTCTCTCCGATGACGCAAGTAAAAGTTGGCTGCGGTTATGCAAAAAAACATAAAGTTCCGCACTTCGTTTACGTTCAAGACCTCTGGCCCAACAATGTCATAAGTGTAACAGGGATTCATAATCCGTTAATCATAAAGCCTATAGATAGAATGGTAGATAAAATTTACAAGCAAGCCGATAAAATTTTTGTGCCGAGTCCGTCATTCGTTGAAGCAATTTTGAATCGTGAAGTTAAAGTCGCGCCGGAAAAAGTTCATTATTGGCCGCAATACGCAGAAGATTTTTACAGGCCGCTCGAACGTCAAAAAATAAATTCAATTCCCGAAGATGATAATTTCAAAATCGCTTTCACCGGCAACATCGGCTACGCTCAAGGGCTGGAGATATTGCCGAAAGTCGCGTCGTTGCTCAAAGACAAAAAAGTAAAATTTATAATCGTCGGGGACGGACGTTATCAAAGCGAATTTGAAAAACAAATTGAAGCGCTAAGCGTCAAAGACAAATTCATAATGATCCCTCGGAAGCCCGCGGAAGAAATTCCAGAAATTTTGAGCGCATGCGACGCAGGATTTATAAGTTTCAGTGGCGGACAATTAGGCGGCGAAGTTCTTTGGGAGAAAACGATACCGGCGAAATTACAATCTTATATGGCGTGTGGTAAAGCCATAATCGCGTCAGCTTCCGGCGAAACTCAAAGAGTAATTCGCGAGGCCGACTGCGGAATTTGTTCACGGCTAGGCGACGCTGAAGAACTTGCACAAGGAATTTTGAAATTAATTCAGTCTGACCACGTGGCAATGGGACAGAGTGCAAGAAAATATTTTGAGAGCCATTTTAATAAGAAAGATTTGATGGACGAGATGGATAAATTTATCGAGGAGTTCACGAATCGAAAATGAAAATTTTAATGATTAATATCGTCTGCGGGATCCGAAGCACCGGACGAATTTGCACAGATTTAGCTACAGAGCTTGAAGCGCGCGGCCACGAAGTCAAAATCGCTTACGGACGTTTTGAAGTCCCTGAAAAATTTCAAAAGTTCGCAGTAAAGATTGGAACGAACTTCGACGTAAAAATTCACGGACTAAAAGCAAGATTTTTTGATTCTTGCGGCTTTGGCAGCACAAGAGCGACAAAAAAATTTATATCGTGGGTCAAAAAATTTAATCCTGATGTCATTCATCTTCATAATATTCACGGCTATTATATAAATGTAAAAATTTTGTTCGACTATTTACGAACTTGCAACAAAAAAATTATCTGGACTCTTCACGACTGCTGGGCCTTCACCGGGCACACTCCTTACTGCGACGCCGTAAACTGTGAAAAATTTATCACAGGTTGCGGAAATTGTCCCGGCTTAAAAAATTATCCGAAGAGTTTCATCGACCGAAGCGCAGCGAACTGGCTCAAGAAAAAAAATTTATTTTGCGACATTCCCGGCTTGACTTTAATAACTCCGTCGAATTGGCTCGCGGGCCTCGTGAAAAAATCTTTTCTTGCTCAATATCCCGTTCACGTAATTCATAACGGCATCGACACTTCTAAATTTATAAAAGTCGAAAGCGATTTTCGTAAAGCTCACGGACTTGAAAAAAAATTTTTGTTGCTCGGTGTCGCAACTGCGTGGGACGAAATGAAAGGCTTGAGCGATTACATAAAACTTGCTGACGCTCTCGGCGATGATTATAAAGTTATCTTAGTCGGCTTGACGAAGCAACAAAAAGAGAATTTGCCCAAAAATATTTTGAGTATAGAGCGCACAAACAGTCTTGACGAACTTGTAAAAATTTATTCGGCTGCTGATTTATACGTAAATTTTTCTTACTGCGAAAATTATCCCGGCGTAAATCTCGAGGCCGTCGCTTGTGGAACTCCGGTTTTGACTTACGATTCTGGCGGAAGCCCTGAAAGTGCGTTAAATGGAATTGTGATTCCGAAAGGCGACATCAAAGCTGCCGTTGAAAAAATAAAATCTTATTGTAAGCCGGAAATTTTTATAAATCGTGAAGAGATTGACGCGCGAAAAACTTTGAACGAATATCTAAAATTTTATGTTTAGTTAGAGATTACTGTAGTCGCTGAAAGCGTTGGGGTCAATAGATTTAATTTCAACGACTTCTTTAACGTTTATGCAGAAATCATGAACGATTATCAAGCGTGCCAAGATGCTGCCGTCGATTAAAATAATTTTTTTTTCTTTAGCGTAGTCCTGTGCCGGCTTTGAAAATCCCGCGTTTGTAACGAGAAGTCCGCGCCCTGCCTTTCGTGTTACAGAGTCGCCGAAGCCTTGCATCTCCCAACTTGTGATTATGCTGCCTTGTTTTAATTTTCGTGTCTGAATATAAATCGGTCTGTAGCCCGGGCCGTCTTCGATTATAATTCCCTGAATTGCGGAAGCACTAAGACGCCTGCGCGCGTTCTTGTAAACTTCGTAGCCCATGCGAATTAATAAATCCGTAACAAGCTGCTCAAATCCTGTTGCCGACAATTCGCCGACGCTGTGTAAAATTTGAGCAACTAAATTTTGATAATCGGAAGTTTCGCTGTTGCTTAGAAGATTAAAATTTAATTCAGAACGTTCATTCATAATTTGAAAATTATACTAGAAAAAATTTTTTCACTTTTTACTAACCCGGCAACATAAAAAACATTTCGTAAACAAAATAAATTCCTCCCGCTATCAAAGCAACGCCGCAAAGGACGTTCACAACTTTTAAAATTTTGTCACCGCGTTCGCTCTGAAGAAAAATTGAAAAAATCTGTGCAAATGTCCCCGCCGCTATAATCACAGCCGCATAGCCGAGCGCATAAGCAATCACTAACATAAATGACGCTCGCGACATCGCAAGAGAAAGGACCGGACTAACATAAGCTATACTGCACGGTCCTACGGCTAAGCCAGACACAATCCCAAGCACGACCGCGCCGCGAAGATTTTGAGATTCTGTTCCTTTAGCGCCGGAACCAAAATTAAAAATTTTCACGTGAACTAGGCCCGTCAAATGCAAGCCCATTAAAATAAAAGTCAAAGCGACGAACAGCGTCAAAAATTTTTCATAGCCGCCAAGCAAAAGGCCAAGCCCTGACGTTATGAACGCTACGAGAGCCAAATTAAAAATTATTCCCAGCGAAAACGCGCACGAAACTATAAACGCTCGCGAACGTGTCGGAGTGTCTGTGTTTTCGATGTAACTGACCACAAGCGGCACCAACGAAATCCCGCACGGACTTAACAAAACGCTCGCCGCTCCCCAAGCGAATGCCCCGGCAAATTGCCAACCGTCGGACGAAAACATAATTTCAAAAATTGTATTTAACATGATGAAAAATTATATTACGTCGCGCGTAAGACTTGAAAAAAATCGCCTCATGCAATATAAATTTACAATCAAAAATTTCAAACGGGGGTAATTACGATTCCAACATCAAAGAAAACGCCCGCGAAATCGGGCAAGACAACCACTAAAACAAAAACTAAAGCTAAAACTACAACAACCGCTAAAAAATCTACGACTAAAAAATCAACCGCGGTGAAGTCCACAGGCAAAGGGAAAATTTTAGTTGTCGTTGAGTCGCCGTCAAAGGCAGCTACGCTGTCGAACATGCTCGGCAAAAATTATATAGTCAAATCTAGCAAAGGCCACATGAAGGACTTGCCTAAAAGTCGTCTCGCCATTGACATTGAACACGACTTCGCACCCGAATATATTTTGGTCAAAGGTAAAGCCGAACTTAAAAACGAACTTTTGAAAATCGCCTCGGAGTCTTCTGGAGTGTTATTGGCGTCCGACCCTGATAGAGAGGGCGAAGCCATAGCGTGGCACTTGGCCGACATCTTGGGCGTTAATCTCGATAAAAAATGCCGCGTTCGTTTTTATGAAATCACAGAGAACGCCGTTAAAGCCGCAGTCAAAAATCCTGATTTCATTGACGTTAATAAAGTTGACGCTCAACAGGCGCGCCGAATTTTAGACAGGCTCGTCGGCTATACTCTTAGTCCGTTGCTCTGGAAAAAAATTAGATTCGGACTTTCGGCCGGTCGCGTTCAGTCTGTCGCGCTGAATTTAATTTGTGAACGCGAACGCGAGATTATGAAATTCGTTCCTGATCCTTATTGGGTAATAACGGCGAACTGCAAACACGGGGAAAATAATTACGAGTTACGCGCCGAAAAACTCGACGAAAAGACACTCATGAAAAATTCTTTGCCGCTTTTAATTAACACCGAAGAAAAAGCGAATGAGATTATCGCAGAGATTAAAGCAAATGAAATTGTAGTAAGTGAGTTCACGACTAAGACAGTTTCGCACGCAGCGCCGGCACCGTTCCGAACGAGTACGCTTCAGCAAGAGGCTTCACGAAAATTAAGCATGGTTCCCGCTCATACGATGAGAATTGCGCAGGCTCTTTACGAAGGTATTAATATTCCCGGGCGCGGTCATGTCGGTTTAATAACTTACATGCGAACAGATAGCTTGAGAATTTCAAATGAAGCTCTGGATTCGTGTCGCGAGTTCATCAAAAGAAATTATTCGCCTGATTATCTTCCTGAAAAACCGAACATATACGGCGCTCAAAGTAAAAGCAAAAATTTGAAAGTCCAAGACGCTCACGAAGCAATCAGGCCCACGGATATGAACCTCACGCCCGAAGCAGTCAAAGATGCTCTAACGCCGGAACAATATAAAGTTTATTCTTTAATATGGCGACGCTTCACAGCTAGTCAAATGTCCCCGGCTGTCAGTGCAAAGACAAAATTAAAAGCCGAAGCCGGGCGCGTAGGATTGCGTCAGGAGGGCGAGACTTTAGTTTTTGACGGCTGGTCTTGTTTATGGCCGATTGACTTAAAGGGCGAGGAACTTGTAAAAGTCAAGAAAGGCGAAATTTTGACGCTCACGAAAGCACAGAGCGAGAACAGATTTACAAAACCGCCTGCGCGTTATTCTGAAGCCGGCTTAATAAAAACTCTCGAAGAAAACGGCGTCGGTCGTCCTTCGACTTATGCGACAATCGCAGGAACTTTAGAGGGACGCGACTATATCGAAAAGAACGAAGAGAAAAGATTTTATCCTACGGGACTGGGCTTAGTTGTCGATGAATTTCTTGCGCAATATTTCAACAGGAAAGATTTATCTTCAATCGTTGACGCAGGATTTACGGCTCAAATGGAAAAAGAGCTTGACGACGTTGAAGAGGCCAAGCGCAAATGGCTCGATGTCGTTGGCGAATTTTGGAAAGAGTTTTCTCAAACTGTTGACGAAGCACAAGGTGCCCCGAAAGTCGCTTTACCCGCTCCTGAACCAATCGGCGAGGCTTGCCCGGATTGTGGCCATGACTTAGTAAAGAAGCGCGGACGTTTCGGCGAGTTCATAGCGTGTTCAAATTATCCCGAATGCAAATACACGCGCCCAATCTTGAGCACAATCGGCGTAAAGTGTCCTAAGTGCGGCGAAGGCGAGATCGTTCAGCGAAAGAGCAAAAAGGGCGGCAAGACTTTCTACGGTTGCTCACGCTTCCCAGATTGCGATTATGTCTCATGGAACAGGCCCGCCGGCGAAAAGTGCCCGGACTGCGGAGCGGATTTATACAGGCGCGGCTCGACGATTTATTGTGCGAACTGCAAATACAAAGCCGAAATAAATGAAGAGTAAAAAAAATTTAGGAGGTAAAAAATTATGAAAAAAAAGTTTTTATGTTCACTTGTTCTCGTTTTGTTGTTCGCGTTGAGTGCTGACGCAGAAATTATAGGCACTCTGAACAGATCCAACGCTAATATCCCCGAAGACGCAGAAGTCAGCCATCTCATCGTTAATGAGTATAAAAATGAGTTACTGGCGTCCGTTTTCGACAAAAATTTCAATATCAAAGGCACGTCAATAAAATCTTATGATTCTTTGACGCTGATGCAGTTGGCCCTGAATAAAGGCGACATTGAAGTTTTCTCAGCGCCTATTTTTGTCGGAGAGTATCTCCTTCGCAACAACCCTGAATATATTATGCGTGGTTTCGTGATGGGAAAAAATCCGATCGCGCTCGCCTTTGGTTTCCTCGAAGAAAAGAAAGAACTTCGCGATAAGTTCAGCAAAATGCTCGAAGAGATGGAAACCGAAGGAAAAATCGGACTTCTTGCAAGAGACTTCATAACCGGGCCGAAAGCCGCTAATCCCGAAGCAGTTACATTTGAAAAATTTGATGGCGCTGAAACAATTAACGTAGCTGTAACCGGAGATATGCCGCCGCTTGATTATGTTGGAGCAGACGGACAGCCGGCAGGCTTCAACACCGCAATGCTCGCAGAAATTGGCCGCCGTCTTCATATTAATATCAATACTATAACCGTTGAGACTGCCTCAAGACCTGCCGCTTTGAAATCAGGCCGTGCGGACGCAGTTTTTTGGATTCAGCTTTTTTCTGGCTATGAGGATTTCTCAAAACAGCCTGATATTCCTGAAGGAGTTATAGTTTCGACTCCTTATTACGGCTGGAACAAAGCTGTATTAATCGGCTTGCCTAAAAAATAATTAAAAATGATTAAAATCATTGGTGCCGGGTTGGCTGGCTGTGAAGCGGCGTGGCAAGTTGCTAATCGCGGTTTCACGGTCGAACTTTACGAAATGCGCCCGGCTCTCCTTACTCCTGCGCACAAGACCGGAATGTTAGCCGAGATAGTTTGCTCAAATTCGCTAGGCTCTGAAAACAAAAATGAAAGAATCTCCGCCGCTGGAATTTTGAAGGAAGAACTTGAAGTTTTTAATTCGCTAATTCTTTCTTGCGCTCACGCTTCAAGAGTTCCAGCCGGAGGAGCATTGGCAGTTGACCGAGAAAAATTTTCTGCGCTTGTTACTGAAAAAATTTCTTCGCATGAAAATATAAAACTAATCCGCGAAGAATATAAATCACTCCCTGACGACTTCGCGATAATCGCTTCCGGGCCTTTGACTTCAGATTCATTAGCTCAAGAATTAAAAAATATAGCGGGTGAAAGAATTTATTTTTACGACGCTGTTGCTCCGGTTTTAATGAAAGACAGCATAAATTTTGAAAAAGTTTTTGTGTCAGGACGCTACGGACGCGGCGACGATTATATTAACTGCCCGCTCTCGAAAGAAGAATATTTGAGATTTTATGACGCTCTCGTAAACGCTGAAAGAAATCTCCCGCATGATTTTGAGAAAGATAAATATTTTGAGGGCTGTATGCCTGTTGAAGCATTAGCCGACCGCGGAGTCGATACGTTGAGATTCGGGCCTATGAAACCGCGCGGCCTCACTGACCCTCGAACAGGTCGCGAACCTTACGCCGCCGTTCAACTTCGACAAGACAACGCCGACGGAACTTTATTTAATATGGTAGGTTTTCAAACGGGCCTTAAATGGGGCGAACAGAAAAAAGTTTTTTCAATGATACCCGGCCTAGAAAATGCCGAATTTGTTCGCTTAGGTGTAATGCACAGAAACACGAGCGTGAACGCGCCGGCGGTGCTCGATGAGTTTTTGAGGTTGAAGACGAACGAGAAAATTTTTTTAGCCGGGCAAATTACGGGCGTCGAAGGCTACATGGAAAGTACAGCGATGGGACTTGTCGCCGGGATTAACGCTGCTGCGCTCATGAGCGAGAAAAATCTTTCAGTCTGGCCAAGAGCGTCGGCGATCGGTTCGCTGTTGAATTATCTCAAAACGACAGAGCCGAAATACTTTCAGCCGATGAACATGAACTTAGGAATTTTCCCGACGCCTTCTCAAAAAATTAAAGGCAAGCAAGCTCGCGCGAAATTTTTCAGGGACAACGCCGTAAACGCCACGCGCGATTTTATTAAGACATTATGATTTACGTTGTAGGAATCGGCCCCGGCGATATGGACGGCCTGACCATGGAAGCCCTTTATATTTTGAAAATGTGCGACATAGTTTCAGGTTATAAAGTTTATATTGACCTCATGAAAAAATTTTTGCCGGAGAAAATTTTCGCGGTTTATCCAATGCGCAGCGAAGTTGAACGCTGCGAAGACGCTTTGAATTTTTCAAAACTCGGCAAAAAAATCGCTTTAATCTCAAGCGGCGACGCTGGAGTTTATGGAATGGCCGGGCTTATGCTTGAAGTCGCTCAAGGTTCGGGCGAAGAAATTAAAATTATTCCCGGCGTTACGGCAGCGAACTCTGCGGCGGCAATTTTAGGAGCGCCGTTGATGAATGATTATGTCGTTGTGAGTTTAAGCGATTTAATGACACCGTGGGAAATTATAGAGAAAAGGCTCAAGGCTGCGTGCAAAGGAGATTTTGTAATTTGTATTTACAACCCCGCTAGCCATAATCGTCCGGAAAATTTCAAGAACGCTTGCAAAATTTTGCGAAAGTATAAACCGTCCGACACTCCCTGCGCTTACGTTCGGAACATCAAACGTGCAAAACTTCATGCCGAAATCATGACGCTAAAAGAAATTCAGGCTTGCGAAAAAATAGACATGCTCACGACTGTAATAATCGGAAATTCGCAAACTTATGTTTCAGAAGGGAAATTAATAACGCCACGCGGCTATAAAATTTGAAAATGAAAATCACAAAAAAAATTTTCGCAGTTGTCTTTATAATTTTATGTTTTTTATCACAAGCAGACGCTGCAAACGTCAACAAGAAAAATTTTTATCGTTCTTTAGCTTCGCGACTTAGCAAAGAAAGAAATAATTACACGTATCTGACTGATAACGAGTTCGCAAATTTCCGCGCCGTTTCGTCAATAAGAGTTAAAGCCGGGAGATTATATCGTTCGTCCTCACCCGTGAAACCTTGGGGCAATCGCGACATCATCGCCGACATGGCCGCACGTGAAGCAGGCGTGAAGACTTTTATAAATCTTGCTGACGATTATAAAAATTTGAATGGCTACAAAAATTTTTCAGCGAGTTATTACGCGACACAAAAAATAATTTGCGTGAACTTAAATTTGAAATTCATGTCTAAAAATTTTCAAACTGGCGTTGCGCGTGCAGTGAGTTTCATGGCAAACAATTCGGCGCCTTATTTAGTTCATTGCGATTTAGGAAAAGACCGCTGCGGAATTTTCTGCGCGATTATTGAAAGTCTAATGGGAGCTTCTTCAGATGAAATTGTAAAAGACTACATGATTTCTTTTTATAATTATTTTGGAATAAGACCCGGCACAAGCGATTATGAATTTGTCGCTGACAATGAAATAAAATCTTTTTTAGCTTCGATATTTGAAATTAAGACTATCGAGAACGCAAATTTATCGGCGGCAGCAACGCGCTACTTATTGAAAATCGGAGTTTCGCGAGAAGACATTGAAAACTTAAAAAACAAACTAGGCAATTAATTTCAAAATTATTCGTCTTTGTTGAAGTAATCCGAATCGATTCTTTTAATTCCGTATGTTTTTATTGTCGTAACACCGAGGCCATATTCAATCATAAGTTCTGCAAGCTGTTTGCCATCTACAAGAACGATTTTATGGCCGGGATTTTTGCGAGAAAAATCTAAAGCGCCTTTTGAAAATTGCGCAGTTGTTATAAATAATCCTTTCGTGGCTCCTTGAGCGACCATTGCGCCGAGAAATTTTTGAATCTCCGGGCTATGAACATGTGAATCGCCTTTCCACTTTTTCGCCTGCGTATATACAGCATCGAAGCCGAATCTATCAGCGCGAACGATCCCGTCTATTCCTCCATCGCCAGATTTTTTTGTTAAAGCATTTTTATTTTCTTCAGGTTTGCCGTAGCCCATCTTTAAAAGAAGATCGACAACAAGCTGTTCAAAATCGTACTCGTCCATGCGTATCACTTCGGTAAGCAACGCATCTACAAGTTCTGATTTCAGTTGTTCCATCGCGTAATCTATCATTTCTTGCGGGCTTTGTGTTTCACGAGCTGGAGATTCGTCCTGTAACGAGTCTGAAATTGTTTCGCCATTCTTTATTTGAAGCTCTTGAATATATTCGAGCGTTACCCCTTGCTCCAATGCTTCACGCCCGGACTGCGTAATATGATAAACTCCCCTTCGAGGACTTTCGATTAATCCTGCGCTCTTTAAATGAAAACGCGACCAGCTTACACGATCTGCCAACATATTCGCACCGCTTGGTATAATGGCCTTCCGGTCTTCTTCAGAAAGCTCAAAACTGTCTGCGCAATAATCACGAATTTCTTTTGTATGATGTTCTAGGCCATCGGACAGGAAAGTCAAAATCGAAATAAAAAAATCATCATACTTTGGTACAGCCATCTATAAAACCTCTCCATAAAAAAATTTTTGCTTGCCTAAAGCTCCGTTGAACATGCTAATATTAACTCAAATTTTACTATTGGGGGTAAAAATTAAAATGGCATATTTAGGAGAAGAGATTAAGAAGCTCGGCTTCGGTTTAATGCGTCTGCCTCATATCGACGAGAACACCATCGACATCGAACAGACTAAACAAATGGTTGACGAGTTCCTCGCAGCAGGCTTCACTTACTTTGACACAGCGTGGGCATATCCCGGAAGTGAAGACGCGATTCGTCAGGCTCTTGTTGAGCGTTACCCGAGAGAAAAATTTCAGCTTGCTACAAAGAACGCCGCTTGGATCGGTTGCAAGACCAAAGAAGACGCAATCGCACAGTATGAAACTTCGTTGAAGCAGACGGGAGCAGGATATTTTGATTTTTATCTGCTTCATAATCTTGGAGACTCACGAACAAAACCGTTCGATGAGTTCGACCTCTGGAATTATTTTTTGAACGAGAAGGCAAAAGGCAAAATTAAACATCTTGGATTTTCTTTCCATTCGACACCGGAACAGCTTGAAGAAATTTTAACGAAGCACCCGGAAGCGGAATTTGTTCAACTTCAAATTAATTATGGCGATTGGGAAAATCCTGCGATTAAATCGCGAGAGTGCTACGAAGTCGCAAGAAAGCACAACAAGCCCGTTATAATCATGGAGCCGGTTAAGGGTGGCAACTTAGCTACACCGCCGGAAAGTGTTGCAAAAGTTTTGAAGGACGCCGAGCCTAATTCATCATGCGCTTCGTGGGCAGTTCGTTTCGCGGCTGACCTCGAAGGCGTTATCACGGTTTTGTCGGGAATGTCGAATCTTGAACAAATGCGCGACAATCTTTCTTACATGAAAGACTTCAAACACCTCACGCCAGAACAGAAAAAAGTTATCGAAAAGGCGAGAATCGAACTTGCAAAGATACCTATCATTCCATGTACGACCTGCAATTATTGCGCAAAAGTCTGCCCGATGAACATTGGAATTTCAGCGTCGTTTACGTCAATGAACATGTATACGCTTTACGGAAATCTTGATAGCGCGAAGAACAATGAAAAATGGTTTGTCGCAGGGCAGGGCCATAAGCGCGCTAACGAGTGCATCAAGTGCGGAGCTTGCGAAGATGCTTGCCCACAGCATATTAAGATTCGCGATGAGCTTGTAAAAGTCGCAGAAACGTTCGGAATGTAGAAATTAAAATTTTTGAACGCGCCCTCGTTCTCCCACCCACCCACCCGAACTTCGGGCGCGTTTTCTTGCTTTCAT
>JAFSUP010000072.1 GCA_017445205.1 Synergistaceae bacterium
AAAATCGAATCGACCGCGAAAAAAATTCTTGACGTTCGTGAGAAGTTCCCGGGCTCGTCGCTAGCGGATTTATATGACCCGTTGACGATGCCGGAGGAGTTATTGAAGGCTCACAAGGCTAATGACGCGGCAGTGTGCGAAGCTTACGGATTTGCGAAGAATATTTCAGAAGAAGAAATCGTGAGCGAGTTGATGAAGTCGTATATGAGTGTGATAAAATAGGGGCAGTGGTGAGGGAGCTAACTAGACCCCTATCCCGAATGGAATGCCTAATGGTTTATCGCATAAACCAGTCTACAAGAAGTAGAACCAGTCTAACGAACCAATAAGTAGCAGCAGCGATTATATCAATCCTGGGTCGGAAAGAACGCCGCTGCTTCTTTTTTGGCTTTCGTTCGGTTTTCTTTTTGGCTTTTTTATCAGCCATGACCGCTACACCTCAATTCCGCAGGGGCGGCTCCCCGTTGGACGATGAGCCCTGCTTCTCATCCGGGACTCCCTCGTGAAAAAGATTATATCAAAAATTGTGAGCGAGCTAATGATGATATTAAATTCTAAATAATGATATTATCTTGAACGAATAAATATTAAAGGAGCAAAATTTTTATGCAAGCATTCAGGCTTTACACAGAACGTAAAGACCAGGAAAATTTTGAGGCCGTATCGTTGAGAGACGAAATTAAAAATATTCCCGGCAATGAAAATCTTTCGCGCGTAAGAATTTTAAATCGTTACGACGTCGAAGGACTTAATGAAGAAAATTTTTCAAAATGTCGCCATGCGATTTTCGCAGAGCCTTTCACAGATGAAATTTTAGAATCTCTTCCCCGCGATTTTGAATCAGGAAAAATTTTAGCCGTCGAGTTTTTGCCGGGCCAATATGACCAACGCGCCGACGCTGCCGAACAATGCGCGATGCTGTTATTAGGATTTCGCCCGGTCGTCAGAACTGCACGAATTTATATTTTTTATGGTGATCTAAAAAATTTCGAGGCTGTCAAAAAATTTTTAATTAATCCCGTCGAAGCCCGCGAAGCTCAATTAGATGAATATAAATCGCTAGAAACTATTTATCCCACGCCCGAAGATGTCAAGAAAATTCCTTTGAATCAGCTCACGAAACTTCAAAATCTAGCAATGAGTTCCGAAGATTTAGAGTGCTGTCGAAAATATTTTGAGTCCGAAGGACGCGACCCGACTGAAACAGAAATCAAAGTTCTTGATACTTACTGGTCAGACCATTGCCGACATACGACTTTTTCAACTCTAATTGACGAAACAGAAATTCAAGATTTGAAAGTCCGCGAAGCTTATGAAAATTATTTATCAATCCGCAGAGAATTAAATCGTGATGACAGACCTGTAACACTAATGGACATTGCCACAATCGGTGCGAAGTATCTTAAATCTAAAGGCAAGCTCCCTGACTTAGTCGAGTCAGAAGAAAATAACGCCTGCACCGTTCGCGTTAATGTTGACGTCGATGGCAAAAATGAATCTTGGCTCTTGCTCTTCAAAAACGAAACTCACAACCACCCGACCGAAATAGAACCTTTTGGAGGCGCAGCAACGTGTATCGGCGGCGCAATTCGAGATCCTTTATCGGGACGCGCTTATGTCTATCAGGCAATGCGAATAACGGGCGCAGCAAGTCCGTTTGAAGAAACGATGCCGGGCAAGTTATCACAGCGCGCAATAATCACGAAAGCCGCCGCGGGTTATAGTTCTTACGGAAATCAGATAGGACTACCGACCGGCTTAGTCGATGAAATTTATCACGAAGGATATAAAGCCAAGCGCTTAGAAGTCGGGGCTGTCATTGCTGCGGCTCCTGAAGCTAACGTGATTCGAGAACGTCCGGCCGACGGCGATTTAGTTTTGTTATTAGGCGGACGAACGGGACGCGACGGGATCGGAGGCGCTACAGGCTCTTCGGTGTCGCATAATTCGAGCTTCATTGAAACGCGCGGTGCGGAAGTTCAAAAGGGCAACGCTCCCGAAGAAAGAAAATTACAAAGACTCTTCCGAAATCCTGAATTTACAAAATTAATAAAACGCTGCAACGATTTTGGCGCGGGCGGCGTTAGTGTCGCTGTCGGAGAACTCGCTGACGGTCTCGACATTAATCTTGACGCTGTGCCTTTGAAATATTCCGGCCTCAATGGAACTGAAATTGCCGTGAGCGAATCTCAAGAGCGCATGGCTGTAGTAGTCGCAGCCGAGAACGCTGAACGAGTTCAAAATTTCGCACTTTCTGAAGACGTTCAAGCTACGATAATCGCGCGCATTAATGACTCCGGACGAATGCGAATGACATGGCGCGGCAAAGAAATTGTTAATCTCTCACGCGAATTTATAAACAGCAATGGCGCTTCAAGAAAAATTAATGTGAAAGTCAATCGCGCTTCAAAATCTATAAATTCAAATTCTTCATTGTTGAATGACTTAAATGTCTGTTCACACCGCGGGC
>JAFSUP010000009.1 GCA_017445205.1 Synergistaceae bacterium
ATTACCCAATCGTCAAAATCTATCGCAACGCCGTTCACGCCTGAACTTAACGCCGGTAGATATTCGCTTGCAATTTTTAATATATGCGCGCCAAGCGGCTCTAATGCTAGTGTTACCTGATTTCTAATTCTTGCCCAACCGTCCGCAAAAGTTTCAGCTTCGGCTGTAAAAGTATCAAGCGCACCGCCGGCCTCGTTCATCGCGCCGACTAAATCGCCGACTTCTAAACGCCCTGCGCGAATTGCAGTTGCTAATTTTACAGCGGGGTCTTTGACGCTCCCAAAAATTTCACTGACTTTATTAACTGCTCCGTCCAGTGTTGGACTGCTTTTAATCTCATTAAAAACGTCGCGAAATGCAGCGGCAAAATCTGTTATTCCATCTTTTGCAAAATTTTTCATTGCAAAATTTAGAGATCTGAACACTGCGCCCGCGTCATCACCGAGTTTGTCTAGCTGACCGAATAATGCAATGCTTTCATCAAGATTAAATCCCATTGCGCGCAACGCATCGCCTTGACTAGTTACACCGCTTGCGAGCTTATCAATACTGACCCCGGTACTTTGAGACGCAACTAATAATTTATCCAAAATTTCAGCGCCTTGTGTGGTTTCTAGTCCCCACTTGTTCATTAACTTAGTTACGGAACTTATGTTGACACCTAAATCCGACTTCGTAATTCGCGATAAATCTAAGAATTTTACAGCTAACTTTTGAACGTCAGAGCCGCTGATACCCAACATTGTATTTAAATCCGCAACGGCCTTAGCGCTTGCACTCATTGAATCAGGAACCTGCGCGGCGACTGCTCTAAAGTCATCTTTTAGGCCCTGCAATGCCTCGCCCGTTGCGCCTGTGCCTAGTGCTAAATCGTTCAGCGCGTCTTTAACTTCATTAGCGGCCGCGATTGCAGATATAGCAAGGTTTTTAAACGGCTCAAAGCCTTTACCAATTTTTGATAACTCACTATTAACTTTTTTTGAAAATTTTTGTATGTCTTTTTCAGAACGTGCTAATTTATTTTCAAATTCCGCAGTAAGCACGCCGATTTTCACGTTTAAGACTGACATTAACTCACCCCACTTTCCAAATATTTATCCAATAATTCATGCTTGCCCCACACTCGATTTTTGTACCATACGCCCGTTAGGTCTTGCGGCGTTATTCGCGTTTTGCTCCAAAGATTAAATAGAGCAGCCGTGTGGATCGCTTGCTCCTGACGCTCTCGAAAAACTCGATACTCATTTGCAAGAATTAAATCACACAGCTGCCCGTTAGTAATTTGCCACAAATCCTCATGAGAGAGATTTAAGATGCCAAGCGCGTTTAAGTATAATAAATCGCGTTGTTGCCGTCGCTCCTCATGCGTTATTATTTTTTTTTGCTCTTTTCGTCGTTATTGTCAACGTCTGGAATCATGCGCGAAAAACTTTGATTTAATTCTTCGATACAATCTCCTAATAAGTCAGAAAATCTCACTCCTGCCGCGTCGCATAAGTCACCAAGCGCTTCAGGCGTAATATCTCGATTGTCTTTCAACATGCCCGCCCAAATTAGCGCGCGAATGTCTTTCATGTGGATTCTTTGCTCCGTGAACCGCGTATAAATCTCCGCAATGCCTTCATTTAACTCATCTTCAAGCGAACAGATTGCGTTTTGTCCGTAATGAATTTTATACAACTTTTCGCCGATTTTAATTTCTCGCATTGTAAAAAACTCCTATTGTACAGTTGTTTCTGTAACTTCACCGGTAACTTGAAAATCAACGGCGATAGTGATTGCAGCCTCAGTTGCGGCTGATAGATTCCAACTTGTGGGCAACGCGTCAAATACAATTTCCGGCTTCGTTGCTTCTGAACCAAGTGGGTAAACGTGAATCTTCAAAGTCTCTCCGGCTCTAATCTTTGCAGCGACTGATTGCGCAGCCGTATCCGTTGAATCATAAATTAAATTAAATGATCCAGTCGCTGTAATTTGACCGACTAAATATTCTTTCCATTCCGTCCCGATTGTAGAAACGTCGATCGTGTTGCGCGTTGTGTTCATGCTCCAATCGCTGACGTTTACAAGCTCAGCTAAATTTGCACTTTCACCAATTTTAATTTCACTTTTTTGCGATGCTGCTTTTGACATTGTATTATTCCTCCTCTTTTATGAACGTTCTATAAGTTAAAACTCCATGACACCACTGCGATACGTCGTGAATTAGCTTGAAAGATTCTAACCAAAAACACTCGCCCCACATTTCAAATAGTATTTCGTTGATTACGTCCTTAATATCCAGCGTTTCAAAGCGGCCAAAACTCGATGACCACACGTGAATAGTAAAAGTAACTTCGGTCTCCTCACAACTTACAAGACGCCCGGGGCCTTCAACAAATTCACCAACAACGACGTAAGGGCCCGCTGTATTTTCGTCCGGCGTAAAATCATAAACTCCGCCCGGGCCTACGATTACGGTTAATTTTTCGCTGTCTAACAATGCTTTTGTAATATTGCCATATAAATCTCCAACGGTCATTTTCTCACTTCCCTAATTTTTGTGTAATTTCTTGCGCGTATTTTCGCAACGCTTCACGCACAAACTTGTTGATATAACGGCGTTTAGCTTTCATAGCCGGCTCTAAAAACGGTTGCGCGCCTCTGAATTTCGTACCATGTTCAACCGCAAAGGCATAATATTCAAAAGCGCCTGCTGCTCTGTGTTTAGCACCGTTTTTATATTTAATTGCGTTTTCTGGATACCACGCTTCAACTTGTATTCTTTTATTTTTCTCCCATTTCTTTTCGTTAAAGCCTGTGTATATCTGAATCGAACGCTTTAATCTTCCAGTCCTTACGCCGCGACGAGGAGGACGTGAACCAATTGGCGCACGCCTCATCGCTTCTTCTTTAATCAGCTCGCCGCCTGCTTTTAGAACTTCAACAAGCTTAGCGTTAATTAATTCCTTACTAACTTTACGCAAGATTTTTAACGTTTCTTGTTCGCCCTCAAGCCTGCAATTAACGAAACTTTTAGATGTAGTCATGGATAAGGCACAAAATTAAAACCACACAGCAAGCTATTACATAATTCATTTTTTTTCACCTCGTTGTATTAAATGCTTCTTGTAACGCAATCTAATATAAGCCAAACACCGACAGGACGCGTGTTTCTGACGTCTAAACGAGTTCCGCGCCATGTTGCAATATCGCCCTGTTGTACGTCAACGCCCGCACGAAAAATTATCTCGTGTGTCCTTAAATCACGGGTCTGGTCTGCGATTACGTTATCTTTTGATTGAGTTACAGTTACTTGCGCAAAAAATTCACCGATTGTATTTTCAATTTCTGTGTAACGTCCTGAATCCTCACGAATGCGTGTAAGCCTAGAAATTGCAACACGTTCACGTAAAGAGCCCGCGCCTTTTGGTAATGCCATTTTACAATTTCCTTTCTTAAATCGGCATGTCGCGATCTTGCCACAAAATCCGCATGGCACTTAAAGGGACATCGTTAAAATTCATCGTTGCTGCGTCCTCTCGGTTAGAATACCAAAATGCAACTATTAATAAAATTGCTTGTTTCCATTTTGCGGGTATCGAAATCTCTTGAAAAGAATCGCCGTCAAGCTCTGGATTTTCACCCTCTTCAAAGGCTAGCGGCTTGTTCAAAAAATCCTCGCAAAACTCACGCGCCGCGGTTATATAATGGCTAATTAACGTATCTTCCGTATCGTTTTCAATCCGACATTGTATTTTTGCCTCTTCCAGCGTTACCGGCTCTCTTAGCGGCATTAGCGCTTCCCTCGCTCTCTTTATCCAAATACAAAAATCCACTTTCACGCGCGTATTTTGCTACGTCCTCTTTAACTTCGTACTCGCCGGGAACAAAGTTTTTGAGCTTATATCCGTCAATGTAGTATGAAAATGATTTTACAACTTTGATTTTCATGTTGTATCACTCCGAAAAAAAATGCCCCCGAAGGGGCTTGAATGCTTGCGTTACGCTTCACATTTAACGAATTTTACGGCCTCTGAGTTAAGGATCATGCCGCCAACTCGTTTTGTGGCGTAAAAATTCACATACGGCTTGTTTGTAAATGGGTCGCGTAATACAAAAATTGCTGCGCGGTCAACGATTGTATAAGCCTCTCTGAAGTCGCCGAATGCAACGCAAAGAGCGTTAGCGCCTACGCCGGGCATGTCGTGATTGTACACACATGGGAAACCTAACAACAAATTCGGGACGCCGGCCTGTAAACCTGGCTGCCATAAGTAATTCCCTTGTGTATCTTTCATTTTGCGAATTGCTGCAAGCGTGCTCGTGTTGAACATAAAGTGAGCATTTGCATAATATCGCGACTTCAAAGAGCTTGCTAAATCCAGAAGTACATCAGCGCCAGCAGTTGCCGCAAATCCCGCCGCCGCGCCAGTTTTCAAATATTGGAAAGTCCCGAACGCCCTTGTATCATCGTCATCAGTTGATACAGTTGCGGCTAATAAACCTTTAGGTTTACTTGATCCGTCGCCAACAGTGAAGGCCGCATTTTCTTTTAATGCAAACTCGCGCGCAATGCTTTCAGTGAGCCATTTCTCTACGTCAAAAAATAAGTCGTCGATTGAGTTTTGTGTCGCTGCCGGGTTTGCATACAATTCTCCCCAAAACGGCGTAGCTTGTGCAATTTGCGGCGAATTTGTTTCAGGGCGTGCAGTCGTTTCTGCTACCCAACCAGAGCCGATCCCGCCGACATCTACAATCTGACGAACATCATTAGTCCCTGACGTTCTAATATTACAAACTTGACGCATAGGCGATTCGGCCGTTAGTAATTTGTAAATTTCCGCTGACATCTCTACGGGCACAGCATAGCCGCCGTCCGCGTTTACGCCGACTTGAACGGCCTTAAATTGCAAGTCGCCTAAATTGTCTGTGATACCCTTGCACAAAAATTCTTTGAATGCTTTTGCATGGTCGCTCTTAACCTCGCCGCCTGCGTAACCGGGCCGATTTAGCTTAGTTTCAAAATTGCTAATTCGTGCTTCTTTTGCTTGCAAGTCGGCCTCAATTTTTGCTAACTTGCTTTCAAGTTCCGCGGCCTTGCCTGTTGTCGTTTTTAATTCCTCAAAACGTGCGTCATTAGTGCGTTTATACTCCTCAAACGCCGCTCCGTATTGTTCCAAAATTGATTTTAATTCTGACATTTTTTACACTCCTTGTATTTTGTATAAAAGATTTTTGGCCGCCACTATGGCCTCGTCGTCTTCGTCATCGCAACGAATTCCCGACTTTATCCCCGCAATTACGGCCTTAGCTTGAGTGCGTGAAAATCCAGCCTCGCGCAGGAATTTTTCCGCGTCTCTTGTATTTGAGATTCCCTTGACGTCATCAACGATTGCAAGCTCATTCGCCGGAAAAGTTACAAGGGAAATTTCCCACAAATCCAACTCCTTCAAAATTCTAATATAGCGTCCATCTTCTTCACGCCATTCCCATTGTACAGCATGATAACCAATAGAAAGGCCCTTGATTGCTCTGTTTTTCAACAAGATAAACGCCTCACGCGCCTTCTCAATACCCAACAACAATCGGCCTTCAAGATATAATCCCGTTGTATCTTCCTCGATTTTTTCACATACGCCTATTACGTCCGAAGCGTTGTGCTGCCAAAGGATAGCGGGCATTTTGTTTTTAATTGTGTTTTCAAAAGCGCCTTTTTCAACTTTGTCATCTTGTAAATCAACGACATCAAACACGCTAGCATAGCCTGAAAAAATGCCTTCATCACTGACTTCTTTTAGCTCAAAATTAAAATTTTTATTCTGTATCTTCATGTTGTATTTCATCATCTCCGTTTCCGATCCTCATATTCATAGGAGTTAAGTAAATATCGCCGTCCGTGCGCGGATTCATGTCCTCCATTCGCCTAATTTCGTTCGGTGAATACACTCCCATGTTAATTCCTTTTTGGTAAGCGTCAAATCTTGTTCCCAAACTGCCGCGCTCTAGCCCTTCAACATTGAATTTTACTTCATAATCCCCCTCGTTAATCTCACTAATTAAATCCTTAAAAATTGCACTTTCCCATCGTTTAATCCATGGTAATAAAGTGTATCGAACGAAACCTAGGCTCATTTGCTCAATCCCGCTCCCCCAGCTTGTTGACTTCTCCGTACTCTGGATCATAAACAACGGTACGCGAAAAATCCTTGCAATTTGCTCAACCTGAAATTTCATTGTTTCTAAATATTGTGCGTCAGAGTTGGTCATGGATAGCGGCGTAAAGTCCGTTCCCTGCTCTAAAATCGCCGTGTTGCCCTCGTTTTCGCCGCTATATGCTGACGTCCAATTTTCTTTAAGCCGGCTGTATGCTTCTTGCGATAATTGGCCGGGTATTTTTAAAATTCCGCCCGGCTTCGCTCCATTCGTGAAAGTCTTGTAGCCGTGCCCTTCCGCTGCCATAGATAACGCGATAGCTTGACGCGAAAATCCAATCGGGGAAAGTCCTTTAATGCCGTCAACGCTTCTATACATTACGTGAAAAATTTCAGTCTGTGCAACGGTTTTAGAGCTACCATTAGCAAGATTAATTCGATATTCCAATTCCCAATTTGGCAACTGACGGACGGAAATTGCACCGGGTAATAATGGCAAAAGCTCTCGCACAATTCCCGCGCCATCTCTGACTTTATAAGCGTAAAAGTCGCCGCGCAAACACAAAAACATCATCGCTAATTCTCTCCATGCAAAGGAGCTCAACCATGAACACGGCCGGCGTGATAACAAATTAAAAAGCCAGTGCGTTCTATCTTCGTTTTTTGTGTCATTCTTATTTTTATAAACCTTGATAGGAAGCTGTGCTATGCTTTCTGAAAGCAGACCGACGCAAGCAAATACAGCACCACACTGCAACGCTCTAAGCGGCGAAATTGTAAAATTGGAAAATCCGCCATAAGTTTCTCCGATTATGTCATCAAGAGTTCCGATTGCAACACCTTCCGCAAACTTTTTTTCTTCTAATTCTAAATCCATGATACAAAATTCACCCCCTTAAACAAATAACAAGCCTCGCTCTTCGTAAACATTCGTGTTCTCATGCGCATTCATCTGCCGCGATATTGCCATACATAACGCTACTATGCCGTCAATTTTATCAATACTGTGCGCTTTATCAGGCATGTAATTCCCCGCGGGGTCTTGCTTTACAACGAGATTAGCCGCATTCCATTTTAATACAGGATTATCGCCATGCTTCAATTCGCCGCCTAAATATTCGCGTTCTAATTCCTTCAAAGCCGGTGATAGTGTAGCCCAACCTTGCCTAACTGGAACAACGTTATAGCCTTCTTCTTCCAGTTGAATCGCAATTTGTGTAGCCATGTAAGGATCGTAGCCAATTTCTTTTAATCCTTTGAACTCGCTTGCAATCTCGCGAATTTTCTGTTTTATAAAATCGTAGTCTATGACGTTGCCCGGCGTCGCTATAACATATCCTTCTTTAATCCAACTTGAAAACGGTACACGGTCGCGGCGTTCACGCGCTGCAATATTGTCTTCGGGTATCCAAAACCAAGCAAGAACATCGCCCGTAACTGGAAATTTTAAGACAAGCGCGGTTAAGTCTGTCGTACTACTTAAATCTAATCCGGCGTAGCAAGTTGCATTTTGTAATTCTTTAATGTCAGTCTTTCCTGAACATTTTGCCCAGACATCGGGATTTATCCATCGTGTTTCTGCTTGCGTCCATACGTTCATATGCAAGCGCAAAAAAGCATTCAACGCCGCGGGCATCTCTTTCGCTTTAATCAGCTTGCGCTCTATATCTTCTGCTTTTGTTGCTACCCCTAAATTCGGATTTGCCTTAATCCACACTTTTTTATTCTCGTAATTATCACCGTTATCAAGTGTGAAAATTATGCCGCAATATGTATCGTCTTTTATGCTTCCTTCAAGCAATTTTTCCGTGTAATCATGCTGTTCGCGGCAAATAGATTGACGTGATACCCCCGCGGTCGTAATTGCAAAAATTAAAGGTTGACGCCGCGCTCCCGTTGCAGTTTCTAAAACGTCCCATAAATCCCGCGTTTTATGCGCGTGAAGCTCGTCTATGATTGCTCCGGATATGTTTAGACCGTCAAGCGTAGAATAGTCGCTTGAAATTGGTACGAATTTTGAATTAGTCTGCATGTCGAAAATGGAATCAATCCGCGTCGTCAGCTTCTTTTTTAAAACAGACGAGGCCCGAACCATTCGCAACGCTTCCCCTTGTACAATTTTAGCTTGATCTCGCGTTGTTGCAGCGCTGTAAACTTCCGCGCCTTGTTCACGGTCTGCGAGTAACAAATATAGGCCAACACCGGCCGCAAGGCTCGATTTTCCGGCCTTACGTGATACTTCTAAATATGACGTTCTAAATCTGCGCGCGCCATTCCCCTTTTGCCAACCGAAAAGCACAAATAAAAACGCTTGTTGCCACGGAGAAAGAATAAATTTTTGTCCCGCAAACTCGCCTTTAGAGTGTTTCAGAAAGTCAAAAAATCTTAAAATTCTTCCCCCTGCTTTTTCATCAAAATATAGTCCCCGCTTATGTCCATGCTCTAAATCCCGCGCATGACGTTTATAAAACAATTTTACCCACTTGCAAACTGTGATTTTATTGTGCAAAACTTTTTGTATGTATTCTTTTGCAACTTCAGGCGCGTTAATCGTCGTTGAGAAAGTCGTTAAAGTCTGCTGTTTCTCGGTCTTCGACATTCTGATCCGTGCTCCTTAATCTCATTCGCGCGCTTGGTGTTAATCCAAACTGTTCTTCAAATTTTAGCGCGGCCATGGAATTATCGCGGTGTATTTGAAGCGCGGGATGTTTGCGCGGAAGTCCGTCCTCATCGTGAGTTATGACGCCTTCCGCCTTCAAAATTTCGTCCGCCTGATACGCAAGCCGTAAATGTTGTATGTATCGTGAAAAACTTTCAGCATCACTGGAATTTAATACAACTTTTTGACGTAGCATTTCTAAAATTTTTTTCGCTCTCTTTACGACAGGGAGCGGCAAGCCATCAAAGTTTATTCCTCGTTCATCTGCATCTTGAAAATTTTCAAAGCATACAGCTTCAACTTTCTTTTTATGCGACCGCGGCCCTAATTCTTTAATTTTTTGTGGGTATGGTTTTCGGCCTCTCAAAATTTTTCGCTCCTCGTTTTAGATTTTATCGGCATTCGGGGAAAACTGCTAAAAAAGGGCGCATTTACGCGGGCCTGCACGCCGTTGCTCCTTCGTGAGGTTTTTCAACTTTTTTACCCCCCTCCCCTTGCGCGTGCTTCCGGTTGTGACAAGCATTGCACAGAGATTGAAGATTTTCAAATGCAAACGGCGGGCCTCCCTCTGCTATCGGAATTATGTGGTCAACAAGTTCCGCGGCCGTAATTCGCCCTTGCCTTGCACACTCCTCACACAATGGAGAGCTTGCAAGTTTCACGGCTCTTAATGCCTTCCATCGGGCTGTAGCATAGATTTTATGCCGCAATGGCCGGCCCTTATTATACAATTTCATACGCTCTTTTTTTTCTTGTAAATTTAATTTTTCCCCAGGCTTGCGCGGCATTTCTCGCACCTCCTGAATGTTTAAAAAAGGTAAAAACGAACATTCGATTTTCAAAAAATAATCCAGTTGTGAAAACGTTCCGCGCGATTTAGAACTTTCCCAAACTCCCCGCAACTTACAAATTTCTAATCGCGTTGTCCATTTCGTTACGCGTAATTCCGATATAGGCAAGTGTAATTTCAGGGCTTGCATGGTTCATCAGCTTCTGAATTAGCGTGATATCTACGCCGCGCCTGTGTAGCTCATAGCCGAAAGTCTTACGCAATGAGTGTGTAGCAACGTTAAAATTTAACTCACATTCATCGGCCGCCTGTTTCAAAATTCTTAAGACGCTGTAAGGAGTTAGACGCCGTTCACCGTTGCGTGATACACTTCGCGACTTAAACAACGGCTCTTCTAACAACGCTTCAGCCGACTCCGTTGTATCTTTACGCTTAGAAATATACAGCCCTAAAACTCGACGGGCACGGGGATTTATTAAAATATCTGCAAATTTTTGTGTTTTCTTTTCGCGAATTGCCAACCGCTCTTTAATTACAATTCTTCCCTTTCGGTCAAGCCTCGCGACATCGCCTATATTCAAACTCACTAAGTCAGACACTCTACGCCCAACTCTGATACCAAATTCAAATAGTGCATAGTCGCGCAAATTTTTATGATACAAGTAGCGCGCGATCGCCTTGCGGTCTTTGATTGAACGAATAGGCTGCGCTTTCTGGTGTTCGTACTTCATGCTATTAACACTCCTTAAAAAATAAAATCTGTCATTAAGACAGATTATACTAAGAAAGGCATGTAAAAGATACTTTGGCTTCAAATGGTCTACGAAGATTATAGCACAAAAAATAATAACCCAGAAGGGCTATTGGGTTATTGATGTGTTGAGTGAAAGGATATGAAGCAGATGTCAATGAACGGATTAGTTTCAGGCATAAGAATTATACCACATTTTTTATTTTACAATAACCATTTAGATTTTAATTAAGATTTTAATTAAGATTGTAATTTCAATCACATTGCGATTTTTACTCCCAGACTGACAAAAAATTTCATGTTCTAAAAAATTTTGAGCTTCGTAAATGGACGCTAAGCTATGTTTAGCCGCACGGGTAATATGATTTACCCTTAAAAATTTTTCGCATGGCTTTACGGGCATTTTTTAATTTAATGTGTATCTCCCGGCGTCATTAAAATCGCTTCGGCCAGTCGTTCAGGGAATTCACGCCGATATTTCATAATTGTGTTTGCACAGACTTTATATTTTGCAACAAGAAAATTTAATTTGCTTTTATAGCGTTCATGCCTAGCTTCAACAAATTTCACATGGTCAATTACAATTCCCCAATACCGCGGACTTGCCGCCTTAAACTCTTGCGCTATCTCGTTTATATGTTCCCAGCCACCGGCATTTTTAATCACACTTTCAAAAAAATCCATGTCGAAAATTTTTGCTTGGGCAGTTGTATTATCGTTCCGCATTGTCGGTTTAAAATCAATCGGCAACGGAGCCCGCACCGTGCATAAAAGCTCATGAACTTCTTCGACTGACGGCGGGGACTCCTCGCCTAGTAAAATATGAAAACCCCTCGGATGTCGCCTAATTAAAAGCTCAATAATTCCCGCTAATTGTGCCACAGTCTTAAAAAATCCCGTTTGCCGTTTCAAATTAATCTTACCCCCATGGATATTAAAAACAAAACTAAACCATAACTATATTTATTTTTTTTTATTTTATTTTACATTAAATGCAAAGTGGAAATTCTGAACATGGATTTAAAAAAAGAATCCCACGCTGATGGACGAGGGATCCAAATTTTTATTAAGGAGATACTTTTTTTTATGTTGGCTATATGTGTGAAAAATTTTTTGCCAAAAAGTTTTGTAAGACTTGTCATAGTAAGCGGTCTAGTCACCGTTCTAAATCTGGTCGGAAGACGGAAATTTGACGTGACCGTTGTATTCATCGGCGGTCTAGTCGATTTCGCGGTTTTTTTTCGAGTTAGAACGGTTTTAGAACAGTGAGACGACCGCTTGATACGACTGGCCGGAGTTCGTTTTTCTGTCTAAAATGGTCAAAAATTTTTTTTCCATTTTCTGAAAGTCGATTTTTTACCATTTTTCAAAATTAAAGCACAGCAAAAAACCTCAATGAAAATTGAGGCGTAAAGCGATGACATTTTTTTGAATGACTGAAAAAATTATACAATCTTTTTTCAAAAATGCAAGTGTGATTTTCAAATTTCAAACTGGATTTTTAATTTTTAATTTAATCCGAGAATAACGCGTTGAAGTCTATCGTATCTATATCTATATCTTCGTCGTCATCGTCGTCAATTCCATTTTCTGACACCGGCGTTGTTGCGGCTTTTCGAGTATCGTCTTGCGGCTTTTCGAGTATCGTTGTTGCGGGGAAATAGGTATCGTCTTGCGGGGAATTGAGTATCGTCTTGCGGTTGTTCAGCGTCAGTTTGTACGAGTGAATATGTTCGTAATCCTGACTTTACGATTTTTTTCGCGGCCTCTAATTTTCTAAGCCGTGATCGCGCAGTGTCGTACGAAATATTTTTGATCTCGTTGTATTCATTCGCTGAAAGTGTACCGCGGCTCTTGATTAAATTCATGAGCTCTTCTCGCCAATTTTCGGCCGCAACTGGCCCGGCTTCGCCTAAAAGCGTCCAACCGAATTGGTCAAGCTGCATGTTAAATTCTGCTTCTTCAACATCACGGCCCGTTCTTGCTAACGTGGCTGTATGTTCGCCCCTGCTTCTCTTTAACGAAAATAGAGTATCCGCCGCGCCTGCAATGCCCTGAGAGCCGGAAATTTCATTGAGCCAATCTTCTGCCGCTCCCTTTTTCAAGTGGTGAATTAGTAAAATCGGAACGTCGTAACCGTCAGCAATGCTCTTAATCTCGGCCACAGTCTCATAATCTTCAGCATAGATATTGCCTTTGCCGCTGAAATTTCTGCGGAATTTTTGCAACGTATCAATTATTATCAAACGTGCGTCAGGGTGATCTTGTAGCCACCAAGTGATATATTGCGCTCCTCCCTCATGTTGCTTGGGGACTGCGGTTGTGAACGTTAGGCGCGATAAATCCGAATTTTCAAAATCCCAATTTCCCGCCATGTTTGCAATTCTATTTTGCAATCTTCGCTCCGTATCTTCAAGAGCTAAATATAGAACATCGCCGGCTTCACATTTAATTTTCCCGAACGCATGGCCGCCTAATGCTACAGCAAGCGCAATATGCAAACTCATCAGCGACTTCCCGACTTTCGGGCCGCCACATAAAATTGACAACCCCGCGGGCAAAAATCCCTCCACAGCCCACATTAAAGGCCGAAATTTTTTCTTGCGTAATGCTTCCGCGGAAATTTCTCGCACTTTCGACATTATGCCTTGCTGGTATTTTGGCAACAATAAAATTTTAAGTCTCATTGCGATTTGTTCAATCGTTTCAGGCATTCCGTGCAACATCATGAAGTCGTTCCAGTCTGTACCATGTTCGCGCTTTTTGAAAGTTGGTGTAATTAAACCTTCGATATTCAGCTCTTGAACAATCTTACGCGCTGTTGTCAGCCCTGGATTCCCTTCGGTCTTAATGTCATTGTCTGCAACAATTATAAATTTTCGGTGCGGGTATTTTTCTTTGAACAATCTCGCGACCGCCTCTAAGTTGTTTGATGTCATTGCAGCGATACACGGCAATCCCGTGGCCTCGTATACTGTCGCCATTGTTGCATACCCTTCGCCAATTAAAACCGGCCTCTCATCTTTGTCGTTTGCAAGTTCTCGCGGGCCTGTTGTAAATGGGAAGAATGAGCCTGATAACTTGCCTCCTGATAAAAATCTTTTCTGCCCGGTCTCTGAAATAAATTGCAACGTTGAAATTTCCAAAAATGCAGTGTTCTTGAAGTCGCTCTCGTCGTTCTTGAAACAGAAAAGCGGGATTATGACAATGTTCGGATTATATTTGTCGGCGCGAATTGGTCCGTATGCCTTTACTCCCTTTTTTTCAAGATATGGGATATTTGGTCGGCATGGATCGGAGCGGTTGAAGTATCTCCGTGCTTCATCGGCGGCAGTTTGATTTTTGTGTTCAAGCTCGCGCTGTAATTCCTCGCGCCTTTTCTCTGCTTTTGCCTGTGCTTCCTTAACTTTTCGTTCATAATCCGGGTCCTTTTTTCGTTCTTCAAGTTGTATTTTTGACGGCGGGAAATTCCAATTTTGAGTTTCGCCGGTTCGCCAATTCTTAAACCAGCCGGCGGGCCAATCTTGATTAAATAGACAATAAGACCCAGAGCGGTCGCCGTTTTTGTCGCCTGCAACTGAGTAACG
>JAFSUP010000073.1 GCA_017445205.1 Synergistaceae bacterium
ATGTGAACGTCGCCGACTTCGTGAAAATAATATTGAATTTTTTTTACGCCATCAATAACGCTGTAATAATAATTTTTTTCGGAGTCAAATTTATAATTTCCTGTCGGCTGAACTTTCTCGCCAGTTTGGCAAATTGCAAAATGTGCAGAGCGGTATAAATGGAAAATTTTTTGTAAACACTCTTCGACTATTGCAGGATTTGCGTTGCTGTCAGTTTTGCTCCAATAAATCGAAAGGATTAGATAAGTATCAGAGCCTATCGTTTTAAGTTTATTAACCGCGTCTTCGTTCAGAAAGTACAAAAGTTTTTTTGCGATTTCGTCTCTGTTTCGTTTGTATAGCGCGTGATTGAAGCCGATTACACAGAAGAGCAATTCTTGATTATCCTGTTTGAAGTACAAGAATTTTCCTTCTAATTCGTTCATTGTATGCTCTGCTACTGATAACCAATCTTCGAGAGCGTAACTGATCCCGGCCTGCTTATAGCCCGTTCTCTTTAGACTTGTTATCAAGGCTTCGAGTTCTTTTGAATTCCTAATTAATTTTGCTTCCATTGCTCACAAACCTTTCAATCGAATATTGTAAATTTTAAGAGCGTTGTTAATCATTACGTCGTCAAGCCAACTCGGATCGAATAATTGAGAAATAAATTTTTGATACTCAATGCAATTTACTGCGGGCCAATCCGTTCCGAACATAAATTTTTTGCTATCGCCGATGTATTTAATCCAAGTTTTTAGAAGATTTATATAATCACGCTGCGTTTCACAAAAATATTTCGTTGTAAAATTGCCTTCGATGAGGCCCGATAAATCGGCGTAAACGTTGCTATTATGCTCCATGACCGCCGCAGCTTCTTCTAAAAAAGGATTCCCAAAATGACACATGATTATCTTTAATTCAGGGAAGTCGATAGCGACGTCATCGAGATATATAGGCCGCGTGTATTTTAATTTTGCACTTACGGCCGCCGGCATTCCAGTATGAATAGCTAACACTTTGTTGCACTCTATGCAGAGCTTGAAAATGGGCTCATATTGTTTATCATTGGGATATATCGGCAAATAACCGGGATATAATTTCACACCCACGCATTTTGGATTTTGCAAATGAATTTTGATTTTGTTGTAAATTTCTGCTGTCAGTGGAAAATAAGATAGCTCGTCCAGTCCCACGCAATAATAAAAATTATCTGGCAAATTCTCGCCTTGCGTCTCAAGAGGACCGTTTCCCATGACTACACCGCCAATAGCGGACTCTCGTGTGTGATACTTTTTGAAAAAATAATCACTGCTGGAGTTTTCACCGATATTGGCGGCTAAATTATCTCCTAATGAAGTATTATCGAACAGATGAAAATGTGCATCGAAATACAAATTTTTCACTACTTTCTAATTATCTTATCATCAGTTGCAAAAAATCATTTCTTTTTCAATGAAACCAAACGGGTGATAACGCTGCTTAGACGCTCTTAAACCTAAGTATCCCCAGTCTTCTTCTCTATTTATGAAAGTGGCTTTGCCTCTCAAATCTTGTGCAACTAAGTTCACCATTTTTGTATATATGCCGTCGATGTTGCGATTGGCCTTTTCTATATGGGAATAGTACATGTCGCCAACGATCTCGCCTAATTCAAAACTTTGAACAGCGCCATCAATTCTAAGACAATAACCAAAAAGATTGTATTCTTCCATATGTGCTAAGAGTTCGGGGATTTTAGATAGCTCTTCATGCTCTGTGTCTTCGATTGGCTCTTGAAGTTTTTCATTAGCAAAGTCGCTGAAAAATTTTTTTACATCATCGAGATTTGCGTCGGTGATTTTTTCAAATGAAAAATCGCTGTATTCTTTGTCGAATTTGTTCACGTGATTCTTGTGAGTGTGAAAAGCCTTGCCCTTGAAATCCGCTAATTCTTCGACATAGTATAAATAATCGTTATAATCTTGGCTTCTGCTTACTTCAAACGAAAGATTCATTTTTTTGAGCCGCTCTGTGTCATTGGCCGTAATTGGATAAAATCCATAAAGTAAATTATTAGCCGTGCAATGCTCTACGATTTTTTTGATGCCTGCTTCAAGATCTTTGCACAGCGGGAAATAAAATAAATATCTGCCATTTTCATTTTGGTAAACGTAAATTCCTTCGTCGTCGCTCGCGATCCCCACGTTGAAATAATCGCGCCACAAGAATAAGCCGGTGATTGTGTAGTCGTTTGCTCGGTTGGGTGCGTACAAATATAATTTTTCTTTCACGCTAGGTATATCTTCAAATTGTAATTTTCTAAATTGCATCGTGAATTTTTTTGCCTTTCTCGTAAAAATTTTCATAATTTTATCATTGAATTTTTTGACATTAAAAATTTTTGCTTGTAAAATACTCACGCTTTAATTTTTGAATTTTTAATCTTAATAACGGAAAGGAGATTTGCAAATGTTCATCAGAAATTTTTATGACACTCTCGCACTATGTGAACGTGCCGCGGATCTCCGGTCGGTGTCCGACTGCCAAGGTGCGTTAGTTTAGAACGCGCTAAAAAATTTTGAATATCAAACCGGGATCTGATAAAAAATTTTTGTCAGGCCCGATTTTTTTTGAGGAGGATTTAATTTTTATGCGTAAAGTTAAAATTTTCGACACAACATTAAGAGACGGCGAACAATCTCCCGGCTGCAGCATGAACTTGAGCGAGAAAATCGTAATGGCTCGTCAGCTCGACAAACTCGGCGTTGACATCATCGAGGCCGGCTTCGCAATCGCTTCACCGATGGATTTCAAGAGCGTTCAGGCAATCGCCGCAGCCGCTTCAAATTGCGTAATCGCTTCGCTTGCACGCTGCAACAAAGGCGACATCGACACAGCCTGGGAGGCTGTCAAAGAAGCAAAGAAGCCGCGCATTCATGTTTTCATTGCGACAAGCGACGTTCACATGCAATATAAATTAAGAATGAACCGTGAGCAAGTTTTGCAGACTATTACGGAAATGGTCGGCTACGCTAAGTCAAAGTGTGACGACATAGAATTTTCTGCCGAAGACGCTTCGCGGTCCGACAGAGAATTTTTAGCAAAGGCATTTTCAAACGCAATCGCCGCCGGAGCAAAAACTATAAATGTTCCGGACACTGTGGGCTATTCGACCCCTCAAGAAATGGGAGAGTTAATCGCCTATCTTCGTGAACACGTCGAAGGCATTGACGGCGTAGACATTTCCGTACATTGCCATAATGATTTAGGAATGGGCGTGGCAAATTCGCTCGCTTGTGTCAAAGCCGGCGCTACTCAAGTCGAATGCACTGTAAACGGGATCGGCGAACGTGCAGGAAACGCAAGCCTCGAAGAAATTGCTATGGCTCTACGAACTCGGAGAGATTTTTACGACGCCGACACGAACATCAACACGCGCGAGATTTATAAATCAAGCCGACTGTTAAGCAACATAACTGGCGTTCCAATCGCGCCCACGAAGCCCATAGTCGGAGCAAACGCATTCGCTCATGAAGCAGGGATTCATCAACACGGCATGATTACGAACGCGCAGACTTATGAAATTATGAATCCTGACGAAATCGGCGTGCCTCATCGCGCTTTAGTCCTTGGCAAGCATTCGGGCAAGCACGCTTTACGAGAACGACTTGAAAGCATGGGCTACGAAATCCCAGATGAGGAACTCGAAGACATCTTCACGAGATTCAAGAAACTCGCTGACCAAAAGAAGACCATCACGAGTTCAGATTTAGAAGCGTTGACGCTCTATCGTTCAAAGATTACGAAGCCGGAAGAAGAAGCTCACGCGCCGTCGTGCCAGTTAATGGCGCATTCGATAACGTCCGGCAGCGGCATTCCGAAAATTTCTTACGTGAAAATCAAGCGTGCTGATAACGTCATGGAAGGCGTAGAGAGTGGCGCAGGGCCTCTTGATGCGGCATTCAAGGCTATTAACAAGATGCTCGGAGTGGAAGCGCGGCTCGAAGATTTCAGCATTCGCGCAGTTACAGAAGGTGAAGATTCGATCGGTGAAGCCGTTGTGAAAATTTCGAGTGCTTCAAGTGGCGAGATGTACACGGGTTCAGGAATTTCAACGGACATTGTAGAAGCGTCGCTTCAGGCTTATTTGAGCGGCATTAATAAAATGTTCGAGGCTGGAGAATAAAAATTAGCCGCGCCGGGGTG
>JAFSUP010000074.1 GCA_017445205.1 Synergistaceae bacterium
GAATACCGGACAATTTTTATATCATATTAATCTATAGTGGGTTCGGGCCTGAAAAATTTTTGTGCCGATTTTCGCGGAGTTTTTTTCGCGACCTTGTTCTCCCACCCACCCGAACTGCGGGCGCGTTATTCGTCCTCATCATCGTCTTCTTCTTCAAGAAGCTCGCCTTTGAACTCTCCTTTGCGACAAATACTTTTAATGCTACAAAATCTACATGAATCAGACTGATACTCCGGCGCAAATTTTCCAGCCTTCAATATCTGCACAGCACATGACATCGCATATTTGCCTTCGTCAACGCGTTCAAGAATTGAATTTCGGAACTTTTTAGATCGGTGCGACTTAAAAATTTCATGAAGTCCGAAATCGTTATCGTCGTTTATGACGCTGCCGGAAATTTTTCCGTCCTCAAGTCCCAAAACATAAACGCCGCTCAATTTCACATTATAATTTTCTTCAAACAGAGCCGCATAAACTGAAAGTTGAAGACCGCAGAAAAATTTTTCACGATTATCGACGTTCCATGAATAATTTTCTATGTCGGTCATGGAGTTTTCGGAACTTTCGCTTGAACCTTCTTTGTAATCGGCAATGAAGGCGACTCGCTCACCGTCGGGCGCTCTTAAAATTTCGATTCTGTCGCACTGACCGAGAAAAGTGATACCGTCCTTGTGAATTTTTAATTGAGCTTCGTCTTCAAGCAAAATTTTTTCATGAGTATAGCCGATATCGTTAAGTCTATTCAAAATATCATTCTGAAGCCTGGTCAATCGTTCGACACGAAATTTAATGCCGCTTAATTTTCTTTTCAATCTAAAATCATGAATTAGTCGCGAAAAATTTTTATAGTCTTCAATTTCGACGCCGTAATAATCCGGACTTGTCAATCTGTTCCACTCGTCATTAGCGAGTTTATAAAAATCCTGCTTCGTGTTGATTCGATAACGCCGCCAAACTCGCTCCCAAAATTTGTGAAGCATAAGTCCCCATTCGATTTGATTTACGATTTCCATATTTTGTGGATATAAATTTGCTTGTTTCTCTTGCCACCATAAGAACGGACAGCTAAGTAGCTTGTGAATATCGCTGGCGCCAACCGCGTTAACCGTTTTGAAAATCACTGGAGGCTTCCTAAAAATATCTTGCGATGGGTCGATTTTGGGAAATATAAATCCGTCCGAGCCTAAAAAAATTTTTATTTCTGCAGAGTTTTCAGCGTCTTCAATCGTCCATGGCATTTCTTCGCAAAATTTTTCAAAGAACGGTGATTCAGAGAGCGGACGGCCCTCTTCGTCGAGTTCAGGACGTGAAATCACCGTAACACGTTCGCCACTTTGAACAAGACGACGGAATAAAGCTTCATGCTGCGCGGCCTTATCAACTGTCGAAGGAAGATACGCTTTTTTCGCGGCGAGTTTTTCACGTTCAGCAGTCCCAAGTAACGGCGAAGAATTTACATTTGCTGACCACGTTTTTTGAGTTACGCCTGTCATAATCCAAACTGGGAAGAAAGAAAGCACCGGCGGCGTACCTGTGAAAACTCTAATGGCGTTAGAAATTTGCAGCGGCGCACGAGTGTTTGTGTTTGCGCACCATCGTTCGAGAAAGTCGAAAGCCTCATCATTTTTTAATTCTTCGGTTTGAACGGCGCCGAGGTCCGGCAATAACTCACTAAGCGCGAGGACTTTCCCACTTATTGTTTCGATGGCGCTAGCTGTAATTCTCAAAGTCTCATCGAGTTCAGGAAATTCGGCTATAGCTTTGTTGTCGAAACAAGAGAGCCATAAACCGTCAGTCGTCAAGAAATCGTAGAATGCGCTCATGATTTTTTCGGGCTTGCTCGCATGTGAAAGAACTTCGCAAAATTTTTTTATTGCACGAATTGCAAGCAACGCAATTTTAAAAACGTCTTTCAAATTTTCATTTTCATCTTCGGCGCAGGCTTTCAAATAATTTTCCCAGCCGTCAAGACCAGAACACCCGGCTTTATAAGCGCGAAGCACGGGGAAGCGATTTCCGGCGAAGCATGGCTGAGTTAATAACATTGCTGTTTCATAAGTCGGGAAATTTCGCGAATTAAGATGACGGATCGCCGCTAAAATTTTGCCCGGC
>JAFSUP010000075.1 GCA_017445205.1 Synergistaceae bacterium
CCTGAAATTTCTTTATCGGCTTCGGCGCGTCTGTTCTGCGCTGTAGCTCCACGCATCGCCAATGGTTTCATGACGTTTGCGCCTTTCATAGTGCGCTTCAAAGTTCCTTCAGTGCGTCCGGCACCGCTGCCTTCGTGAGTGCAAAACGGAATTATTTTTTTGCCGTTCCAGTCATGAGCTTCTACGAACGTGTACATGCACATTGGAATATCTCCCCACCAAACTGGATAACCGAAGAAAATCGTATCGTAGTCGCTTATATCCTTGTCCTCGAGAATTGCAGGACGGGCGTTTTGATTTTGTTCACGCGTGGCCAAGTCTGTGCATTCGTCATAAACAGCAGGGTAAGGCTTCGCTGGCTTGACCTCGAATAACTCCGCGCCGGTTTTGTCCGCGATCATTTCGGCCAAAATCATCGTGTTGCCCTTTTCGACATAGCCGACATTGTAATTTTCGTCAGCGCGTGAGAACACAACGACGAGCGATTTTGCTTCAGCCGCGTAAGCGCAGCTTATTAACGCAAGAACAACAAGTAAAGCTAAAAATAATTTTTTCATAAAAATTCCTCCTAAAAAAAATATTATTTTAACAACGATTCAATGTAAATCGAGGGCCTTCTTTGCCGATTTTCCCTTTAGCAATAAAATTGCACTTCTCAAGAACTCGTCTTGAAGCTATGTTGTCCATGTCGGTTTCAGCTTCAACAGCTGTTACGTTCGGATTTTGAAAAGCCCAAGCCGTAACAGCTTTGACCGCTTCGGTCGCATAACCTTGACGGCGATATTCTTCCAAAATACCATATCCGATTTCCGCTACGCCGTTTGAATTTAGTCCCTTAAAACATAATTCGCCAATATGCGTTCCATTATTTAACTCAATAAACCACGCGACATACCATTCCCATTTATCTGGAAATTTTAAGCAATTTTCTAACATTTCTGTATAAGCGGTTTTTAGTACGTCATTAGTTTGAGCGTTAATGAAAATTTCCATTTGATTTCGCGTTGCAGGATATATTCTTAGGCGTTTCGTTTCAATCATAATTATGTCTTACAGCCATTCAGCAACTTTCTGTTTAGAACTTTTTGCCTGTGAGCCTCTTATTGCAAGAGCGTCTTTTTGAACATTTGCGCCGACACAAATTTTTTTAACGTCCCGCGGCATGTTTGCAAGTCCTGAGCCCTCGTGAGTGCAGACAACTCGCACAGTTTTTCCGGTGAAGTCAAGACCCTTGAGAGCCGTTTCCATTTCGGGCGCGTAAGTTCCCCAGTAAATCGGACTCATTATAAAAATCGTATCATAAGCCGAAATGTCTTTGAGCGACTCTTTAATCGGAGCGTTGCCGACGCGTTTCTTTGCTTCCTGAATGCAAGTATTATAGTCCTTTGCATACGGCACAGCCGGTTCGACTTTGAACATTTCTGCGCCGGTAAGTTCTTTGACAAACTCGGCTATATATTCCGTGTTGCCTTTGTCGATGTAGCCGACCGCGTAATTTTCGTCAGCGCGACTGAAATAAATTACCAATGATGCCATTCTAAATCACTCCTTTATGTCTGTTGAAGCAGCGAGTTCCGTTTGCGTTTTGTAATCGGCTATTCGCGATTCAAGTCTTTCGATTGTAGCACGTAAAGCCTGAGAGCCTAAAACCATTCTTAACGGCGCGGGATTTTTATCGACGCTTTCAATAATTCTTGCGGCCATCTTAGCAGGGTCGCCTGGGGCAAGACCTTTTGATTTATCGAGCATATTCAAAAATCCGTGGCAAGAATCATATTCGGGCATTAAGTTTGCGACGTGTGCGCTTCCATAACGAAATTCTGTTCTTGCTCCGCCTGGCTCTACGATTGTTACGCCTATGTTAAACTGCGCGACTTCTTGAGCGACACTCTCGCAAAATCCTTCAACGCCGAATTTTGTCGCGTGATACATTGAGTTAGCAGGGTAAGCGACTTGGCCGCCGTATGAAGAAAGTTGAATGATTCGCCCGCCGCCTTGTTTTCTTAAATAAGGCAAAGCGTCATGAATTATCATGATCGAAGCCGTCAAGTTTGTTGCGATGATTTTATTGATGTTTTCTTCGTCGAGTTCTTCAGCGCAGCCGAATAAACCGTAGCCTGCATTATTAACAACAACGTCAACGCGCCCGTGTTTTTCAAAAGAATCTTTTACGAGTTTGTGAACGGCGGGAACGTCAGTGACGTCTAAAATTTGACAATCGAATTTTTCAGGATACTTTTTGATAAGCTCCTGAACGTTCTTTGTGTTTCGGACTGTGCCGATTACGGTGTCGCCCTTCTCAAGTAACTGCTTCGTCATTTCAAAGCCGAAGCCAGAACTTACGCCGGTTATTAACCATGTGCGCATTATTTTGCCTCCTTAAATTTTTCGTAAGCGTCATTAACACAGCGCAACGCGTTGAGACTTCGCGGATAGCCGATGAACGGCAGGCACTGCGAGATAACTTTGATTAAAAATTCTTTATCGTTGCCGACTTTCATATTTGCAAGAGCGTGAGCCGTCAGTTGAGGTTCACAGCCGCCTTGCGCTGAAAGATAACAGAAAGTAATCATTTCGCGCTGCTTATAATTAAGGCCCTTGCGCGTGTAATAGTCGCCGAAACAGTTGTCAGCCAGCCACAAATTAATATGTCTTGACTCCTCCGGGCCTGACTTCCAAAAATCGCGCATTTGCTCGCCGAATATTTCAACTTGAGCTTGAGTCCCGGCTTCACGGCGATTCTCTGTCGTCGTTGTCGATTGTGATTCAAGTGGCAAAGAAATTCCTTTAGCTTCAAAAATTTCGTTCGCGGCTTTCAAAAACGGAAAGACCCGGCCGATACCAAGATAAGCGACAGCCTGATAGACAATTTCTTTTATTTCGACGGGAGTAACTCCAAAATTCATAGCCGCCGGAACTAATGCGCGAAACTCATCAACGCCTTGACAGCCGAGCAGCGTCGCTAAGATTGCCATGAAGCGAGTCTTGTCATCGAGTTCAATTTGATTAATTACTTCGTCAAAAGCAAAATTGTCAAAGCGTTCAATAAATTCCGGGTCTGTCTGTAAAAATTTTGACTTGTAACCCGGGAACATTTTTTCATGAAAATTTTTAGCAAATTCAGAAATTGCCATGAAAAGTTTTCACCTCCTAAAAATTAATTAAGAAGATTATAAAATGTTAAACTCGTCTTTAAGTCAAGAGTTTATTTTTGGGAAGTGAACCACACTGCTTCTCTCCCCCTTGTCATAGGGCACGAGGAATGTTGCAGAGATTTTTGCCGTAAGGTGGACGGAGAATTAAAAGCCGCGCCCGAAATGGACGCGGTTAAATTTTTTTATTCTTTTATCCCTCGCAGCCTTGCCCAACGTCGTTTCCAACGTTTTCGAGCTTCGAGGCGTTCTCCTAAATCTCTAGCTCCGACTCCGTAAACGAGATATAAAATTATTCCTGACACAATCATTATAAAGACTGTTGACGCGCAACGACGCCCCGAAGCGTTTATGTTGTAACCCTCGCGGCCTTCTTCCATGGTCATATTTTGAATAATCATTGCGTAAGTTTTACCGTAAGATGATTGGAATGTCGCGCCCATGTCGTACTCAGTGAAGAGAGCGTTGAAATTCAAAGCGAACACGGCGAGGACGCTTGGCAATATAATCGGCAACTTGACTTTCAAAAACGTATAAACTGGCGACGCACCAAGATTTTTCGCGGCTTCTTCGAGTTCGTCATCAATCGCATAGAACGCTGCTTTAATCATTCGCAAGGCGAAAGGCAATTTTGTAACAGTATAAGCCATCACGATTAAAAATCTCACATTTTCGCGCCAATATAAATTATTTCCGAACACGTACCAGACTTCGCGATTAAAAAATATTCTATATGAATAACAAATTAAAATCGTCGGCAACAACCACGGGAACAAAAGGCAACTTTCAGTTATAAAAGCGCGAGTTTTATTTCTGTGTTTGAAGATATAAGACACCGCAAGCACAACGATAACGCAAGCAAAGGCTGCCGCGATCGCTGACATTATGAACGATAGCCGAATCCCTCCGACGGCGTCAGAATTTGAAAACACTCCCGAGATAGAGCCAACTCGAGTTCTTAATCTTCCGCGCGAAGTCATGTATTCGTAATTTTGAGTCCCGAAGTAATTTATCAAAGTCCAATCTGAAAAATTCAGCATCTTTGAACGAATCGCCGGATAATTTTGGAAAGAGAACAACACGATCATCACTACGGGAGTCATGTATATCACGAACAGAATATAAGCGTAGACATGTGCGGCGATATTCCAGAACGGATTATTAATTTTTTGTTTTACGAGTTTGGCTTTAGTTTTTGAAACTGAAAGATAATGTCCTTTGCGTTCGTAATGATTTAAGACGCTCAATAAAATTATTGTGAATGACGCAAGAATGACGCTCAACAATGCCGCACGAGCCTGCGGGAAAGACTCATCAGCTGCGCTTGAACCTGCTAATCGGACTATTTCGGGGTTGATTGAGTTATAGCCGAGCAAAGTCGGAGCAGACATAGCGCAAAGTCCTGTTATAAAAGTCATGACCGTTAAAGAAAACAGCGTCGGCAACAGCGTCGGCATTACAACTTTGAACAAAACTTTGAAAGGGCTAGCGCCTAAGTTTCGCGCAGCTTCGACGGTGTTGTAATCAATTCCGCGAATAGCGTTTCTTAAAAATAAAGCGTGATTCGACGTACACGCGAACGTCATTGTGAAAAGAACGGCGTTAAAGCCTGAAAACCATTGCTTATTCATCATCGGGAACATTTGAGATAGCCACGTTGTCATCATTCCGTTCGAGTCATACAAGAACTGATAGCCCGTAACGAGAGCCACGCCCGAATAAATTAAAGTGGTCATGTAGCCCATGCGAAGGACGTTCGCGCCCTTGATGTCGAAGTATTCGGTTAATAAAACGATACTGATTCCAACGATGTTGACCGTGATAACGAGAGCGACAGCTAGTTTCAAAGAGTTCCAAACGAAAAGCGGCATCGTTCCGGCGAGGAAAAATTTCACGACGGCCCACGGCGAAGGATAACCGTAAACGTCGCGAGTTGTGAAGATTGAAGCAAGAGTGTTCATGCAGGGCAAGACCATGAAGCCCATGAACAAGTAAACGAACAGAACGAAGCCAAAAATTTTTAAGATTGTCCCCGCGTCGAAAGAAGAATTTTTATTCATGCGTCATCACTCCTTCTTGTATGACATGACGTCAGCAGGATTGATGATGACATTGACATTTTCGCCGGGGTTGTAAATTCTAACGCCGTCGTTTTTCTCGATGACTTTCAAAATCTGACCGCCCACACGAATATAATATTTTATGTATAGTCCGTAATACTCTTGACTTTCGATAACGCCTTCGAGATTGCCGGAGGAGTTTTCGCGGTCAACGTGGATTCGTTCAAGCCTGATGAAGTGATTTTGATCTTCAGGAAGATTCAAGCCTGCTGCGGATAATAAAGTCGGTTCGAGTTTATTAATGTCGCCGATGAAATTCGCAACGAATTCAGTTTTTGAATGATTATAAATTTCGTTTGGATTTCCGATTTGTTCGATGACGCCTTTGTTGAACACTGCGATGCAGTCCGAGAGCGTCAAGGCTTCTTCTTGGTCGTGAGTAACATAAATCGTAGTGATACCGAACTCACGCTGCATTTTTTTTAATTCGTTGCGAAGCTGAACTCTTAATTTTGCATCAAGATTTGAAAGTGGCTCGTCCATACAAATTATCGCGGGGCCTGTAACGAGAGCGCGAGCGATTGCTACTCTTTGCTGCTGACCTCCTGAAAGTTGGCTCACAGCTTTTTCAAGTTGCTCGGAGGATAAATCGACTTTTGCGGCAATGTCGCGAACTTTAGAGTCGATTTCAGCTTTGCCTAATTTTTTAATTTTTAATCCGAAAGCGATATTGTCGTAAACCGTCATCGTAGGGAAGAGGGCATATGACTGAAACACGATTCCGATATTTCTTTTTTCGATTGGAACGTGAGTAATGTCCTCGCCTTTCATTAAAACGGTGCCGCTAGTTGGCTCAATGAAACCTGTTATCGTTCGCAGCGTTGTAGTTTTGCCGCAGCCCGAAGGCCCCAAGAACGTGAAGAACTGACCTTCTTTAACATGAACATTAATATCTTTGAGGGCTTCAAACTCGCCAAACTTCACGAAGATGTTAGTAAGTTTTATCATGTTGGCTCACCTTTGAATTTATTTTGCGGCGATGGCTTCTACTTCACAGAGGACGCCTTTGGGAAGGGTTTTGACAGCGACGCAAGAGCGTGCGGGCTTGGAAGTGAAGAATTTTGCATAGACTTCATTAAAAGCGGCGAAGTCGTTCATGTCGGCAAGGAAGCAAGTAGTTTTGATGACGTTGCTGAAATTTATTCCGGCTGCTTCGAGAATTGCGCCGATGTTTTTGCAACTTTGCTCGGCTTGTGCGGCGATGCCTTCAGGGATTGCGCCTGTTTCAGGAATAATTGGAATTTGTCCGGACGTGTAAACGAAACCGTTGACTTCAAACGCCTGCGAATAAGGGCCTATAGCGCCCGGTGCTTTTGTGGTTGAAATAACTTTCATAGAAATATCTCCTTTGAATGAAAAATGATTAGTGATTATTATACACGTGCCCAGCGCGGCAATTTGTTAAGGATCAGAATGAGGATAAAGGTAATAAAAAAAGGAAGTTTCACACAGCTGTGTTAGTAATAATTTCTACTATTTTGCCCAATTTAACATCAGAAAGCTAAGGATGGCAATATCAAAAACAGAATCATCAGCTTGCTTTGAAGTAGTTATATTATTGCACCATGCATTAATACAGTTTTGAAGATCTTTTGAATATCTATTTATATTATACTCATTCACGTTAATGGTTAAAAGACCTGCTTTATAAGCATTTTTTACAATATATTCACACGCTGAATATTTATCTCTTTCTGTAGCCTTCCGCCAATCTCTAACAGTACCATTGTATAAAGGTCTATTAAATCCTTTATCATTTTTATTCGTAACCACTTTAGGTTTAGTCTGATTAGCTTCTGATAAAATCGGAATTAAATCGCTACCTAAAATCCAGCCCGAAACTTTTTTAGACACTTGAACCTTGTAAATATCAAGTATTTCATCACTCGAAAAAATTCTATAGCTGTCAAGAATAGTGGTTTTAGTGCCTTTTCCCAATGTTTTTATGACTTCATCAGGCTCAACAGTACGTTGCTTATAAAGATTTGTTTTATCGTGAGTTATCATTGCTTGAGAGCCGTTCTTATAAATTGATTTATCTTTATTATATACATTTGCCCATTCAAATACTGGAAATTCTTCAAACGTACATTTGCCAGCCGTGTATACTCCATGCTCGCGATCATCTTGTCTATAAGCCCAAACAATGATTTTAGAAGCATTCGTTTTCTCTTTTAGATTTTTAGCAGCATGAAGAAGATTTTGCTCAAGTATTTCTCGCGATAACCACAATGGAACATAAATTTTTTGAGTATAATCTTCTGTTTCAATAATTTCATACTTTGGAACAAAATGTTCATGTTTCACTTCCTCTGTGTGTGAATCTTGTGAAAACGTAACGGTACGTAGGTTACTTTCCCCTACATGTTGTATTAGTCTATCATTATGTCCTCTTTTAGGTAGAAGTATATAAAAAGAACCAATAAGAAGAACAAAAAAAGCAATACAAAGTGTGACAAAAATCTTTGCTTCCCTACGTTGTTTTTTCATTTATGTGTTCTCACCTAGTATAAATTTATATTTGATTATTATAAGATATGAATTGCACGTAGTCAACAGCAAAAAAGAGCCCCCATAAACGAGAACTCTTTCTTTAATCTAAACTGGCAGTGGTCTGCTCTCCCGTGCGTACCCCGCACAGTACCATCGACGCTCGCGGGCTTAACTTCCAGGTTCGGCATGGAACTGGGTGTGACCCCGCCGCATTTACCGCCAATAATTTTTCCCCTGAATATCTTCAAATCTTTCAACACAACCATGAAGAAATAATTAAGTTTTTGATCTTTAGTACCGGTCAGCTCAATTTCTCACAAAACTTACACTTCCGGCCTATCTAACTGCTAGTCTTGCAGTCTTCTTTCAGCTTGCGCTTAAGGTATCTTATCTTAGAGGGGGTTTCCCACTTAGATGCTTTCAGCGGTTATCCCTTCCGAACATAGCTACTCAGCTTATGCA
>JAFSUP010000076.1 GCA_017445205.1 Synergistaceae bacterium
ACTCTTGGTAAAAAGCGTGGTCTAGTGTCGGCTTTCGCTAATCTATGGCTTCTGCGTCTCATATTTACCGCAAAGTATTATAACATAGAGCCGTCTAACTCACGACTAAAGTCGCGAGAATGCGACGGTTTTTCGTTCAATATGATAAACAAGGCGATCTTTCTTGTTTATATGCCGACTGAACTCGCCTTGTAAATTTCCTGTTAAAGGCTCGGGCTTGCCTATCCCGTTTGCACAACCGTTACGCTCGATGTCCTTTATGAGGCTGTTTATGCGCTTGAGAATTTTTTTGTCTTCAGTTTGCCAATAGAGATAATCTCGCCAAGCATCTTCTGACCATATTATTTCCGACATCGCTAAGCCTCAATTAAATCATGCGGCTGTCCTTTGCCTTCACGTAATTCTTGCACGGACTTTAAAACATAAGCTTGATTAGCGGGAGAATAAAACGGGTCTGGCGTTCGTGCTATTGAAAATGGAATACAATTTTCACGCAACACAGCTTTGATAAAAATATTAATGGCTGTCGAAGCGTTCATGCCAACGGATTCACAGAAATCGTAAAAATTTTTTTTATCAAATTCATCAACATCAGCAACGATAGTAGTCATTTAATTAGCTCCTCAATAAAAAATTTTGAGCTGTATAATAGCACACAAAAAATTAATTTATGCGTTAAAGATAGCACCCAAAGATTTGGGAGTGCTATTTGAAGTGATAAAACAAAAATCAGCCGTTGCGAATTTTTGCAGCGACTGATTCATTTTGAATTTTTATTTTTTATTAAACGCCTGCTTTAACAAATTCCATTCTTCAAATTTCATTTTAATTGTCGCAAACGAATACAGCAACGCCGCCAATGCAATCACGCCTACGCACCACGAAGCGCGAATTAGCAAACTTGAAGCCGCGTTATAAGGCAAAGCGAATTTGAAAATCATGATCGAAGCGTCGAGCACAGCTAACGCGATTAAATAATCCCAGAAAAATTTTTTTGTAATAATTTTCAGAGGCCGATTCAATTTTTTCTTCACGTAATACAGGCCCAAAATTCCCGACAACGTAAACGCAATCCCCGGCGCAAGCGCAAGGCCGTTATAACTCATCGGATAAACTAGAATTAATGAAAACACAGCCGTCGAGATTACGCTGAACAAAGTTACTTTGAAAGCTTGCCGCGGCATTGAAAGAGCGTACAGCGCGCGCATTATCACCGTTGAGCAAGCCATGCCCGGAAGTCCTAACATGCTAAGCGCAAGTGTCGAAGTCGTTGCGTCCCACGCCCACGCGTTAAACTGACCGCGAACAAAAACTAAATGAACAAATTCGCGCGAAATTTCTATTAATCCAAGCGACGCTGGCAAAACTACAAATAACGTAAATCTCACAGCTTGGCGCAAAACGTCCGTAAATTCTTCGTCGGTCTTGGCGCGTGCAAGTTGTGGCAAAACCGCCTGCGAAATTGCTATTACGAACAAGCCCAACGGCAGCTGCAAAATCCTGTTTGAGTAATTTAAGACCGAAATACTTCCTTCTTGCAAAAACGACCCAAGCATTCGGCTTATAATCGGATTCACTTGATTCAAAGAAAGTCCGGCCGCGTATGGTAAAAATAATTTCATAATCTGCTTTAAGTTTGAGTCTTTCATGTCCGGCCGCGTCGGATACAAAACCGCTTTCATCTTAAATCCCCACAGCCATTGCGTTATAAAATGCGCGAAGCCTCCGCATAAAACTGAATAAGCAAGCCCGTAAACTCCAAAACGCGCTACAAAAAACGGAGCCGTGACTATAAATGCCAAATTGCTAAACGCCGGCGACAACGCGGGAATAAAAAACGAGCCTAGGCTATTTAACTCGCCCATCGTCAACGCTTCAAGCGAAATAAAAATTAAAAATGGAAACATTCCTCGCGTCATGCTTACAGCGATTTCGTGATTAGCAGCGTCAAATCCCGGCGCCATGATATTAACAAGCGCTGGCGCAAAATAAATTCCAAGTGCGACTACTAAGCACGTAGCAAATAATAAAATTGTCATCGTCTGACGCGCAAGAGCAATCGCCTTTTCGCGGCTCGTGTTCAAAATTTTCGAGAACACCGGGACAAATGCCGCCGATAATGCTCCTTCGGCTAATAACTGCCGCGCCAAGTTTGAAAGCGTATAAGCGACGTTGAAGGCGTCCATGCTGCCTGTAGCTCCGAAGTATGCCGCGACTAAAATCTCGCGCGCAAGTCCAAGAATCCGGCTTAAAAAAGTTCCCGCCATCATCATGACGGCATGACGAATCATTGAAGGATTTTTATTTTCTTCATTATGCAAAATTTTTAACGTCCTTTCGTGTTATTAATATTCGCTGACAGTCGCAAGAGTATAAGCACCACGAACATAAGCGCCGGAAGTTTCACAAGCCTGCGAAAATCTTAATAAAGTCATTCCGGTTGTGCAAACGTCATCGACTATCGCGACATTAAGACCGTGTATATTTTTGGGGATTATAAAAGAATCAGATTTTAATTTCATTCGTTCGGCAGCTTCAAGACCTGCGCGCCGCGGCATTATTCGCGACCATTCGGCATCGTCGAAAATTTCAATTTTCCAAACGTCGCTTAGGCCCTTCGCAAGTTCGAGAGCCTGATTATATTTTCGATCGCTTTTTAAGTGTAACGGCACGGGCACGAGCCTATCGACCTTGGGCTTCTCGAAAAAATTCGCCATTGCCTGACCGATTGGCCGACATAGAGCGCGGTAACCTGAATATTTGAAGTCAGAAATTAATTTATTAATGCTTGTGTGATACCAAGCCGCCGAAAAAATTTCGAGAGATTCAATTTTTTTGTTTATGATTTCGTCGGCAAAAAATTTTTTTGCGCATTCGGGACAAATTATTTCGGCAGGACGCCCACAGACAGGACAACTGACGGGCCATAGAAAGTGTAAAAAAATTTCAGCGAAGTTCTTCGCGTGCTCTTTGAACGAGTTCATCACATCTATTATTTAATTCGTCGTCGGCGTGGCCTTTAACATGGTGCCAAGAAACATTATGAATTTTTGTGAGCTTCAATAAGATTTCCCACAAGTCGCGATTTAAGACTTCGCCGGTCGAACTTTTCCATTTATTTTTCTGCCATTTAACGATCCATTTTTTCTCGAACGTGTTGCAAAGATATGCCGAGTCTGTATATAAATCGACGTCGCAGGGAGTTTTCAGTGCCTCGAGAGCCTTAATGGCTGCAGTGATTTCCATTCTGTTGTTAGTGGTGTTGAGTTCTCCGCCGGAAATTTCGCGCTTGGCCTCGTGCTTTTGAGAATATAAAATCGCTGCCCAACCGCCTATGCCGGGATTCGGGGACGCACCGCCGTCAGTGTAAATTATCACGTGTGGATTCATAAATTACTCCTCAAAAATAATATCAATCACTACCGGGCCTTCTGTATAAATATCGCCGGAAGCTATCGCGCTGATTATAACAGGCGTGCTTATATCAGAAAGTTTTTCAATAGTTTCAAAAAAAGTTTCTCCGTCGAGAGTTCCGACGTTATTAGTGGCAGGGTCGGGCAAGATTCCATCATTTATAACTTTGTTTCGGAGTTCACGCAAAAAGACATGCAAAATTTCTTCGGGAGTTGTCTTTGAGGCTTCGCGATCGTTCATGAAAAATTTTCGATAGACTGGTTCGCCGTCGCGATACGTGATGACGCTCGGACCGTTCTGAAGAGAAACGCTGATTTTCAAATTTTCGCCTAAAGTGTAATTTTCGCCGGACAGAGCACGAACATATTGACGAATATCGGAGCTTTCAAGCTCGTTAATCAAAGATGCTTCGACTTCTGGGTCAAAATTAATCGGAATGTCGCGCAGACGCGTGAAAGAGTGATTCGAGATTATCGACAAGACATTTAATCTAACTTGCTGCTTCAAAGCGTTCAGTCCTTCAATGACTTCTTCATGAGTTAATCCCGGCTCAAAGGCTCCTTGCGCTAATAAGACATTCGCACTTAACGCTATGGATTCGCTCTTCATGGCTTTCAAGTCGTGTTTCAGTTGCTCGGACTCCTCACGCATGATTTTCAACGAGGCTTCGAGCTCTTCTTTTTCTTGCTCGAGAATTAATTTATCGTTCTTCATTGCGTCGAGTTCAAAGCCTGTTAGCTCGAGGTTTGCCGACGCTTCCGCAAGACTTGCACGCATTTCCGCGGTATTCTCTTCGCTTCGGTTAAGCTGAAATTGTAAATCGTACATCTGTTGACGCAGTAACTTCATTCCGAATAACGCCGTGCGGACGTCCTGCGAAAACACAGACATAACCGACAAAATCCCTACGGCCGTAAACGCTCCCGTCAGAGCCGTGATTAATTGGCTAGTTCGCTTCGGACGCAAGCCGAATAAAGAAATTCTTTTCTTGCCATACTTCGAGCCTAGCGAATCACCAAGCACAGCAAGCGCAGCGCTTCCGAAAATCAAAGAAAGAATTAAAAGCCAGTTTGTGCCCGTCAGAAAATCACTAAACAAAATCTTCAGCTCCTCGCACGCTTCAGTTTTATAAATGGCTCAAGCTCGGCGGCTAACACGGCGACAAAAATTAAAATGCAACCTAAGCCGCTTCGCAATGAAACTTTTTCACCCAGAAGAATCACGCCGCTTAAAAGTCCGAACACTGATTCAAGGCTCATGATTATTGTAGCGCGGGCTGGCTTCACAAATTTCTGCGCGCAAATTTGAATCATATAGCAGCCAAAAGTACACATGATTATCGTGAATAAAAGTTCCGAAAGACTTTCAATATTTAATAATTCCTCACGCGTCTCAAATAAAAAAGAACTCACGAGAGCAAAGAACGCTAGCGAAACAAATTCTGCAAAACTTAAAGTTATCGGATCGCAGCCTTGTGTGTATTTTCCAATTAAAATAACTTGAACGGCAAAAGTTAAAGCGCAAACGACCGTTAAGAAATCGCCAAAATTAAAAGTCCCGGACATTTCGTCGCCCGTCAGCAAATACATACCTAAAACACACAAACACGCGGCGATTAAAGTTACACGACCGGGAAAAATTTTTTTGAAAGCCCAGATTATTAGCGGCACCATTAAAACGTAAGTCGCAGATATAAAAGCCGAACGACCGCCGCCAATGTAATTTAATCCAACAGTCTGCGTAACTAAAGCAAGAAAAAGCAAAAATCCAAGCACAACTCCGCTTTTGAAATCGTGAGCAATGGATTTATTGACGCGCTTGTGAAAAAACAAATATATAAGCGCAGCCCCAGCCGTAAATCTTAAAAATAAAATCCAGCAGGTTGGATAAAATCCAACTAAAATTTTCATACTAACAAAACTCACGCCCCAGAAGAACGCGCAATAAAACAAGCCTAAATCCGCGAGCATTATTTAATTTTCCTGGCTTCGAGATAATATCTTTTTTCTTGAGCGTGCCCCATTGAAAAAGTTTTTCGCGGCAGCACTCCCGACTTTGAAATCACTTTGAAGAAATCGCGCTTTGCGTTTTCGTCGAACGGCGGCAACTCGAAACCTAAAAAATTTTCTAAGCTCGATAATTTTTTCAATGCGTCAGTGTCGTGGATATAATCAATTTCAAAATTTCTGTTGCTGTCATCGAGATACTTTTGCAAAACTATCAAAGCCGAAGCGCCTTTAGTCTTATCTATATTAATAATGCCGCTTTTTTCTCGTGAATAAAATTTTATTGGCCACGAGTCCTTCATTCCCCACGCACTCACGCAAATCGAACCTTGAATTTCATTTAGAACTTCTTCGACGGGAATATTTTTTATAAGTCTGTGGATCGGCTCGAACTTCAAAGCATCGTCATAAATATTTTCAAGTTCGACCATCGCATAACGCGACGTAGCGCCGGATTCGTAACAAGCTTTCGCCGCTGCGAGAGAGTGATTTCCATCTCCGACTGCAAAAACAACAGAAAGCTCTTTTGATTTTCGTTTTACGTAACTATCTATTCTCATTGACAACGCGCGCGACTGATCCCCACGAATTAGCCAGCCTTTTATATTTCCGCCTCCGAACATTAAATCGAAATCGTAAATTTTTTTCATGCTGTGGCGCGAGAAAGTTATTGGCTCGATTAAATCGCGTCGGTCGTCATCGCAAAGTAAAATCACGTGAGACAATTCCAACTGCGCGTTCTCTCGAATGGATTTTCGCGGCGGAATTCGTTCACTGACGGTCTCTTCGGTGGCACGAATTTTTGAATTTGAGCCGGGCTTGTAATCATATTCTTCGAGGTCGATAACTCCGACGATGCCTTTTCTGATTGAACCGTCTAAAAGCGTCCTTTCGACATAGACATAAGAATTTTTATATTCCGTGAATAAATTTTTTTCGAGATACTCATTCATTGACGCGTTAATCTGAGAGATTTTTTTCGCGTCCGAATTTTGAAGCATCGCTTCGGGAAGAATCAAGTTATAAGCTGACGGCGAATCACCGACAAAATTTTTAACGTCCTCCCAGTACTCTGGCTGCGAGGTAAACTGATCGCACGCAATAACCGCCCACTTTGAAATTTCTTCAACGTTAGGCAAAAGTAAATTTCCTGCTCCGAATATAATCCTTCATTCCTTTCGATTTAATTAAAAAACTTGATTTTTAATTTTAATTTTTATTTTTCAAGCGTCAATTCGTGTAACTGCGTTATAATTTTCTAAAAATTTTCCCCGAGGTGTTATTGAAAAATCATGAGCGAAGATTCGAGCCGTAATAAAAGTACTTTAATCACGGCGGCAGGAATTTTATTATTTTTGGCTGCCGGTATATTCACGATGTTGTTTTTCCCGTCCGAAGAGCAGAAACTTTTGGACACGGTCTCTAAAAGTGAAAAAAGTGAAAAAATTTTTTTGTCGCCTGACGTTGAACAGGCCGCAGAAAAAAACGAAAACGTTCCCGAGGTTAAAAAGCCTAAATCAGATTGGTACGTTTACGTTACAGGTGAAGTAAAAAATCCCGGCTACTATAAAATTTCTCCAGACTCTCGAATTTTTCAAGCCGTCGAAGCCGCCGGAGGTTTTACGAAAAAAGCCGACATCGCGTCAGTGAATATGGCGTCGCCGTTGACAGATGGCTTTCAAGTTGACGTTAAGGCCAAGAGCAAAAATAAAATCGCCGCACCGAGTAACACAAACGTAAGAATCCCGGGCGTAGCTCAAAGACCCGTCGCGCCGATTACGTTCCAAACTCCCGAAGCACGAGCGACAACTTCAGACGGTCGAGTAGACATTAACTCCGCAAATGCCGACGAACTTACAAAACTTAAAGGAGTCGGCCCGGCAATCGCAAAAAAAATTGTTGAATATCGAAAGTCGCACGGAAAATTTTCAAAACCGGACGACTTATTAAACGTCAAAGGCATCGGCAAAGCTAAACTTGAAAAAATGCGTTCGCAAATTTTAATTCGTTAATTAAAAATTAAAAATTCAAAATGGAAATTTTACGACGGACTCCCGCGCTTGCGATTTTGGCGGCTCTTGTGGCGAGCCTGGCTCTATATGACCGTGCCGGAGCGTGGGCCGCAATTTTAGTTCCGGTGATTTTTGTGGGTGTATCATTCTGCACGTTTGAAACTGAAATTCCGGGACAATGGAAAATTTTTTTCGTGGCTCTTGGCCTAGCTGTTGCGTGTTCGATTCGGATATTTTCGGCGCTGTATGCTCCTGACGTTCAAGAAATTTCTTTCACGAACGAGAGCGCGCTTGTTACGAACGTCAGACCGTGGGGAAGAATTTTTGCTGCAACTCTCGACACTGAAAATCACGGGCGACTTGTTGGAAGATTTCATTTTCAAGAAGTCCTCGAAGGCATGAAAATAAAATTCGATGGTGAAATTAAAAATTTCAAAACTGCAAAGACACGCGGAGATTTTGATGAAAGAAATTTTTGGAAGGCTCGCGGTGCCAAAGCGTGGGTTAGGGTCCGGGACATGAAAGAACTGCCGGCAGATTTCAGCATTCCGCTAATGCGTTACAAAATTTCTTATAATTTAACGATACGCATGAAAAATTTGACGGCGAAGTATCTCAAGGCAGCGTGGCTCGGTCAACACGATGAAGATTTAGTTAAACAGCATCGACGTTGGGGAACGAGCCACTTACTTGCAGTTTCTGGTTTTCATGTTGGGATTGCGGTTTTGTGCGCAGGATTTTTATTTGGAAAAAATTTTTTAATTTTGTCGTTGTTCATGTGGATTTATATTTTGTTGACGGGAGCGGCACCGAGCGCAATGAGAGCGGGCTTAATGTTTCAGATTGCTTTGATAGCACCATTATTCGGACGAAAGTCGAGCGGCGTAAACGCTGTGAGCGCAGCGGCTGTAATTTTATTATTGTTCCGACCGTTTTTATTTTGGGACATTGGCTGGCGGCTATCGGTGATTTCTGCACTAGTTGTAACGATGATGCCGTGGGGAAAGTTTACGTGGCTATATATCGGAACGGCAATTAACATGGCAATTTTCCCGCAAGTTATCACGACTTTCAAAACGATGCCTTACGTTGGATTTGTGTTAAATTTATTTGCACCGTTATATTTTGCATTTGCGTTTGTGATTGCGTCGGCGTTCGCGTTCTTGGATTTAATAAATTTCCCTGTTGTTCATAATTTTATGTTCGCTGTTGAAGGAATTTTTATTTTATGGGAAAGAATTGCAAATTTTATAACAAGTTTTATTCCGGGCTTCATGAATTACAACATTTACACGCTAATCTTGTGGAGCTGTGCTTTTATGTTTCTTGTATGTCGATACTTTGAATTTTCAAATCGAAGGACTGTATTAATAACTTTTGGATTAGGTTTTATGGCGTTTATGTTGTTTATATAGTCCGCGCCCTTGTTCTCCCACCCACCCACCCGAACTGCGGGCGCGGCTCCGTCTCACTTCCGGCTTCGTTGTCCGGTCCCGTCAACGCCAAACTGTTTATCGAGTTTAAGATTATCGCCGGGTGTCGTAAAGTATCCATCTCGGACTGACTCCGGCTCTCCTGCCGCTAAAAGCTCACTGACTTTTACGAAACTGTAACCCTGCGCGGTGAGTTCTTCGACTACGTAGCGCAACAAATTCGCCGTGCCTTTCGGGACCGCGTTAGCATGAAATAATAAAATTGATCCCGGGCGCGTCATTCCTGCAACTTTCTTAGCTAAATTTCGGGCGTGTTTTAAGTTAGTGTTGTCTCCGACTTCGGCAGCTATGTCCCACTGAATAACTTTTAATCCAAGCCCTGAAATTATTTTCAAAGCGCGCTCGTTGTTGCGACCATATGGCAATCTGAACAAAGTCGGGACGGGCGGAATTTTTTTCTGAAACTCTTCGACGACTTCAAGGCCGGACTCGTTATAAATTTCGCGGAGGAGTTCATCTCTTAAAATCTCATATTGAGCTTGAGTCCATTGAACTTGATTTATTAAATTCACGTCCGAAAGCAAGGCGCAATTCCCATGCGACCAGTTATGATTCCCAATCTCGAATAAGTCGGACTCTTTTATAATCTGCTTAGCGCGGCGTGCGTGAGTTCTCATCCACTTACCGCCCATGAAAAACGTAGCGGGGATTTTATGAAGGCGAAGAAAATTTATAACGTCCATGTCGCAACCCGTCGTTATAGTCGCGAGTTCGCAGGCATCAAAAGTCAAAGCCGCAACACGTTCACCGTCAGGAATTTTCACGCGGCGAATAACTCCTAAATCTTCCGTCGGCTGTAATTTATAAACAGGTTCGAGGCGTTCGGGCGGGGTTATGTCGTTTGGAATAGCGCGACGCAAATCTAATTTGTCAGCGTCCCACTCGTCGGCCAAGGAAGCGAATAGCAAAGATAAAATTAAAAACGAAAATACAAAAATTCTAAACGCTTTCATAAAAAATTCTGCTCCTTTTGAAGTATAATTTTTGAATTATATATAAAAATTTCAGATTTTAAGCATAAAATTAAAGAAAGGTGAAAAGATTATGCCCGTCCCCAGTGCTCAAGAAATCCGCAAGCCGTTGCTTGAGGTTTTCAGAGGTGAGGCGCCCCACAATTTTGTTATAAATGAACTTCTCGAACTCATTGCCGAAAACCTCGGTGTCAGGCTCGAGGAAATGTCTTCAACCGAAAAAACAGCTTTCAAAAATAATATCAACGACGCTAAATCTTATCTTAGAAAACATAAACTCCTCTCGCACCCTTCAAAAACTACTTACATGATTACGCGCGCAGGTTCAAAACTTTTGGAAGATGACCCAGAAATTATTGATGATGATTACTTCGCACCTAAGGAGCCTGAGCCTGAAATAATCGAAACACCAGCGCCTGAAGTCGTCGCAGAGCCTGAACCAGTTCCCGAAGTCATAGAAGAAGCTCCTTCGGAGGAAGTCATGGAAGAAATTTCAGAAGAACCAGAGCCTGTTCCAGAGATTGAAACAGAGAGCGAGGACTTAGAACAAGCACCCGACGCCGCGCCGGAAAAATTTGAAGAAGTAGAAACAGAATCAGAAATTACTCCAGAGATTGAGGAAGTCGAACCCGAAATTGAAGAGAGCGATTCTGATATTCCTGTCGATTTTGCGGAGCAAGAGTTTGAAGACGCTCAAGAAGAAATTGTTGAAGCTGATGAAGAAGTAGAAATAGAATCCGAAGAGCCGACCGAAATTCTTGAAGATAAAGCAACGGAAGAAAATTTTGATGCCGATGATGACCCTATAGATTCAGAAGAAGAACTCGAAACTATGAACGAAGAATTTGAAACAACTCCTGCGCCAGAAGAAATTGAAGAGGACGAAGCCGAAGAGGAGGCAGAAGAGGACGTGCAAGAAATAGAAGAAGAAATTCAAGAAGAATCAGAGCAGCCTGAAGATGACGAAATCGAAACTTTAGAGCCGGAATCAGAAACAGAATTAGAAACTGAAACAAAATTAGAAGCAACTTCAGATGAAATTAGCGATATTGAAGACGTAATTTCAAAATATAATGACAAAATCGCCGATGAAGTTCTTGAACGGCTCGCAGCGTTTCATCAAGATAATTTTTGTATGCTCGTCATGGATTTATTATCGAAGATGGGCTATCGCGCTTTCCAAAACGCTCGCTACACTAACGAAGCCGAAGGCAGCGATTTAATTCATGGTGTAATTCTCGAAAATAAGCCCGGAATGAATCCGATTTATATTCAGGCGCGAAAATTGTCGCCGTCGCGAACAGTTGGCAAAGCCGACATGGTGGACTTCATCGACGCTCTAGCGGACAAAGGCGGCAAAGGAATGTTTGTAACGACCGGGACTTTTTCTGAACAAGCTGAAGTTGCCGCCAATGATGAAAGAATAATGCTTGTAGACGGCAAAAAACTTGCAGGCTTGATGATTGCAAATAATTTTTGCGTGAACGTCGAGAAAATTTTTGAACTCAAAGCAATCGACCCTGAAGGCTTCAGCGACTACGAAAATTAAAGAATAAAATATGAAAATTTTTATTTTAAGTATGGGGTGTGCAAAGAACACTGCCGACAGCGAACACTTGAGTGCGCTACTTAGGGCCGCCGGTCATGAAATCGAGGACAAAATCAAGAACGCCGAAGCCGTAATTATTAACACTTGCGGATTCATTCTTGACGCTGTAAAAGAAAATTTAGATACGATTATTGACCTTGAAGAATTAAAACTAAACGGCGAAATAAAAAAATTAATCGTGCTAGGCTGTCTCGTAAATCGCTACGAAAAAGAATTAAAAACTGAATTTCCCGGCGTTGATTTATTTGCACACTCTGAAGAATGGGAGAAGATTATAAAATTTCTCGGCGGTGAGTTTAATTCTAATTGCAAAACCGTAGCGCCCGCGCTTGATAAAAAATTTTGGACTCGCTACTTGAAAATCAGCGAGGGCTGTAACACTCTTTGCTCTTACTGCGCGATTCCGTCTATCCGAGGACGCCTCCGCAGTGTGCCGTTGAAAACTCTAATTGATGAAGCCTTAATGTTATGTACTGCCGGCGCGAAAGAATTATGTTTAGTCGGTCAAGATTTAACCGTTTACGGCGCGGATCTTGACGACGCGAACGCAAATTTAAAAACTCTAATTCACGAACTTAATCGCGAACTCCCGAAAGGCACATGGCTGCGTCTTCTTTATCTTCACCCGAATCGACTTGACGAAGCGTTAATTGACTTTTTGATGTCGCATGAAAAAGTTCTACATTATCTTGACATACCGATTCAACATGCCTCACCCAAAATTTTAGCCGCCATGAACAGACCTTGCCCCGAAGGTCATATGGAAAAAATTTTTAATTACATTCGCAGCTGTGATAATCTCTTCACGCTCCGCACAACGATAATGACAGGATTTCCCGGCGAAACTCAAGAAGATTTTGAAAAAGTTCTCGATTTCGTGAGCGAAATTGAATTTGACCATTTAGGAGCGTTTATATATTCTCCAGAAGACGGAACGCCCGCAGCGAAATTAAAAAAACGAGTTTCTAAAAAAATCGCCGAGGAACGTTGTAGCGAACTTTTGAATTTACAGATTGACATATCCGAAGAGCGAAGCAATTTATTCGTCGGCCAAGAACTTGAAATTTTAATTGAAAATATTGAGCGTCAAGATGGTGAACTCGTGGCGGTCGGACGAAGCTTCAGGGACGCTCCTGACGTTGACGGTGTTGTAATTGCATCAGGAATCGAAGGGAAAAATTTCAAGCCCGGCGATTTTGTTCACGCAAAAATTAATGATACTATCACAAATGACTTATATGGAAAGGTGATTTAATAAAATGCCCGCAGCAAAAAATTTTAAATTTAATTGGAAGGACGCAAAAGGCTATCCTTATTATGTATGGTTAGCGAGCGTGTTCGGTCTTGGATTTTTGCCTTCAGGAATGCCTGGCACGGTCAGCTCTGCGGCGGCTTGCGTCGTTAGAATGTTCGTTGACGTTCCATTATGGGTGATTGTGCTTGTGAGTTTTATCGGTGTTTATGTAACAGACAAGTCCGAAAAATTTTTCAACATGAAAGACCCAAGCTTCTTAAATATTGACGAAGTGCCGGGAATGTGGCTGACGATTTTTTTACTTCCGCCAAGTTTTATAATTCCGGGATTCTTTTTGTTCCGGCTGATTGACATCTTGAAGCCGTGGCCAGTTTCTTATTTTGATGAAAAAGTTCCGGGCGGTTGGGGGATTATGGCCGACGACATAGCAGGCGGGATTATGGCGAATATTTTGTTGCAGTCTTACAACGCATATTTTCATCAAGCCGGCTGGGTTTATGATTTATTGATTTTAGCGGGGGTGATGAAATAATGCCTTCAGCAGTCTTAGCGGCGATTGGCGATGAACTTTTAAGCGGAGCGCGCCTTGAAAAAAATTGTAACTTCATGGCGAAGAATTTTCATAATCGAGGCTGGGAATTAAAGCGTGTCGAAATAATTTCAGACGAAGAAGACGAGATTATAAATTTATTTTCGCGCTGGGTCGGCAAAGTTGACTTATTAATAATCTCCGGCGGTCTTGGCCCAACTCACGACGACAAAACGCGCTACGCAATTTCAAAATATCTCGGCTGTGATTTATATTCAGATTCGCTTTATGATAAAGTCGTTGAAAGAGTTAAAAACGATCCACGTCGGCTCGAATATACAGAACGTTGTCGCGATCCTCAAGCTATGATTCCAAAACTTGCCGCGCCGATTTTCAATCCTGTAGGCTTCGCGCTTGGAATAAAATTTGAAAAGGACGGCACGAAAGTTTTAGCGTTGCCCGGCGTCCCAATGGAGTACGAAGCGATGACGCGTCAAGAGCTTCCTGAAATTTTTTCACGTGAAAATAAAAATTACGCGTGGACTTCAATTATTATTCTTGATGTCCCGGAGATGACAATCGCAAATAAAATTCCCGAAGTCGTTAATAACAAAAATTTGCATGTCTCAATCTTGCCTGCGTTTCCGCAAGTTGAATTAATAATCCGTGGTCAGCCTTTGCAAGTTGAAGATGCCGAACGAATTATTCGAAAACAATTTCCGGATTCTTTGCCGCGCGGCTGTACGTCGATAGCCGAAGCCGTTTTGTTTGAAGCGAAGGCCAAGAGCGTTAAAGTTTCTTGTGCGGAGTCATGCACAGGCGGCCTTGTCGGAGCGTCATTGACGAACATCGCGGGAAGTTCAGAAGTTTTCAACGGCAGCGCGGTAACTTACAGTAACGAAGCAAAAATGAAAATTTTGGGAGTTAGCGAAGCCACGCTAAAAAATTTGGGAGCTGTCAGCGAGCAATGCGCGGCGGAAATGGCCGAGGGAGCTTTAAGAGTTTACGATTCTGATTTTGCTGTTTCAACCACAGGCATAGCCGGCCCCGACGGCGGGACAGAATTAAAACCAGTCGGAACAGTTTGCTTCGGAGTTGCCTCTAAGGCCGGGACAAAAACTTTCACAAAGAAATTGCCCGGCGGACGTTCGGAAGTCAGATTAAGGGCTGTAAGATTTGCACTTTCAGAACTCTGGAAAGAAATTAGAAAATAAAAAAGCCCCTGTCGAAAGGCAGGGGTTAAAAATTTTTTAAAGTGTGCTTTTGTTTATCTGCGCTTCATTAAGAGCAACGCTCCAAGTAACAAGACCGGCGCAAAAATTCCCGAATTACAGCCGCCGCCACTTCCGCTAAGAGAGCCGTCATCGTCATCATTTTCAGCCGACGTTACGACGGGCGTGTAAGTGTTGTCGGCTTCCATATAAGCGACTATGTTCACGTCTTTATCCGCTGGAACTGTATCGATTATTTTGCCGTCGTCATCTGCAAAAACAGCTTCAACTTCGCCGGCTTCGCTGTCAGCAGCATAAACTGAAACTCCCTGTACGCTGGCGATGTTTTTCAGCAAGTGAATAAAAATTTTCATGCCGACCGTGAGATTTTCTTTCGGAACTGGAATATAATAAATTGCAGATTCTGTTATCGTAACGGTTTCTAGGACAACCGGAGCGTCTTCGCTGGCCGTAAATTTCGCTCCGGCTTTTTCCATCTCTGATTGAGTTACTGACACAGAAGATTTTTGAATATCGCTTGGAAGTTCCTTTACTTCTTTATCGACAGTCGCAGGAATTGAAATTCCTAAAGCGTCTTCGAGTGCGTCAATAATTTTTTCAATTACGGACTCTTTCGCAAAATTTTCTTGAGCCTTTGCGCTAGGTGCGGGTATGGTTACATTTACAGGCGTTGCCATTTCGTTTGTTCTCGTTCCGCCGCCACCGTTGTTTTCATCGTCCGCGGGATTATTAGGGTCTTTAGTGCCGGGGTTTGTGTTTTCTCCAGAACCGTTGCTGCCGTTTGACGCAGCTGTAGCCGAAATCGCTAAGTACCAAGTCGCTTTAATATGTCCGTCCGCTGCTCCGTCGTTTAATAAAATCTCGCCTGCGCCTTCGTTTGAAAGCTGATACGTGCCTTCCGTTTCTGAAGCGCTGTCCGCGAGCATTGCGCCATAAGCCAAAATTATTGTAGCGTCATCGGCGAAACACGCGCCCGCGCTGATAGTCGGTGTTAAATCGCGACTAGGATTGACGGACTTAACGGAAATCCCTAGCTCTTTGAAAGTCGTTTCGTCAACGCCGTACCAGATTTGGCCGTCCTCTTCGGCGTAATCGTTAGCTTTAATTCTCGTCGCAACTTTGTTATAAACATCTGCGCTGCCCAAACTCGAAGCCGTAAGCGTAGCCATGCCGCCGAATCCAAGAATGGCCGTTTTGCCTTCGGGGACGTCTTTCAACGTAACGTCGAACGTAAAGCCCGAACCTGTAATTTCATTTTCGCCTTCCGTGTAAGCTGCTGAAGTATTCACGCTCTTGTCTGTGTAATCGGTGGCGTTCACCCAATTTTTTTCTTTGAGAAGAGCGTCAGTCTTTGAAAATGCTCCTTCGGGTGTGATTCTGAACATCAGGCCGGCGGCGTTATTTTCTTCGGTCATTACGTCGTTAGTTACATCAACTGTGTAAAGATAAAATCCCGCACGAATATTCGGAGCTGCGTCAGCGTTGCTGCTGTTGAAAGTTACTCTATAGAAAGTGGCTTTCGGTGCTTTGAGCGTCAAAATTTTCGTTGAAGAGTCATAAGTATAATTTGTGTCCGCGCTCAACGTTACTGCACTACGTCCGCCGCCCTCTTGAACAGTCGCGACGCTGTAATTAATTCCGCTTGGAACGTTATCGAACGACATTTTAATTTCAAGATTTTCAGCGATTAAGAAGCCTGTTTCAGGTTCGGCTGCTTTGACCGTCGGAACGGTTTCTAGTTTAAGATTCAAACCGCTGATCACGACGTCCGCAGAGTCTTTTACAAGATACGTGATCGATTTTATCGTTTTGCCGACGATGTCAGACGTATATTTATAGTCGCGAGTAACGTGAGTTCCATGAATTTCTACATAAGCGTCATCAACAGTAACGGCGAGGTCAGAAGCAGAGGACCACATATTATTAACAGGGCGAAGTCCGTAGGCTCCTTCGTCAGTGCTAATCACAACGCCGAGAAGATTGCTCGAGCTTACGTCATCAAGTCCAGCGTTTTTAATGTTTAACTGATAACTTCCCCATGTGGCACTCGCACCGCTAGCTACGGTAACTTCGGCATCAGTTACATCAGTTGACTCCGTAACCATTTTCCCGAATGAACCGTCAGCGCTAAGGACTTTATATTCGCTGAAAGCCGTATCAGTTGCGCCAATGAAAGTATAGCGGCTAGTGTCAGTTAATTTTTCATAAACTTCATTCGGGATACTTACCTGAACATCTTTAACGCCAGTGATCGAATCGCCTTCACTTGTAACAAGCGGAAAGCGTTTCGCTGTCGCTGAAGTATAAGCGTCAAGCCCGGCTTCTTTAAGTTCGTCAGCTTTCTCGCCAAGTTCACCCGCGTAAAACTCTGCCCACGTCATATCCGTTGTAGCGAAGTGAGAAGCCTGAACATAAAAGCCTGCTCTGATGTTCGGAGCTATGTCAGCGCTGCTGCTCTTGAAGACAACTCTATAGAAAGCCGCGCTCGGCGATTTCAAGGTCAAAACTTTCTTTGATAAATCATAAGTGTAATGTGTATCTGCCGATAAAGTTATCGCGCGTCTTCCGCCGCCTTCTTGAACGGACACAACAGCATCGTAACTGACACTCGCAGGGACGTTCTCAAAATTGAATTTAACATCTAAGGATTTCCCTGCGCTGAACACAAGACCACCATCAGGAACGACTGCTTTAACCGTAGGGACTTGCTCAAGTTTTATATTAAGTCCGCTAATGACGATGTCCGCTGCGTCCTTCACGATATACTTGATTTTATTAATCGTCTTGCCAACGATGTCAGCAGTGTAAGCATAATCGCGCTGAACGCCCGTTCCGTGGATTTCTACGTATGCATCGTCAACAGTTAAGCCCAAGTCTTTTGCGTTACGCCACATGTTATTAACATGTCTTAAACCGTAAGAGCCGTCGTCCGTCTCAATGACTACACCAAGATAATTACTTGCTGTGATCGCGCTTAAGTCAGTCGAAACGTTGAGCAAATAGCTTCCCCACGCAGCATTCGCGCCGCTGGCGAGTGTAACGGTTACGCCGCTGATGTCTCTGCTTTCTGTAACCATTGCTCCGAAAGTGTCCTGCGCAGTTACGTCTTTGTATTCTTCAAAATAAGTTCCGGTGTCGTCAGAAGCAACGATTGTAAAACGTGAAAGCCCGGTTTGGCCTCGTCCTACGGTGGTGTTCTTCAGCGTATTATAAATTTCTTCGGTCATACGAACTTGAACACTTTTAAGACCAGTTATTGAAGTTCCGGTGTAAGCGACATCAGCCGAGAACATTCTAACCGCTGTAGCCGAAGTGTAAGCGTCAAGGCCGGCTTCTTTTAGAGCTGTTGAAGTTTGCCCAATCTCACCTGCGTAGAACTCCGCCCAAGTCATATCCGTCGTAGCGTAATAATAAGTTTCGGCTGCGAACGCCGCGCCAGACATGACGAAAGCGAAAAGCAAAATTAAAAATGAAAATGAAAGTCTTTGAAGTCTTTTCACTTTTATTACATCTCCTTTAAGAATTTGTTAGAGAATTAAAACATAAAAAATTTTCTACGTCAAATTACGAGTTCAGACGTGCAAAAAAAAATTAATGATAGAATACTCGAGAAAAAATTTTTTATCTTTTAGAAAGAGAACATGAGTGCTTCATTATTTTCAATTCCTTCAGATGAACCCTTAGCGGCTCGAATGCGTCCGCAGAGCCTCGATAACTTCGTAGGCCAAGAGCATTTAATCGCGCCTGGGAAAATTTTGCGCACAATAATCGAAGGCGATCGGATCCCTTCTATGATTTTTTGGGGGCCTCCCGGTGTCGGCAAGACTACGCTTGCAAGCATAATCGCGCGAAAAACTCAAGCGGCGTTTATAAACTTTTCGGCCGTAACAAGCGGCATAAAAGAAATCCGCGAAATCATGAAACAGGCTGACGCAAATAAAAATTTGGGTGAGCGAACTATAGTTTTTGTCGATGAAATTCACAGATTTAATAAAGCTCAACAAGATGCTTTCTTGCCATTCGTCGAGAAAGGCAGCATTATCTTAATTGGAGCTACGACCGAAAATCCTTCGTTTGAAATTAACGGCGCTTTGTTGTCGCGTTGCAAAGTTTTTGTTTTGAATGCGCTAAGCGTTGATGACGTTGTGAAATTGTTAAAACGCGCTTTGAAAGTTTTAGGAGTAAAATTTTTTGCTGACGATGAAATTTTGAAAGCCATTGCGATTTTTACAAACGGTGATGCACGCGCGGCCCTGTCGTTATTGGAGATGACGGCAATGAACAGCAGCGAAGACTCCGAAGGCAAGATTGTAATTTCAAAAGAAATTTTGGAACAATGTACTTCAAAAAAATCTCTTCTTTACGACAAGAACGGCGAAGAACATTACAATTTAATTTCAGCGCTGCATAAGTCGATGAGAAATTCTGACCCTGACGCGGCTGTTTATTGGTTGGCGCGAATGCTTGAAGCCGGCGAAGACCCTTTGTATATTGCGCGTCGCGTTGTAAGATTTGCAAGCGAAGATATTGGGCTCGCTGAACCGAATGCGCTCGCGATGGCCGTTGCTGCGTATCAGGCTTGCCATTTTATAGGAATGCCCGAATGCAGCGTTCACTTGACGCAAGCTGTAATTCACATGTCGATAGCGCCAAAATCCAACGCTCTCGACGTCGCATATAGCGCAGCACGCAAGGACGCATTAGAAAGTATCGCCGAGCCGGTGCCGCTGAACATTCGCAACGCTCCGACAAAATTAATGAAAGAACTTGATTATGGTAAAGGATACAAATTTGCTCACGACTTTGAAAATAAAATCGCCGATATGCAATGCCTTCCTGACGCTCTGAAAGACCGTGAATACTATCAACCGACCGAACAGGGCAGTGAAGCTCATTACAAAAAAAGATTAGAGCAAATTAAAAAATGGAAAGAAAAATTGAGGAGCAGGGATCTGGATTCTTAACTCGCTAAACTGACTACACGTCCGGAATTAAGCTCTTTATATATCATAACTATAACACAAATTGAAATTACAAACGTCAAAATATCGCTCGCAGGCATTGACCATAAAACGCCCTCAAGTCCCATGAACATTGGCATTATAATTGTAAGACCGGCGCCAAAAATTATTTCTCGTACCATCGAAAGCCCTGCGGAGATATACGGTCGTCCCATCGCCTGAATGAAGATAAACGCTGCTTTATTCACGCACGCAAGGATTATCATACAAAGATACACTCTGAAGCATCTTACAGTAAAGTTAGCGTAGTGAACGCTCTCGCCTGAAGCTCCGAATAATGCTGCAATGCTTGCTGGGAATAACTCGACAATTACAAACGCGACGCAGCCTATTACAGTTTCACAAATTAGTAAGAGTGTGAAAAGATTTTTGACACGGTCGGGACGTTCTGCGCCAACATTGAAGCCTACAATCGGTGTGCAACTCGCTGAAAGTCCTACAACAATCGAAATTACAATCTGAAAAAATTTCATTACAATCCCAACAACGGCCATAGGAATTTGAGAAAATTCAGCTTGTCCAAAAATTGGGTCTAACGCGCCATATTTTTGAATCATAATATTGACGGAAGCTACGCTGATGACTAAAGAAATTTGCGAAAGAAAACTACACATTCCCAGCGGCAAATATCGTTTCATTAATGCAGGATTGTAAGAAAGATTTGCGCGGGAAAAATTCACAGCTTTCATCTTGCGAGAGATATATAAAAGCGACATGAACGCCGTAAAAATTTGTCCCATTATCGTTGCAAGTGCCGCGCCCATCATTCCCCAATGGAATCCAAAAATAAAAAGTGGATCTAAAATTATATTTATTCCCGCGCCCATAAGAGTTGAAAACATAACGTAGTTCGGACTTCCGTCAGCAGAGATTATAGGATTCATTGCCTGACCAAAAACATAAAACGGAATACCGGGAATTATAAATTCAAAATACTCGATTGCAAGTCTAAAAGTTTCGTCGTTGACGCGGCCACCAAAGAAAGTTACAAGCTGTTCACGAAATATAAAATACAAAATTGCAATTATTATTCCAACGGTCGAAGATAAAAGGGCCGCGCTTCCAACTGCATCACCGGCGCGCTTAGTTTCTCTTGCTCCAAGGCACATGCTCACGAAAGCGCAGACACCATCACCGATCATTAACGTGAATGCAAGTGCAATAACCGTCATTGGAAATACAACATTATTCGCGGCGTTGCCATGTGAACCTAAATAATCGGCGTTAGCTATGAAAATCTGATCTACGATGTTATAAAGCGCCGCGACAAGTAACGACACAATCAGCGGCACAGCATAGCGTACCATTAATTTTCCAACGGGCTCGCGTTCAAGAAAGTTATTTGTGTTTTCGTTGTTCAAAATTCAAAACTCCTTCAAAAAATTTGGCATAAAAAAATGCGTCGTCCGTTTTGCTCGGACTTACGCATTAATGCCGCACAGCGAGTTAATTATAACACTCTATTTGTCAAGGCATGTTTTCAGCCACTCTTGCAAAGGATTGCCTTCTTTTAGTAATTTGCCGTCCGTCGAAGTGAAAGCGTGTTTAGTGTATCCTTCGGCGGCTAGTTTGTCTGTACCAGCGTGAAAGATTCTGCACGTGAATTCAACACTGACTTTTGATAATTTCGTTACGCTCGTTTCGATTTCGATCTCTTCATCATAAAACAACGAAGATTTATAGCGGCAATGAGCCTCAACGACCGGCAACAAAATTCCTTCGGCTTCCCACAAAGAAAAACTTTTTCCATTAGCGCGGCATAAATCAGAACGTCCCATCTCGAACCAATCCATGTAACGCCCGTAATATGCTACGCCCATCTTGTCCGTTTCGCCATATCGCACGCGAGTTTTTGTAATTTGTTTCATAAATCCCTCAATCTAAAATTTTATTTCGTGATAGAATAGGGGTAGCAGTGAGGGAGTTAACTAGACCCCTAACGCTTATGAACTAGCTCAGCGATTTTAACGAGCTAACCACCAATCTACTAAGAGAATAATGGTTTTCATAACCCAGTAAAGAGCAGCGGCGAACTTATCGATCCGGTCAAGGAAAGAACGCCGTTGCTGCTTTTTGGGCTTACGGCCAGTTAATTTAGCCATAGTATTTCGCCTCAATTCCGCAGGGGCGGCTCCCCGTTGGACGATGAGCCCTACTTCTCACCCGGGACTCCCTCGTGCGTTAATTATAACAAATTCGCATTTTGCTATAATTTCTTTCGATAATTGAAGAGGAGCTAAAAAATTTTTCATGGATAATAACATCACTAACACTTCATCAAATTACGGAGCTGAAAGTATAAAAGTCCTAGAGGGACTCGAAGCCGTTCGCAAACGTCCCGGCATGTATATTGGCGACACTGGCGAACGCGGACTTCATCATCTTGTTTACGAAGTCGTTGACAATTCCGTTGACGAAGCTATGGCAGGTTTCTGCGACGAAATTAAAATTACTATTCATACAGACGAAAGCATCAGCGTTCAAGATAACGGGCGCGGCATTCCTACCGATCCTCACCCTTATAACGGCAGACCGACCAGCGAAGTCGTTTTGACGGTCTTGCACGCGGGCGGAAAATTCGGCAACGGAGCTTATAAAGTCTCCGGCGGCCTTCACGGCGTCGGCGTTAGCGTCGTCAACGCGTTATCAGAATGGCTCGTCGTTACGATTGCTCGCGACGGCATCGAAAAATCTCAACGTTTTGAGCGCGGCGAACCTGTTACGGATTTATCTGACGGAGTCCCGGCGGATTGGCGCGGCACTAGAATTGATTATCTTCCCGACAAAGAAATTTTTGAGGACGTTCATCATTCGTTAGATACTCTAAAGAGCCGCTTCAAAGAATTAGCATTTTTGAATCCCGGCTTGAAAATTTCCGTTCACGACGAACGTACGAACGAGAGCCGCGAATATTTATTTGAAGGCGGGATAGGCGCTTTTGTGAAATACATTGACCGCGATCGAATGCCCTTGTTTGAAAATCCTGTCGTCTTGTCAGGAAGCCGCGATAACATTTCTATCGACGTCGGATTTCAATATAATGACGGCTATCAAGAACACGTTTACACTTACGCAAATTTAATTCACACGATTGAAGGCGGCACTCACTTAGTCGGACTTCGCACAGCCTTAACCAGAGCCATCAACGAAGCTGCGCGAAACGTCAAGGCCCTCAAAGAAAAAGAAGAAAATCTCACGGGCGAAGACCTCAAAGAAGGCTTAACGTGCGTCTTATCAGTCAGGCTCGGCGAACCGCAATTTGAAGGACAGACTAAAACGAAACTCGGGAACAGCGAAGTTCGCGGCGCGGTTGACTCTTTTATATATGAAGGATTAATTTCAACTTTTGAAGACAGACCCGAAATTATAAGGCCGATTGTCGAAAAGGCCATAAAGGCGCGTCGTGCTCGTGAAGCAGCAAAGAAAGCGCGTGAGCTTGTTCGCAAAGGCGCGATGTCAGGAATGAGTTTGCCGGGCAAGCTCGCTGACTGTTCATCGAAGCAAGCTGAGAATACGGAGCTATATATAGTAGAAGGAGATTCCGCGGGCGGTTCAGCGAAACAGGGACGCGATCGAACTTTTCAAGCGATTTTGCCGTTACGCGGAAAAATTTTGAACGTCGAAAAAGCTCACATGGATAAGATGCTCGCTAATCGTGAAATTCAGACGATAATCACGGCTCTTGGCTGCGGGATCGGAAATGAGTTTGACGAATCGAAGCTGCGTTATCACAAAATTATAATCATGACCGATGCTGACGTTGACGGCGCTCACATTAGCACTTTGTTGCTGACATTCTTCTATCGTCATATGCCGGAGCTTTTATCGCAGGGCTATTTGTATCTTGCGCAGCCGCCGTTATATCGCGTTCAGGCCGGGAAGACCGTGAATTATTGCTACACGGATCGCGAATTACGTCAGCATGTTGACAGCGCGCCAGACCCGTCGAAGGTCAGTGTTCAGCGTTACAAGGGACTTGGCGAAATGAATCCGGAGCAACTTTGGGAAACTACGATGAATCCCGAAAATCGAATTTTGAAGCAAGTTGAGCTTGATGATAATTTCTTGGCCGACGAATATTTTGATATTTTGATGGGAGATAAGGTAGAGCCGCGAAGAGAATTTATAATCGCGAATGCCCACGAAGTTAAAAATCTTGACGTTTAGAAATGAAGCTTGAGTAAGACAAAGCCGCGCTCGGGTGGGCGGGTGGGAGAGCGCGGCCTTCAAAATTCTAATCTTTAATCCCTAGTTCTTCTTTTGTAAATGGAATAAAATCTTCATGCAAATCCAACGCCTCTAAATCTGACTTTATCATCTCTTCAGCAAGCTTATCGCTCCCGCCTCCAAGGAAATAAAACACAAGACCGACGCATGTCCATACTACTAATAATATATATGACTCTTTGCTAAGCGAGACATTTAATCCCGGTATCGGCACCAGCAACAAAATTCCCATCGCTAGCGACGCCAAAGAACCTAACGCTCCCAAAATCGTAATGTCCCAGCGCCTTTCTTGAAACGCAAATTTACATGCCGACATCGACGTATAAGCAAAGCCAATCGAGCCTCCTATAGACGCCATGTCGAACACCCAGCCAAGGACAGGGCGGCCAAGTAGTGAAGTCGTTCCTGAAACAATTACGCAGAATAATCCCGCATGAGTCGGAACTCCGTGTTTGTTCAGATACTCGAACCACTCTGGAATCATTTTATCGCGTGCCATTGAATATAATAATCGGCTCGTCGCAGTGTAAAATCCTAAAATTCCCGTCAGCATTGCTGCAACGACGGACGCGAATATAATCCAAAGTCCGATATTCCCCAAGACCTGTCTAGCTGCGGTCAACGTCGCAATTTCGCCTATACCTGACAAGCTCGGAATGTCGTTGACGTACTCGAACCAACTCGAATAACCATCAGGAAACGCAACGCACGCAAAAAACGTCAGCGCTATATAAACAAATCCGCCGCAGAGAATGCTCGTGTCCATTACAACTTTTACTTTTTCGGGCGAAAATTTTGATTCTTCGATTAACTGCGGCACCGTGTCAAAGCCAACAAAGGATTGCGGCCCAGTTACAAAAACTGCGACAATCTGCGCCAAAATCCCGTTTGTAAATTCCGAAGTCATAGGGTGAAACATAGGGTGAAGTTTTGTAGTCGAAGCAGCAGGACTGAATAACGCAGCGCCTAATAAAATTAAAATTCCCCCGAGCAAAATCACGACCATAAAAGTTTGAATTTTCCCGGTTACGATAACCTCAAATGAAGTTATAAAAAAGAAAAAAACGATCGCCGATAACGCCAGCAGCATCTCTCCGAAATATAAATCATAGCCGAATAAAACATAATGGAAGCCAAATTGAAAAGCGTCGCCGAATATCGTGCGCATAATTAAATTTAAAGCTGTTGCGTTCAGCGGAATTACAGATAAATATGAAAGACTCAAAAACCACGCGCATACAAAGCTATGGTGCTCACCGAAAGCCATCTTAGCGTAAACGAATTCTCCGCCAGTCCTTGGAAATTTATTTATCATGTAGCTATAACTATATGAGATTATTAGCATTACTAACGTCGCAATCTCCATAGCTATAAGAGTTCCGAGCGGGCCTGCGCTCCTAAGGAATACTCTACCGGGCATCACGTAGGCGCTCCAGCCGATGACACAACCGAAAGCCAATGACCATACGTTTAACGGCGTAAGCTCTCGTTTTAATTGTCTTTCAGTGTCAACAGTCATAAGAAACATTTTATATATCGGATCCTTTTATATTCATATTCTAAATTTCAAGACTCATGTAAAATTCTTTGCATTATATCATTTTCATTAATCGCCCGTGAGAAAGCATTGAACCGTTATAAGTGTTATACTAATTAAAAAATTAAAGGAGCCTCTTAATTAAAATGGATTTAGTGAATAATCTTGACGAAAATTTTATAGAGATTGCTATCCTTCCATTTCTCTTTGTTTTTTCGATGTTTTTAAGTGGAAGAATGGCTACGAAATCAGAAATTAATCGCAGATACTTAATGCTCGTCGTTACAACTTTCATAGCGGCGACGTTTGAAGTCATTCTGGAATTATTTATGAGCACAGAACTATCTAGCCCATATATGAAATCCTTCTATGCGATGATTAATATTAATGCTTATTGTCTTATGTGTTACGTTGCGGCATACACACGACGATTATCGAAGAGGCTCACCGAAATTAATTTCTTTTTGCTTTGCGTAAGTATCATAATGCCTTTTGTGTTCGACGCTAACGAAGATATTTATATGGTCTTCTCGCCGGGCTTTGCAATAATTTTCATGTTCGAGGCTTTTATTCTTCAGCTTATTTTCCAGCAGCATTATAGCAACGGACAGTTTATAGTCATGAACATGTTATTTATATTATTGATTGACGCATTTATGATTCAATACTTGTTCAAGCAAAAAATCCCGCTTGTCTATATCGTCTCGACTATGATGTTAGTGTTTATATTTTTCTACATGGAGGCTCCCACATATAGGCAGCTCGTCAGCGCTCACTCGGAGACGGACAAGGCGCGACAAGAAGCAGAAATTTCGTTAAAGCGTGCAACTGCTGCGCAGCAAACTAAGAGCAACTTCCTCGCCAGCACGTCTCACGAAATCCGAACGCCCATGAACGCGATTTTGGGAATTAATGACATGATTATTGAAGAGCTTGTTGAGAGCAAAGACACAGAATCTAAAGAGGCGGCTCAAAGTATTCGACGCTCGGGAAATTATTTGCTTACGTTGATTAATAACATTCTCGACATTTCCAAAATCGAAGCCGGCAAAATGGATCTTTATGAAAGCGATTATCATTTATGGGATACGCTTTTAGAATGTCAAGGCTATGTGCTTCATAAAATTGGAAAGAAAAACGTGAAATTCAATCTCGAAATTGATGACGCCATGCCCGAACATCTTCACGGCGATATTTTGAGATTAAAACAGGCTCTTATTAATCTACTTGACAACGCCGTCAAATATACTAAAGAAGGCAGCGTTACTCTAAAAATCACGGGTGTTCGCGACGGATACTCAATAGCTTTAACTATTGAAATCGAAGACACCGGCTTAGGAATGAAACAGGCAGAAATGGCGCAAATTTATGAGCCGTTTGAACGCGCGAACCTCATCGAAACTCGAAACATTCCCGGCGCCGGCCTCGGACTTACGCTAGTCAAGAACATAATGGAAATTATGAAGGGCGAAATAGAAATCGAAAGTATGTATGGCAAAGGCACGAAAGTTACAGTAAAAGTAACGCAGTCTATCACGCATACAGATGAATTCACCGTTGGCAAGTATAAAAAATTCCTTGAAACTACCCGCGCCGAAGCCTTAGAAGAAATCAATAGCGACAAAACCGAATGGCCTGATGCTACGCTTTTAATCGTTGACGACACGCCGGTTAATCTCGTTGTCGCTAAAGGAATGCTCAAAGACACAAAGACTAAAATCGAAACGGCCGAATCCGGCGAAGAAGCTCTTGAGAAAATCAAAGCCGGTCATTATGATTTAGTTTTCCTTGATCACAAGATGCCCGGCATGGACGGGATCGAAACTCTTCATCACGCAAAGAACCACACGACGAACACGGCTTTCATAGCGCTGACTGCGAACGCGGGCGCTAACGCACGAAACGAATATATAGCAAACGGCTTCGATGATTATCTTCCGAAGCCTTTCAAGAGCGCCGAAATGATGAAAATTTTACAAACATACCTTCCATAAAAAATTTAAAAATTTCCTCTCCATTGCGGGCAATGTCATTAAGTTAAGAAAAACAAAAAGAGCCTCTGAAAAATCGAAAAACCTCAGAGGTTCTTTTATAATTATTATAAAAAAAATAAATAAAAGTAGGTAAAAATGATAAAGAAGAACGAAATAAAAGTAAAGATAA
>JAFSUP010000010.1 GCA_017445205.1 Synergistaceae bacterium
CCAGAACACCCGGCTTTATAAGCGCGAAGCACGGGGAAGCGATTTCCGGCGAAGCATGGCTGAGTTAATAACATTGCTGTTTCATAAGTCGGGAAATTTCGCGAATTAAGATGACGGATCGCCGCTAAAATTTTGCCCGGCAACGTCAAGTTTATTTGAACACCTGAAACAAAATCATAAGGCACTCCGTAACGTTCAAACGCTTCTGCAAAAGTCGCTTCGCGCCCGCGCTCAATCATGATTCCGACTTCGTCAAAATTTTCAAATTCGATTTTCTTTAACGCAAGACTTCGCGCTATGACTTCAGGTTCAAGTCCCGGCTCTGCGACATGAATTTTTATAATTTTTCCTGTCGATTTCTCTAAAGGCGAGCTGACACCACGGAGTTGAAGTTCTGCGTCGTGAAAAGATTTCAAATTCGTTTCCGGCTTCAACAAAACGATTTCGACACAACGATCTCGCAACGCTCCAACGAGTTCAAGCTGTGCATGAGTGAACGACAGAAAGCCACCGAAGACCATCACAAACTCACGACCCCAAGATTGATTTCTGATTATCTCTTCGAGGGTCGCTGTACAAACTTGCGCGCTGTCGAGAAGGTCATATTGATTTAAATATTCAAGATAGGCCGAATAAACTCGCGGCAACAAAAATTCTGACGCATTAAAACTCTCGGGATTAAAATCAAGTTGTTCAGGTTTGACTGATTCATTAAGAAGTTCACGAATATCGCGCGAAAGAATACTTAAAAATCCCGGTCGCGTCAGGCCGGGCAGCGTTTGAACTTTATAAGGAAATTCAGCGAGAATTTTTTTTAAGATTGAGTTTAAGATTAATAAATGGTCCGGCGGGGATAAAATTTTTTTTCGTGTGCCGTGTTTATCGGCGATGTCTTTATAAATTTCGTCCCAAGTCCATAGATTTTCACTTTGAATTTTTTTATCTGGCCACCAAAATTTGTCATTAATCGACGGGACAATAAAACGAAAGTCTCCGGGAAAATCTTTTTTAATTTCGTCAAGAAGTTCGACGATTCCGGAGACGTAATTATATGCAAGAACTGTAAGAGCCATGATTTAATTTTTATTTTCAGTCTGTGATTTTTCTTTGATTTCTATAAATTTGCTCATAAGCCGGAAATCATCTTGACGAAGATTTTTGCCAGCCTTGAATTTTTTCCAGTCTTCAAATAAATTTCGTTTTCTTAAAAAATTCACGTGTGCCGTATAAATCGTTTCGCGCCATAAGTCGCTAAATGATTTCGTGTTTTCAGGCATTGCCACTCCTCCTAAAAATTTTTTAGCCGTCGCCGAACATTCCTAAAATATCAGAAAGATCCACGGCGGCGTCTTCTTCTTCTACGCGCTCTTTAATTGCTTCGGTTTCTTCTTCAAGTTTTTTGCGAGCGACGAGAATATTTTGAGCTTGCTCAAGTTGTTTAATCGCGGCTTCTCTATAGCCCATGTCGTAAAGCGTCATCGCAGCATTCGTGATATAACCGCCGAGGAACGCTTCGTATTTTCGAGCTTCGGCTTCGGCTTCGGCTGAAAATTTTCCGGTGTAGTCCTTCGCGAACTTTTCGACTTGCCACGATAATAAATCTTTGCTGATGGCGGCGAGTTCGTCGAGCATTTTGTCAAATTCGGTTTTTGTCGAAACTTTATCGACGTATCGCTCGCCCGACGTAACGTCATATTTTAATTTGAAAGGCTCATCACTCTTAGGAAGCTCTTGAGCTTCTTCCGTCTCTGATTTCTGCGTTTCTTCTGTGGTTTCTGGCTCTTCGACTTCAACAGGCGCCGGGCCTTCCTCATCTGCTTCTTCTGATTTCTCTTCGTCGTTCGGCTCTTGAGTTTCTAGCGCGACATCTTCCGGAGCAGATTCAGATTCTTGAGCGTCTTCAGTGATTGGCTCTTGAGAAATTTCAGATTCTGTTTCAGATTCGTCCTCTAAAATTACAGGCTCGTGATTTTCAACCGTTTCTTGAATCAAATCTGGAAGAGCAGCTTCTTCGGCTTCGTCATCTTGATTTTCAGCTTCGACTTTAATTTCTCCTTCGACAGCTTCAGATTCGATTTCAGTTTCGCCGCTAGCGTCTTCAGTTTGTTCTTCTACATCTTCAGCTTCTGGCTCCTCCTGAACTTCCGGCTCTGCTTCAACCTGATTTTCAATTTCGTTTTCAGATTCCGGCTCTGAAATTTCTTCTTCGGATTCCGTTATTAAAACTTCTGGCTCTGCTTCAGATTCTTCAGTCGCGATTTCTTCTTCAAATTTTTCTTCGTCAGGCGCCGGCTCTGATTCTAAAGTTTCCGGTGTTTCTTCGGCTTCTACTTCTTCTTCCGGCTCCGGCTCTTCAGGCTCGCTAGGCTCTTCAACTGCGGGCACTTCGATTTCTTGAACTTCTTCAGGCTCTTCAAGAACAGGATTGACGATTACAAGTTCAATTTCTTGTTCTTCGGTAGCTTCGAGAGCTTCAAGTTCTTCGGCTACAGTTTCGAGAAACTCTTCGACAGTTTCCGGGGTCGCTATGACATCCGGCACTGCTTCGACTGGCTGCGATTCTTCGTCTTCGGCTTCGAGATTTTCGACTTTAGCATCAATGAGGCTGTGAAGGTCTGCAATGCTGACCCTTTCGAGGTCCTCTTCTAGTTCTTCTTCAGGCTCCTGCGGAATGACGGGCGAAACAGGCGGCGAAACTATAAAATCGTCTGTCTCGTCATAACGCGGAGTTTTCTTTTTCAGGAGGGCTGCTCTAAGGAACGGCATTTTTTAATCACCAAGCGCGAAAGCGATAAGCTCATTAATGCGCCGTGCAAAGTCCGCGGGGTTGTCAAGTTCAGCGCCTTCCAAAATCAGCGACTGGTCATATAAGATTTTCAAAACGTCAGAAACTTTTTCGCGGTCGTCATTGGCAATAGCTTCGAGCTTTTTAACGACGGGGTGAGAGGCGTTAAGTTCCAAAATTCTTTTTTGCGGCGGAACGAAATGACCTGCCGTGCGCATCATCTTTTCCATCTGGAAAGACATTCCGCCGGTTAATGACGCTATCGAATCCGTGAGATTAAGCGACGGTCTGACATCTTCGATTTTTTCAGCGAAGAGTTCCATAGCGATTTTTTTCAACGGTGCAAAATCGTTTTCGAGAGCTTTTAATTTTTCTTCCGCGTCTTTCTTCTCGGCTTCGCTCTGCGCGGTTACGTCGTCTTTTGAAATATCGAGTAATTTTTTGCTGTCCTCGGGCAAAATAAATCTTGAGTCCGACAAAATAAATTCATCGATAGAATCGGTCATTAATAAGACTTCGTAGCCCTTGGCTGTGTATTGTTCAAGACGCGGTGAGGCTTTCAAAGCTGCGACGCTATCCAGTCCTGCAAGGCAATAAATCCCAGTTTGGTCGGGCTTCATGCGCGATTCGTACTCGGCTAACGTTGTCCATTCGTCGTTATAAGTCGTTTTGAATAATGAAAGCTCAAGAATTTTTTGCGCGTTGTCCTTGTCTAACAAGAATCCTTCTTTGAAAATTTTCCCAAACGCGATCCAGAATTTTATATACTTCTCGCGGTCTTTCTCTAAAAGTTTTTTGAGTTCGGCAAAAATTTTTCGCTGCGTGCTGCGCTTTATGACGCGAATAAACGGATCGTCCTGCAAAATCTCGCGCGAAATGTTCAACGGCAAATCTTCCGAATCAATAACGCCGCGAATAAATCTCATATAACCAGGGATTAAATCTTTACAATCGTTCATGATGAAGACACGATTTATATAAAGACTTATGCCGCCGGATTCAGGATTCATGAATAAATCTAAAGGCGCTTGCGACGGAACAAATAATAATCCTTTGAAATTCGTAGAGCCTTCCGCGTTAATCCGAATGTGCATAAGCGGGTCGGTCCAGTCGTGAGCAATGAGCTTATAAAATTCGTTATATTCGGTTTCGGTTACTTCGCTGTCAGGACGCTGCCAAACGGCTTTGCGAGAGTTCACGGTTTCATCTTTGAAGATTACGGGCCACGAAATAAAATCTGAATATTTGCTAATAATTCCTTTGATTGTCCATTCGTCAAGATAATTTTTAGCGTCTTCAGATTTATTTTCGCGAATGAAAAGCGTTACGGTCGTTCCGCATTCTGAACGCTGCGGAGCCTCTTCGATTGTATATTCTCCTTTGCCGTCGGACTTGAATTTATAAGTCTGATCCGTGCCGAGCTTTCGTGTCACTACTTCGACTTTGTCCGCAACCAAAAAGACAGAATAAAACCCGACGCCAAATTGGCCGATGAGTTCTTGCTGCGTGTTCTCGCTGCCTTCTTTGACGGCCTTCAAAAATTCTTTTGTGCCACTCTTTGCGATTGTGCCGAGATAATTAATTAAATCGTCGCGGCTCATGCCGATTCCGTTGTCACTTACGGAAAGAGTTTTGCTGTCGGGATTGATTTCGATTTTGATTTCTGGATTTTTGTTCTCCGCAAGCTCTGTATTTTTAAGAGTTTCGATTCGTCTTTTATCGAGAGCGTCGGAGGCATTGGAAATTATTTCACGTAAAAATATATCTTTGTTGGAGTACACGGAACTTATCATTAAGTTAAGAAGCTCCGCGGCCTCTGTCTGAAAATAGAATTTTTCCTCACTCATGATTTTTTTCAGGTAGGAATTAAAAAGTAGAAGCGAAGGTAAAAATTATAAAATACTTCCTCCCTCCTACTTCCTAACTCCTAATTGAATTAAGCTGTTTCTTCTGATTTTACTTTGACAACTTGTCTTGAGCGATAATAACCGCAAGCCGGGCAAGCATGATGAACAAGCGTGATTTCTCCGCAATGAGGGCACGCCATCGTTTGTGGTGCAGAAAGTGAACGAAGCCACTGTGCTTTTCTCTGTGCTGTGCGGGCATGAGAAACTTTTCTTTTTGGTGTTGCCATGATAAAAAAATCCCCTTTATTACTGATTAAAATTAAAATTGCGCAGCGCGTCTAATCTCGGGTCGATGTCTTCATTTTTGCAATCGCATTCGCCTTCGTTCAGGTCTTTCCCGCAGTTAGGGCACAAGCCTTTACAATCTTCTTTGCATAAAACTTTCGTCGGAAGCAACGCGAAAACACTTTCACTAACTTGCGGCATTACATCAAGAACACGACCGAAATAATCGACTTCAACGGGCATATAATCATCAAATTCTTTAATTTCTTCTTCGTCTTCGTCCGAATCGTCGCCTTTGGCACTTCGCAAATAATAAAGATACCTTAAATCATCTGATATTTCAAGGCTCACAGTTTTCAAACACCGAGCGCAAGGCGCCTCCATAAGTGCCTTAATCGAAATCACGACCGACAATAACGAATCTTCGAGCCACTGCGCAAAAATCGATGTGTAAATCCCTTCAGGAAAATTAAACTCCTGACCCATGAACGACAACGCACAAGGCCCGAAGCCATACATTTTATATGTCTGCGTTTCGGTGTCATTGCGCGGAGGCAGTTCTATTATTAATGAAGAGTCAGGAGCGTTTTCTTCTTTCATTTATAAATTTCTTATATAAATTTCTTAAAATGCTACGCGTTTTGTTTCGCGGGCAATCATTAATTCTTCGTTCGTCGGGACAACAAGGACTTTGACTTTCGAATCATCTGCGCTGACGATAGCTTCTTTGCCTCGGATATTATTTTTCGCGGGGTCAATTTTCACGCCCATGAACTCAAGTTTTTTGCAGACTGCTTCACGTGTTGACGCGCTGTTTTCACCGATTCCGGCTGTGAATACGATAGCGTCAAGTCCGCCCATTGCGACTGTATAAGCGCCGATGTACTTTGCGATTCCGTATTCAAGCATGTTAATAGCGAGCTGTGCGCGTTCGTTGCCTTTGTTAGCTGCGTCTTCAACGTCGCGTAAGTCGCTGCTGACTCCTGAAATTCCTAAAAGTCCGCTCTTCTTGTTCATGAAATTGTTCATTTCGTCGGCTGAATACTTCGTGATGTTCTGAACGAACGGAACGCAAGCGGGATCCATGTCGCCTGTTCTCGTGCCCATGAGGACACCGGCAAGCGGCGTTAAGCCCATCGATGTATCAACGCACTTCCCGTTTTTAACTGCACTGATTGAGCTTCCGTTGCCAAGGTGACAAGTGATCATCTTTAATTCGCTCGGTGCTTTCCCAAGGACTTCGGCGGCTCTCAACGATACAAAGTGATGGCTCGTGCCGTGCGCTCCATAGCGTCGGACTCGGTGAACTTCGTAAAACTCCCAAGGAAGTCCGTACATGTAAGCATAGTCGGGCATTGTCTGATGAAAAGCCGTATCGAACACAACGACGTTCGGCAACTCCGGCAAAGCGTGCTGAATGGCTTCGATTCCCATGATGTGTCCGGGATTGTGAAGCGGCGCGAGCGGAATACATTTTCTAAGCGCGTCCATGACTTCTTCATTTACGAGAACGGCTTCTTTGAAATAATCGCCGCCGGAAACTATGCGATGGCCTGCCGCTGAAATTTCTGAAAGTGATTTCAAAACGCCGTGTTCTGCGTCAAGCAGTGCGTCAAGTACGAGCTTCATCGCGACCTTATGGTCTTTGATGGGAGTTGTAATTGTGAAAGGCTCCGCGCCGGTTTTTCTGTGAGTAATGTTTGAACCGTCAATGCCAATGCGATCGACGAGGCCTTTAGCCGATACTGATTCATCTTCCATGTCGAACAACTGATACTTGAGGGACGAACTGCCGCAATTAATTACGAGAATTTTCATGACGTTAAAAAAATCCTTTCTTTTATAAAAAAATGGCGGAGACGTAGAGATTCGAACTCTAGGAACGGCAAGCCGCTCAGTTGATTTCGAGTCAACCGCCTTCGACCACTCGGCCACGTCTCCACATAATAAATGATGTGAATATTGATTGATTGACGGCCGTTATTATCCGTTCAATTTTTTTTTTTGTCAATACACCTCAACCTCAATAAGTGCAGCTTCCTGAAAGTGGCCCCTGCGACTTTAATGATATAATCGCGCTCAAAAATAATAAGGAGTATGTTTTATATGCGTCCGACTGAAATAGAAAAAGAGAGCATGAGGATAATTGAAAATGAAATTGGCGAATATTGCGGCCCTGAAGAGAATTTAGCAATAATAAAGCGTGTAATTCATGCGACGGCGGATTTTGATTTTTTAGATAATCTGTACTTTTCGAAAGATGTTGTAAAAATAGCGCGTGAAGTCCTTAAAAACGGTGCTACAATCGTAACTGATACATTAATGTTAGTAGCTGGGATAAGTAAAAAATACAATCTAAAAATAATTTGCAATGTAGCTGACGAAAATATAAATAATGAGGCTAGAAACCGCGGTGTTACACGTTCTATTATAAATATAGAGCAAGCAGTTAAAAATTTTCCAAATGCAATTTATGCAATAGGAAACGCGCCTACAGCTTTGATACGACTATGTGAATTAATAAAAGATAAACAAGCGAATCCAGCTTTAGTAATTGGTGTACCTGTTGGATTTGTAAATGTAATTGAAGCTAAGCAAATGTTAGACGCTATCGACGTTCCTAAAATTATAGCTAAAGGCCGTAAAGGCGGGACTACAGTAGCATGTTCAATAATAAATGCGTTGTTGTATGGCCTTGAATAAATGCGATTGGGCTTTACAACTGGAATATGCGCGGCAGCTGCTGCGAAGGCTTCAGCTATATTTGAGCATTGCGGCGAGATTGTAAATACTGTTTGTGTAAAAAATTTGGAAAATCACGAATTTGTTTTGAAAGTGCTACATGAAAATAAAAATTTTTTCAGCGTTACCAAGGATTCTGGCGACGATAGGGGCGATGTAACTAATGGAATAAAAATTTTTGCACGTGTCGAAATTTTAGATACAAACGGGGAAATTTTTTTTGAAAATGGCGGTGGCGTTGGTGTTGTAACATTGCCTGGATTAAAAATTTCAGTCGGTGAACTAGCTATTAATCCTGTTCCGCGTGAAATAATTCGCCGCGCTGTGCGTGAAATAATTTCTAAATCTTCAATGAAAATTACAATTAAAATCCCTGAAGGTGAAAAAATTGCATTAAGGACTTTTAATCCGCGACTAGGCATTATAGGTGGACTTTCGATTTTAGGCACGACTGGATTTGTAAAGCCAACTAATGAAAAAGCCCTATTGGATTCTCTAACATTGGAATTAAATATGATTTTTGCTCTCGGCTTTCAAAATATTTATATAACATTTGCGCATAGTGGTGAAACTGCTTTACGTGAGATTTTTTTGTTAGATACTCGCAACGTAATACAATGTGGCAATTATATTGGATATGTCATTGATGAGGCTGTGCGACTTGGATTTAAGCACTTAATCATCTGTGGACACCCGGGAAAGTTATTGAAAGTTGCGGCAGGCTCCTTTAATACACACAGCAAAATCGCAGACGGAAGACTTGAAGCTCTTTGTACACATTTAGCATTAGTAGGCGCTGAACGTGAACTTATACAGCAAATTTTTACTTCAAATACAACGAACGAAGCGATAGAAATTATCTCGCAAGCTAATTTTAATTTTGTGTGGGATAATATTGCGCGTGTAATATCAAAAAAGTGTCATGAAAGGACGTTTTATAAAATGAAAATTGATGTGTTTTTAATTAATACCAATGGAGAAATTTTAGGAAAATACTATGATTAATGAAATTACAGTTGCAGGCGTGGGAAGCGGCTCAGAACTTACTTTAACTCCTGAAGTAAAAAATACTATTGAAGGAGCTGATATTATTGTATCAAGTTTGCGATTTTCTGAATTAATCCCTGCAAATAAAGAATTTATCCCACTTACAAAAATTCAGGATACTTTTGTCAAAATACAAAATTATTCTGGAAAAATTTTAATTTTAGTATCAGGCGATCCTGGATTATACAGCCTTTTGCCTTTAGTAAAAAAATTTTTTCATGATACAAATATAAAAGTATTGCCGGGGCTAAGCTCGTTACAAATTTTGTGTGCTTATGCTTGCGAAAGTTGGAATGATGCTAAAATTTTTTCCGGTCATGGAAGAGAATTAAATGTTGGTGAATTTCTCAACTTTGTTGAAAGAAATCAGCGCACCATTTTAGTTTGCGACAAAAAATTTTCGCCTACTTGGGCATGTGATGAATTAAAAAATTTTGAATCTATCGAAGTTTTTATAGGTTCAAATTTAGGAAGTCATGATGAAATTTTTTTACATGGTAAGCCTTCAAATTTTTTGTATAAAACTTTTCCAGAGCTTTCAATCATGTTAATAAAAAATCATGATATTTACTCATTTAATAAACTTTTTTTGCGTAACAGCGATTTTTTACGTGAAAAAGATATTGTAATTACAAACGAAAATGTGCGTGCTGCAATAATTTCAAAATTGGAATTAACGTCCGACTCCTTATTATGGGATATTGGAGCCGGTTCAGGTTCTATAAGTATCGGCGTAGCTTTGTTGTATCTTTCAATGCAAGTGTATGCAATAGAAAAAAATACCAAAGCTGTAGAGTTAATTAAAAAGAATATAGCTAAATTTCATTTACATAATATCGAAATTCATGAAGGATTAGCAAGTAAAATTATTAAAAATCTCCCTATACCATCGCATGTTTTCATAGGCGGCAGCGGCGGTGAAATGAAACAGATTTTAGACTTTATTACAAAAATACAATCTTCACTTCGCATAGTCGTTGCGTGTGTAACATTGGAAAATTTTAATCTCGCATATGACCTAATGAAAGGCATGAAAAACTTTGAAACTACTCAAATTTCTGTGACATCATCACGGCCTCTTAATGACGACTTAACTTTGATGAAAGCAAATAATCCAGTTATGATTTTGTGCGCTGACATATAAAAAAGACCGGCTATTAACCGGCCAAAATTTTAATTAATTAAATCTTATTTTTTCTTAAATGTACTGAACATCAGCGCTAATACTGAAAACACACCTGCTCCCAATCCGTTGTTACAACCACCGCCGCTGTTCCTAAGATTATTATCATTATCATCGCCGCCAGAGCCTGAAATTGTAACGTCCATTTTGTTGAGGCCGTCCTTCGCGTTGTATTCGTAGGTGAAGGTGTCAGGTTCGCTGTCAAAAGTTGTTTGACCGTTTTCAGTTGTGAAGCCGACGTTCGAACCGTTCTTGCTCGCGCTTGTGATCGTAACGTTGTTAGCATCGGGAGCCGCCGTATTTACATCGGACGTTGTGAAAGAGCCGCCGGTGAAAAATGTAGCCCAGTTAATAATCGTACTGACTACCCAGCCGCTACGCTTCTGTCCGCTTAAATCGGTTGCGTTGCTTGTGAGCTTTCCGAAGTTCGTTAGATCGAGCCACAAAAGACTGTTGCCGCTTATGTCGAGCTCTTCAAGAGTAGCCGCACAATCTTCAAGCCCTGTGATCTCTCTGATTTTGCCGTTGCCGTCAGCCGCTTCGGCTTTCAGCGTCGTTAGCTTTTCGCAGCCGGTTACATTCAGCGTCGTAGCTTGAGTGTTGCTTACGTCAGCTTCTTCAAGCTCCGTGCAGTTGATAAGGTTGATAGTTGTTAATTTGCCGCCTGTAGAGCCGACATCTACATTCTTAACAGTCGCATTGCCTGATAGATTCAGACTCTCAAGATTATTTGTTTCAGGAAGTGTAACCGTTCCGGTAGTGAAATTCGCCTGTGATAAATCAGCCATTTCAAGATTCGTAAATCCTTCAAGCAACGTCGCAGAATCTTCTACATTGCCTGTAATCTGAAGATTAGTTTCCGCCGCTTTCTGCTCGGAAGTCATGTTGTTGATTTCATCAACCGTTACTACTTTGGCTACGGAGAGCGTTATCGTTGCTTTTGCTTCGCCTGCGGTGTTCGTGGCCGTTACTTCGTAGCTGAAAGTTTGTCCTGCCGTTGACGCTGCGGGCGTTCCACTGATTGTGAAACTCAAATTATCGCTTGCCGCTACGCCTGTTACGCCACTCGGGAGATTGCCGCTAGTTGACCATCTTAAATCGCTCCCGGCTGTAGCTCTAATTGTGAACGCGGTCATTTCTACCCCGGCCGTTAGGTACAAAGTCTGTGATGAAACTGAAAGCGTAGGAGCTACAACAACAGGCTCACTACCGTTGCTCACCGTGAAGCTTACGTCCATGAGAACATCTTCGTATGTAATTTGAGGGTCGCTTTCTGAATCAGTCGGATCTGTTTTCTTCACTTTTTTTCCGCCGGTATTGTATTTGTATGCAACTCTTGTCGGGGCAGTCGCGAAGGTGTAAACACCGCCGCTGACCGTGGGCGTAATGCTTGTGTTGTCTGAAGCATAGCCTGTAACGTCTTGAACATTAGCAACGTTTCCACTTCCTACAACGTCGGCAAAATTCAAAGTCCATGCACCGTCTGATCCAGCAAGCGCAAAGGTTGTGCCCAAAGTCTGACCCGTCAAAGATACTGTTCCATATATCGGATACTCTTCATCACAGCCGCTCAAATCAAGAGTCGCAAGTTTGTTATTGTCAAAATAAATATTGTATGCGTTAGACATGGTTACTGAAGTCAAGGCGTTATCTGTAGCATAAATCATCGAAGACACTAAATAATCTTTGTCCGATGACTGAAGAGTTAAAGTTGTAAGACTTGGATTATTAGAAATATGCAGTGTGTGCAACTGTTGATAACTGCTGAAATCGGCAGTCGTTAAAGCATATGCCATTTTGTCAGCGTGAAGCTCGAATAATGTTGTCGGAGCAACCGAGAGCGGAACTTTTGTCCCAGAAATATCCAAGTGAGAAAGTTTCTCCAACCCGGCAAGGCTCAACGTTGCCATATTCTCGTTGTTTTCGACACGCAGGTATGTAAGATCAGTGTTTTGCGTTACATCTAAGGTCGTTAGATTATTGTCGTTCGTGTAGAGATATTGAAGAGCCGTTAAGCCGCTGACATCAAGAGTCTCAAAATTATTATCAGAAACATCAAGTCTTGTTACAGTTGCTGGAATTGTCGGCAGTGTCGTTAATTCGTTGCCCGCGAGTATAACATACTTTGCATTTGTCGGAATGGCTGGCAATGTTGTAAATTTATTATTTGCAAGAGTTACGCTGGCATCGGAATACTCCGCCATTGTTGACGGTAGAGTTATAGAAGTCATAGCGTCGCCTGAAAGTTCAAGTGTACGCAAGTTAGTGAATTTGCTAACGTCAAGCGTTGTTATTCCGTTGACCATCGCATTAGCGAAAAACTCTTCGGGGTTGCCGCTTCTTTCTGTGAGTGTGTTAATCAATGGCTGTACATCAATCTGAGTGCCGGAAATGTTCAGCGAATCGAGAGCTGCAAAGGTCTGTCCTTGCGATGTCGAGTTCCACTTTATTTCTTTCAAAGTCGGGTTGCCCGAAACGTCAATCCTAGTAACGTATATAGTGAATTCACCGCTAAGATCTAATGTCCAGTCGTCTGTTCTTGTCAGGTTGGGGCAATTAAAAGTTCTCAAAGAGGCACCGAGAGTCGTTGCGTTCAGAGGCCCTACTGCTTTTATGCCTTCAGCATACAAATAAGCTATTCCGAGTCTGTCAGAAGCTATAACGGGAAGCTTAACAGTAAGCTCCGGATTATTGTAACAACGCAGTTGGCTTACACCAATCTCACTCAAGTCTAACTCGCCTTCAAGAGCGCAGTCATAGCACCAAATACTACCCAAGTTAGTGCAGCCTTCGACGTTCAAATAGGTCATGTTAGAATTGCCGTCGCATGTGAGATAAGTCAATGAAGTGAGGCCGCTGACGTTTACTCCTGTTAGCTCCTGACCAGAGCAATCTAAGTCTTGAAGTCGTGTGAAGTATTTAACACCCACAAGACTTTTGATGCCCTTATAGCTGCTAGTGCCACTTTCATAATATTGATACTTGCCGACATTAATTTTTAAAACTCTGGAAATTTCGTTGGGACTTAAAATTTTGTCGCCGGATTCTCGGCCAGATACGTTTTCAAGATCATCAGCGCCAACGTCGATTCTATCGAGGACATACTGACGGAACACGGGATCCGGGAAGTTTCGCTCGTTAATTTCTACGCTGTCGCTAGCTTCTGTTACCCCCCCCCAAGATTACGAACGCGAACAAGAATACAAAAATGCTTGTCCATAAATTTTTTAGTCGCATAAAAATTCTCCTTTCAAAAATTTTTTAGGAAAAGTCAGTTCCTGGAAGCAAAAAACTTAGCGCGATGTTTTTAAAACTTTTATCACCCCCTGCTTATAATTGGCCGCTACTATAACATGAGTATTTTATTTTGTCGAATAAAATCGCGCGCCAAATAGCAGAGTGCCTATTCGCACCATAGTGCTGCCTTCGAGGATTGCTAGCTCAAAATCGTCGCTCATTCCCATTGATAATATCGGCATGGTCAATCCAGTTGAAGCTCTTGCATTTTCAATTATTCCGCGTAGCTGTGCAAAAGAATTCCTGATTTTCTTTTCATCGTCAGTAAGCGGCCCGACTGTCATTAAGCCGTCTAAACGTAAATTTTTTTGTGTTACAACAAAATCCAAAAGTTGTGAAAATTTCTCCGGCGCAACGCCTGATTTACTCACTTCGCCTGACGTATTTACTTCAATCAAAATTGGAATTTGTTTATTAAGTTCATCAGCTATTCTGTTAAGTCTTGTTGCTAACTCGATCGAGTCAACGCTGTCGATACAGTCAAAAATTTCGGATGCTTTTCTTGCTTTGTTATTTTGCAAATGTCCAATTAAACGCCATTGTATTTTGGATTCTGGGTATGCGGCTCTTTTACCTTCAGCCTCTTGAACTCTGTTTTCACCAAAGAAATCCACCCATGAAATTTTTTCTGCTTCGCGCATTTCCTCAACTGTCCTAGTTTTGCTGACGGCCGTGAAAAAAATTTTATCATTTCTTCCAGCTTTGATTTTTGCATTTTGGATACGTTCGTAAATTTCCTCAAAATTTTGTGTCATTGTTCACCAAATCCTTAAATTTTCGTCTTTAACATTGAATATAATTGAATCGGCATTCAATATCAATTTATTACCTGGCTGCACGCCTTTTTCTATAAAAAAATCACCTTCATCAGCGGGAAAACCTTCAATAGCGTGAAGTTCTGTGCTATTTCCATTTACAATAAATACCATGTTTTTACCTTCGCGCGTAATTACAGCTGTATCTGGCACCATAACGCCCTTTTGAACATCTGTAACTACACTTGCAGTAAAAAGCCTTGAATGCAGTATATTAGGCGGGAAAAAAGGTAGTCTAAGATACACTTTTAATTTTTGCCCTGATGATTTCACTGCAACAACTTCGGCGCGGCGTTCTTTACCTTCAAGTTCAGTTCTTATCCTGATTGTGGGATTATTTTTATTATCCAAAGCCCTTGCTAATGATGGAGTTGTATCTAAGTAAGCTATACACCTTAAAACTTGCGGTTGCGGAATTAGTTTTCCAATAGGCTCACCACGTCCCAAAAACGTCCCATTTTCGATCAAAGATGCAGTATTAAACTCAGGGAACGGCGCAAAGTCTGGCCATAATTTTGGATAAACCCAATTACCTTCTTGACCATCAAGAGCTGGATAAAAATATGCCGGATAAGGAGCACGAACAGGGACGCCATCAAGTGCTGCGAGCATTTCTCCTTTAGATACATAACGAGGTCGTGGCGATGGATATGTAAAAATTCCATCTTGCGGAGCATAAATTAATTGTTCGTCCCAAAGTAAAATGCCGTTTAACGGCTGTTCTTCACTATAATTTGTGCTCATAGCCTCGATTAATTGCGGGGTTGATAATTTGTAATTTTCGTACCAAATTTTATAAACCTTAAATCCCATCATCATTATAAAAACAACAATGATGTAATAAATTATTTTTTGTATAATTTTCTTTTGTCGTCTTTTCATACGGTCTTATCGCGCTCAATTTCAGCAAATGCATCATGACTGTGAATACTCTCAAAACTTGTTACAGTTGCAGAGTACCACAAAATTTTCTCTTCTTTATCAAGTTCGAGGGCAAGCTCTCTTATAACGTCTTCAACAAATCTTGGATTTTCATATGCAGTTTCAGTTATAAATTTTTCATCTTCGCGTTTTAATAGCGTAAAGATTGGTGCTGAAGCGGATTTTTCGATTAAATCAATTAATTCTTCGAACCATACAAGCCCCTTACATCTAACTCGCAAAGACACTAAAGCGCGTTGATTATGCGCACCATATTTTGAAATTTCTTTTGAGCAGGGGCACAAAGTCTGTACATTAAGCGAAATTCCAATTACCATATCGAAATTTTTTCCAATTGTATAAGCGGCTTCAAGTTTAATATCACATTGCGAAAAGCTCTCAATACCTGATACAGGCGCCTTTTTACGAAAATAATATGGGAATTCAAAGCTCACTGAACTTTCAGAAGCCTCCAATTTTTCACAGAGCCTTTTAGTAAACGCTTCAAGATTTGACGGCGAAACACGTCCATAAAATTCTTCCAGCGTCTCAATAAATCGGCTCATATGAGTGCCTCTGTACTCATGAGGTAACATCACACTCATTGAAACTTTTGCAACTGTATTTTGTATTTTATTATCTCTGTCAAGCAAGATGACTGGATAACTTACGCCCTTTACACCAACGCGATCAATTTGTATATTACGCTTGTCAAGTTCTTTTTGTACATCATGCATAAAATTTTTATTTTCCATTGTAATAAAGCTCTTCAGCACTTAAATCTATTTCATCATTCCAAACGACACCGTAACAGCCCACGTCAACACGTACTTGATTAAACAATCCTGGAATATAATCCAACATTTGAAAAATAGGCAGTTCCTTTAATAATGGTTTAACATCGTATTCTTTCACACTACCATCTTGAAATTCTGCAAGTAAAACTAAGTTTGGTAGCGGTGTTATGTTCTTAACTAAATGAGCGTCCATGATTTTGTATACCAATTATTATTTTCTATTCTCCTTTTGTCCCCTGTGATTCAAGAAATTCGGCTAATTCGGGGTTCGGTGATGTTTTTGCAAGCTCCAAAAGAGTTACAACACTTCCATCGCTTTTAGTGTATTTTGCATCGGGAGATATTTTTTCATACTCAATTTTTTTGCGAAATTCTTCGATTGAGCCTGCAAGACATATTTCGCTAAAACTTTGATATTGCTCATCTGACAGCTCTGTAACTTCTCCTGACGTCTTTGTACCATGTGGTAAATTATTATCTGTTGGTATTTGTGCTTCAGCGTCCGCAGATTCTGCTTCATCTGGTATTAAATCACCCATGCCGTTCTTTTTCAAAGCGTCGTTGATTACTGTATTTAGGATTTGCCCTAGAATAGTTGCGCCGATATTTTCCAATGTCGAATTTGCAAATGATGTAGCCGACGTCGATACAACAACAAAAATTATTAACGCACACAAAAACTTTTTCATATAAATTACCCCTTAAAAATTTAATTAAAATCCGTTTTTCGCAGTATTACGCAGCTTGTGGCGGTCTCCCATACGTGAACTTCATACAAATTACAATTTTCACGTTTCACTTTTTCTTCTATCTCTTTCCAAACCCAAATTGCAATATTTTCTGCGCTAGGTTGTGCGATTAAATCGTTGATATACGCATGATCAAGCCGTGCTATAACAAGTTCTTTAATAATAGAAGATAGTTCGCAAAAGTCCATAATCATTCCTTCAGAATCGGGCTGGCCTTCCAGAACTACTTTTAATTTATACGTGTGGCCATGCAGTTTTTCACACTTACCATGATAATTTACAAGATTGTGCGCTGCATCAAATGTAAATTCTTTGCTCAATAACATTTTATTTTTTCCACCTATTATGTAACCAAAACCACTGTTCCGGCTTACGTTTTATAAAATTTTCTACCGCTTTATTCATTTCCAACGTTACCATTTTCAAACGCTCTTCATGATTTTGTATTTGGGGAAGTTCGAGCGGCTCAAAAATTGTAAGTTCGTGGTCAAACGGCGCGTTCCTATAAATGCAAAGCGGCACTACCGCGCAATCCGTTAGCATTGCCATCAATGCCGGGCCGGGCATGTTCGTAGCTTCAACTCCCATAAAAGGCACGCGAACTCTTCCACTGCCTGAAACATCATTTAATAAAATTATGTGCTCGCCTGTCTTTAGCATGTGTGCAATTTTCATAACTGAAATTTCTTTATCCAACATAACTAAACCGTATCGTTCTCGCATTTTTATTAAATATTCGTTGATGTCTGGATCATGGATCGCTTGATAAATCACGTGCATTTTGTGCCCATGCTCCATTGCGTTTTGTGTCAGCCAACTCGCTCCAAGCTCCCAATTTCCAAAATGTCCACTTAGTAACAACGCGCCTCGATTTTGTTTCATTAGGTCGTTGATGATTTTCGCATTCGGAACTTTTACCCAGTTCCAAGCCTGTTCATGACTACGTTGTAAGGCAAGAGTTTCAGCTAACGTCCATGCTAAATTTTTGTAAACTTCACCGCGAATATCTTTTCGCCAAATTTCAGAACTATTTGGATAAACGCGCGCCAAGTTCTCAAGGATTAAATCACCACGCGGCTTTATAGTGCGCAGCAAAAACTCAAAAAATTTTTCTGTGATTTTCCCTCGCAGCCCCGTATTTGTAAAATGCTCAAAAAATTTTATTGCATTAACTGCCGCTTTCATTTTGCTATAACTCTTCTATACAACGTGATTAACGAGTCCGTGCAACGTTCGTGAGAGCGTCTTGACTTCAAAAAATGCCGTGCTGCCATCGCCATATGCCTACCACGATCTGCTAATCCCTGGCGAATTATTCGTGGTAAATCTTCGTCATCTTGTATCAAAAAATATCCGTCAGGGCCTAAAATTTCATCGAGCCAGCCTGACTTTGGCGACGCTATCGCAAGTCCTCGCATTGTTAAAATTCCAGCACGCATTGCCTCACGCGGCGTTGCTTCGTCTGCAATATACAATCCGCTCAACGCTTCAGGACGCAAAATTTTCTCGGCTATATTCATGATTTTATAGTCGCCATCCGGAATTTTTCTTTTATCTGAACGTACAAATACAGCTTTGCTTACATCTTCGCTTTGTGTGCTCAATGGATCAAAGACAGGAAACACGACGGCTTCACCACTTAGCGCGCCTTCTGTAAAAAATCTCGACGGATAACCCGCCCAATTCGTACCTTCTAAACGAGTGTGAACAGTTCGCGAATGTATTCGCACAATTCGCCACCATATCGGAGCTTGGCCGAACAAATGCCAAATTTCTTTTTTTACAAAAATACTTTTTGCACGTTCAAAGCTCGATATACTTTTGTCTTTTGCGCTGATTACAGTTAAATCAATGTCCCGCGAATGACTGCGCAATGCATTCGCCATATCGTGAATAACTTGCGCAAGAACATCGCTGACTGAATCCGAAATATACCAACCGCAAGTGTGCATTTTAATTAAACTCGGCCATGTTGAATTTCTTTTTGCCGATTCTTACAAATAAATATTTGCCGTTGATTAAAACTTCGCGATTGAGTTCGGCTTTCTCATCAGAAATTTTTTCGCCGTTGACTGACACTCCGCCTTGACGAATTGCGCGCTTGGCCTCGCCGTTGCTCTCACATGCTCCCGAAGCTGATAACACGCTCACAACTCCCGCAGGGAACTCGACGCCTTCGACTTTCTTATATGGAACTTCCTGCTTCAACATTTCGCAAGTTTCTTCGCTGACGTTTGCAAAATCAATTTTCGGATTAAATAAAATCTCGCTCGCGTTTATGACGCTCTTGGCCGTGTCGGCGTCATGTACCGTGCTTGTAACTTCAAAAGCAAGTTTTTTCTGCGCTATTCTCTTTTCGGGAGCGGCGTTGTGCTCGTTCATGATTTCAGAAATTTCTTCGATCGGCATGAAAGTATAAAGTTTCAGCAATTTCTCCACGTCGCGATCGTCGGTGTTAAACCAGAATTGATAAAATTTATACGGGCTTGTCTTAGTTGCGTCGAGCCAGACAGCTCCGGCTTCGGTCTTGCCAAATTTTGTTCCAGAAGACGTGAGCAACAAAGGCTGCGTTAATCCGAAAACTTCCGCGCCGTTCGTCCTTCTAATATAATCAGAGCCGGCTAATAAATTTCCCTGCTGATCGTTGCCGCCCATCTGCAAACGACAATTATAATTTTCATTCAAATATTTGAAATCCATCGCCTGAAGCAGAACGTAAGAAAATTCCGTGTAAGAAATTCCTTTTTCTGGGTCTTCGAGGCGTGAACGAATATATTCACGCGCGATTAAGTTGTTGACGGAGAAAAATTTTCCGATGTCGTGAAGGACTTCAAGAAATGTAACTTTTGAAAGCCAATCGTAATTATTTAAGAGCAACGCGGAATTTTTGCCGCAATCGAAATTCAAAAATTTTTTAAGCTGAACTTTAACGCCCTCGATATTATGTTGAACGGCTTCGAGCGTGATTAAATTTCTTTCTTTGCTCTTTCCTGATGGGTCGCCGATTAAACCTGTGCCGCCACCTGCAAGCGCTATCGGTCTATGGCCAAGCCTCTGGAGCCAGCCAAGCGCCATTAACGGGATTAAATGTCCGACGTGAAGACTGTCGGCCGTCGGATCAAAGCCTACGTAAGCCGTAACCATTTCTTCGTTCATAACTTGTTCAAGGCGTTCGGCGTTTGTGCACCATTCGAAATAGCCGCGCTCCTTCAAAACTTCAAAAGCATTCATAAAAATTTTATCCCCTTTGCATTATATCGCCGAATTGTAACACGATTTAGGGGATTAGTAGCGCGTTATAAAATTGTAGGCGTGTTTAAGTCCGAAAATCCTTCGAGGCGAAGCAGTGCTTTCACACGAAAGTTCAAGATGTCTTCTTCAAGTCTAAACGTGGGCATGAATTTTCTTACGGCGTCGAGCGTTCGGCCTTCGCGAAAAATTCCAGAGAGCGAAAAAATTTTTTTTAATCTGTGATTGCGAGTGTCTGAACAAATCGTTCCCGGGTTCGTGATTAAAACTTTCGGAGGATTTGTGATTAAAACGTCAATTTGATTTCCGGCGTGATAATCCGAATGAAGAAGAGCGTTAATAAAAATTTCTTGAAACGCTTGCGAACACCCAGGCGAAAGTTTTTTCACTAGGCGCGGCAAAATATTTTTATAAGCGTCCCAAAGATTTCGTGCTTCAAGTTCGGCATGTTCGGTCGGCGAATCCAAAACGGCGTGGACTTTTATAATATTCCCGAACATCAACGCCCCTGCGAACGTCAAAAATTTTCCTGAAAAAATAAAACTTCGACACAAAAATTCTTCGGTCGAAAAATTTTTACATTCGGCGTGCAGATTTATGACGGTGTTATAAAAATCTTCGAGACTTTCGGGATTGAGATAAAACTTTATTGCCGGCTCGTCTGAAAAATTTTGCGCGTCCTGTGCAACGATTGCCGCAGAACGTCGGGACGAAATTAAATTTACGCCTTCGACTCGACGATAAAACTTTCCATTTACAAATAACGGTTTCAAACGATGATTAAGTGGCGCTATATGGACGATTAAAATTTTATCGAGAACTTGAGTTTCAAAAAAAATTTCTCGTGGGATTAAAGAATTTATATTTAAGTTTGAATTTGAAAGGCCGGTGACGTTAAGCGCGTCATCAAATTCGCGCACAACTCCCAAAATTATCCAGCCGCCTGACGAATTTGCGAGAGCACACGCAGTTTCAGAGAATTTATAAATTTCATCTTCGCTCAAAAATTCTCTGTCATCGTTCGCGGTTGCGTCAAGAAATTCATCAAAGCTGGAAAAATTCAAATTAAATCAACTCGTTTAAGACTTCGCCGATGTCGCCATCAATGCAAAGAGATTTTTTTGAGATTCTGGCACGTTCAGCGACGTACGCTTCGCCAAGATTTACGCAAATATAAAACGCGTCCGGCCATTCGCGGGTCATTCCCCAGAACGAAAATTTTATAATTCCGGGTGTGTTCATGCCTGTGCCGAGGTCAAGAAACAAAGTTTTTTTATTTCGGCTCTCGTCGAGAAATTTCACGTAATTGTCGCAGGCCAAGTGCCAGCCTTCGTCTTCAACAAACGAATCATCAGAACGTAAATTCATTTCCATTAATCGGCCACAGACCGGGCAATGCGGAATTAAATCCGACGGCACGCGCATATTAGATTGTTGCTCGACCATCTTAATAATAATTTCTTCGTTGTCGTAAGTTTTATTGTGGCACGGCAGCGAACATTGAAAAAGTCCGTAATCGCCTTGCGTGTAAAAGAGCCGCGATTTATCGAATCCGGATTTTTGAAAACAGTGATCTACGTTTGTAGTTAAGACAAAATAATTTTTATCTTTCACGAGCGCGAATAGATTTTCATAAACGGGCTTCGGTGCGTCGGTGTAGCGATTAATGAAAACATAGCGGCTCCAAAATGCCCACTTTTCTTCTTGAGTTTCATACGGATAAAAGCCGCCGGAGTACATGTCGTGAAAATTATATTTTTCTTCAAAGTCCGAAAAAAATTTTTCAAATCTCTCGCCCGCATAAGTGAAGCCCGCCGAAGTTGAAAGCCCTGCGCCCGCTCCGATGATAATCGCTTCGGCTTCGTCGATTTTATTTCTTAAAATTTTAATTTTATCGTTCATGCTAATTCTCTTTCGTAAATTTCTAAATCTAAATCTTTGAAAACGTTGAAAATTATTTTTTTGACGTAACTACTTTGTGTTAAAAATTTTTTCACGGTTTCGACGGCAATTTTTGCGGCCGCGTCATTCGGGAAATGAAATTCTCCCGTCGAGATACAACAGAACGCGACACTTTTTAATTTTTTTTCTTCAGCAAGTTCTAGGCATGATTGATAACAGCTTGCGAGTTCTTCGCGGTGTTTGTCGGTCAACGGGCCGAACACAATCGGTCCGACAGTATGAAGAACAAATTTAGACGGCAGATTATAAGCGCGTGTGATTTTGGCGGCTCCGGTCGGTTCGTCATGGCCTTGAGCGTTTATGATTTCGTTGCACTCGTCGCGGAGCTGAAGTCCCGAAGCCGAATGAATTGCGTTATCAATGCAACGATGGCACGGAATAAAGCAGCCTAGTAATTTTGAGTTTGCCGCGTTGACAATGGCGTCAGAATCGAGCCGCGTTATATCACCTTGCCAAATTGAAATTCCCGGCTGACGCTCTTGGAGTTCGTCAACATTAATCACGCCTTTTAAGTCGCGTTCGTTAGATAAAAATTCGTCCTGAACTTTCAAAAATTCCGGATTTAATTTCATAGGCGGCCTGACGTTCATCAAGGAACGCAACAAAATTTTTTTATCTGTAATTTTTGCTGCGCTTGGTTTATATTCAGGCATTTCGTCTAACAAAAACTCGATTAAGAAATTTAATTTTTCGTCCATAGTTTTAATCTCCGCCAAAAAATTTTCATTCGTACATTATATAAAATAAAAAAAGAGGAGCCCTTAAAGCTCCCCCAAAAATTTCTAATCTTTAACTCCCATTCGCTCTTTCGCTTTTTGAATTAGGCCCGAGCGTTCCCAATCTTTAATTTTTTCTTCAGGAAATGGCACAGCCGCGGAAACGTTTGTGGCTTTCATATTGCCGCGCTTGCCCATAAGCTTTGTAAATTTTACTTTCTGACCTTCTGCCGACGGCGAACACTCCAAGAACACAGCCAAAACCGGATCGATAACATCTTCTTCATCGAAACGATAGAGCTTGTTACCTTTAACTCTGATTTCACCATGCGGGATTTCTTCGTAACGTCTGAAATATTCTATTTCGCCTTCTTCGTATATTGCTGATGACATATCGACTTTCAAAACGTCATCGGGAAGTTTCGGAGCAGTCTTGCCTTTCTCGTGAACGTCATCGGCCGCTAAGCCGCGTTGATTAGAGCTAAACTTGAAAACGACTTTTATATTAGGATTTGCGTTTTTATCCGTCAGCGTTGAAAGTTTATAGCGAAGGGCCTCATCTGTAATTTGATTCATGTGAACAAAAACTTTCTCGCCGTCTTGCAAAGGCACGCCTAATGCTTTAACTTCAGGAGAATCTATAAATCCCCAGCCACGTTCGGAGAAAAATGAAACAATCGTGCCTTCAAATTCGCGGCCCGCAAAATCTTCAATAGAAATTTCAGGCGAGGTTGTAGGCGCCGTATCTGGAACTTCATTTTTAATTTCTTCTTTCTTAATTTCTTTTTTGACTTCAGCAGCAGGCTTTTCGATAGGCTTAGGAGTTTCGAGATTAGGCTCCGGGATTGGCGAATCAGTTTCTTCTAATTTTAATTCTTGCTTGGGCCTCGAAAGACGGTTAGACTTTTTAAGCGGCCTAATTCCAAGTACGGCTGAATAAGACCAAAACTCTTCACCGATTACAAAATGATCATCATCGCAACTTAATAAAATTCCTGACGTCCTAGGGGTGTCGGGCGCAAGAAAAATTTCAACAGGTTTACCTAAAAATTGTTCAAAGATTTTTTTATTCAAGATTCGTAGCTCCTTTTAATTATTTGAAATTGTCAGTGTCATTCCGTCAATCGCCTTCACAACTCCTAACGATCCCGCCGAAATATTTCCAGATTCTGATTTAGCTCGCCAAATTTCTCCATGGCACGAGACTTGACCAAATGAATTTTCGCTTAAGTCAGAAAGAATCTCGACTTCAAGTCCTAACATTCCCTGCGAACCTGTTGCGACTTTCCGCCGAAAGCCTTTCACAATCAAGAACGCTACGAACGCAAAGCAGATTCCTAACGCTATCGCTATGCCGATTATGAATGACAAGGAAATTTGAAGCAGTTCGCCCCCCGGCGCTCGGAACAAAAACACTCCGCCTAAGCAAAACACAGGCAAGCCTACGAGCGTCAATAATCCTGAAGTTCCGGCGATTAAATCTATGGTCATTAAAATTATTCCGGCTAAAATTAAAACGATTCCGGCCCAATTAAATGGAAGCATCTTCAGGCCTATCGAGCCAAGCACGAGCATAACCCCGCCGACTGTTCCCAAGATAAATCCGCCGGGCGTTATGACTTCAAAAAAGATTGCCATGATTCCGCCGGAGATTAGCAAGTAAGCTATCTGAGGATCTGAAACAAATTGAATAATTCTCTCGCTGAATGACATGTTTGCACGAGAGACTTTGACTTCGTTATCAAAATTGATTTTCACGAACTGCGAATTAATTTTTACACGTCGCCCGGCCGTTGCTTTGATTAAAGAATTTATATCGCTCGCCACGATGTCAACAACTTTATTTTTTAATGCTTCTGTTGCCGTTAGAGAGATACTTTCCTCAATCATTTGCTCGGCGATTTCCTGATTTCGATTTCGCAACTGAACGACCGAACGCATTTGCGCTTTTAAGTCGTTCATGATTTTCTTGCTCATGTCGCTTTCTTTAATGTCTTCGCCGGACGCAACAACAGGGTGAGCCGCGCCGATGTTCGTTCCGGGAGCCATTGCCGCAATGTGAGCCGCTTGAACTATAAACGCCCCTGCGCTTGCCGCACGTCCGCCCGGTGGTATCCAGACTGCTACAGGGACTTTTGACGCAAGAATCGATTGAACGACTCCGCGCATAGCCTCAACGAGTCCGCCGGGGGTATCAAGCTGAAAGATTATCAAAGAGTCGTCGTTTCGTTCAGAATTAGCGATGACTTCTTTCACAAATTCTTCCATCTGAACACCGACAGTGCCATTTAATTCAGCTAGCGTTACGTCGCTGCGAGCATATGCGACTGACGTACTTAAAATTAGAATCAAAAATATCAAGCAAATTTTTTTCATTTTTACTTCCTACCTCCTACTTCCTAATTCCTAGTTATCATTGTCCTTTCCTCTCCAAAATGTTCGGACGGGAGTCCCTGTGAAGTCTTCAAGCTCACGCAATTTATTTTTCACATGATTTTCAAAAGAAGAATTTGCGAGTTCGGGCTTGTTCACGAAAAATATAAAAGTCGGCGGCAAAGCATCGGCCTGCGAACAATAATAAACTTTCAAGGCGCGGCCTTTTTTATCCGAAGGCAAGCGATCGAAAGCAAGGACATCACGCATTAAACGATTTAATAAATTCGTGGGGATTCGTTTTTGTCTGTTCTCGTTGACAGTCAAGACCGTCTGAATAATTTTTGAAACCCCGCGGCCGTTCAAAGCCGAAGCAAAAACTATAGGCGCGTAACTCAAGAACGGCATTTCGTCGCGAATTTTTTTTATTAACTCATCGGCAATGTTCGTAGTTTTGTTTTTACTTCCTACTTCCTCATTCCTACTTCCTACTTGCTGTATCAAGTCCCATTTATTAAGGACGATTACCAAGCCTTTGCCCTTTTGAACGACGTGAGCGGCTATTTTCTTATCTTGATCCGTGCAAGGCTCGCGAGCGTCCATTAATAATAATGCTATGTCGGCTCTGTCAACAGCGGCTAGTGTCCTGACGAAAGAATAATATTCTAAATCGCCATCGAACTTTGAACGTTTTCGCAAGCCCGCTGTGTCAATTATTCTAAAATCCTGACCTTCAATATTAATTTTCATGTCTACAGGGTCGCGAGTCGTGCCGGCTATCGGACTTACTAAAGAGCGTTCGGAGTTCGTGATTTTATTCAAGAGCGAAGATTTTCCGACGTTAGGCTTGCCTGCGATAACGAGCCTGAGCTCGTCGGAGTCGTCTTCAATTTCTTCTTCAGCTTCGGGCAACAAGTCCGCAACTAAGTCAAGTAAATCATCAATGCCGCGTTTGTGAAGCGCGCTAAGCCCAACGACGTTTTCAAAGCCGAGTGCGTAAGCGTCATTAATAAAATCGTCGTGCTTAGGATCGTCAAGTTTATTCATAGCGACTATTACGGGCTTGTCATTGCCTGACGCTTTGCGAATGAAGTCGGCGATTTCTTCGTCGGAACTTGTTACGCCGTCGCGGCCGTCAAGCAAAAAAATTATCACGTCGCACTCTTTAACGGCCTCGTCAACGTGATTTTTAATTCCTGCGCTAAATTCCGTGTCAGTTCCAAAAATTCCGCCAGTGTCGATGACATAAAAATTTTTCCCGCGATGCTCGCATTCGCCATAAAGTCTATCGCGAGTTACGCCGGGCATGTCGTCAACGATTGCGTCTTTAGTTCCGGTGAGGCGATTAAATAAAGAAGACTTCCCGGCGTTCGGTCTTCCGATTATTGCAACGATTCCAGCCATCTTTATTTACCTTGCATATATTTCGCAAGCTCTTCGCCCTTCAAATTCGCTGCAAGTCCGACGGCCAATCTGATTCGAGCTTGATACGGCGACAACATTCCCGCGCTGATAATTCCCATTTCGAGGAGTTGCGCCGCGCTTCCTTCGTAATTTTCTGTAGCCTGAACGATTCCGTCAGGATAACGCGCCGCCAACACGATCGGAATTTCCGAGCGAATAAGTTTTCTTAACAATGGCACCCACGAAGAAGGCACATCGCCATCGCCCAGCCCGGAAACGACAAGGCCGTCAAGCTCCTCAAATTTTTTATCAAGCAAAGCACGAAGCATTAAATCGTTATCACCGAGCGACGCAGTTAAAATGGGAATGTTTCGCGCCAGCGGCTGAACGACTTTTTGAATATAACGATGACGCGGGAAGCGCAACGAAATATAATTTCCTGACGGCTGCGAGAAAACTCCAAGCGGCGACTCCGGGAACGCGAGCAAGCCTGCGCGATTGAAGTTTGAAATTCTTAAAACGTCCGCCGGAGCGTAAATCGCGTCTTGAATACAAATTAAAACTCCCTTGCCGATACATGCGCCTGATAGCGCTGCGCGAACGGATTGCGATAATCTCAATCGTGATTCACTGTTCGGCGAGTCAGCATTAAAAATCGAACCTGTGAATATCAAAGGCGGATTCAAATCCCAAACTAAGTCAGCAAGATATGAAAGCTCCGATAACGCTTGAAGCCCGCATGTAACTACAACACCCCTCGCGCCTTCGTCATGAATAAATGATGTAACCATGTTAATTAATTCGCCGCACATTCGCAAAGTGTAATTTGAAACTGGCTGAAAACTCCATCTCTGAAACACTACATGTTCGCGAACGTCTTCAGGCAGAAGCGCGTATAATTCTTCATCAGTAAGTTCTCTGTCGTCCTGATTTTGAACTATTCGCCCTCCCGCCAACAACACTACTACTTTATCTCTGTTTTCCATTTAGAAAATTTTTTAAGCTCCTTTAATTTTCCCTATAAGAGTTTTTTACTTCCTAACTCCTACTTGCTTTTAATATCCTAAGTTTTCGCCGACGACTATCACGTGATACTTTCGACCTTTGACGGCCTGATTAAGAATCAAAATCGCGCGGCACATGCTTTCATCGTTGAGACAGTTGACGCAATGCCCGGCCTTTACGCAAGCCGTTTCGACGTGCTGACGGATCGCGTTGGGGATTGTCGCAGCTTGAGCTCGTTTGATTCCGTCTTCGAGATTGAAAGCAAGTTTATTAATCCCAATTACGAACAACACGAGGCCATTTCCCCACGCCATGCCCGCAACTCTGTTTCCAGTGCCGTCGATGTTAATAATTTGTCCGTCGCGAGTGAGAGCGTTCGCGCTTGTCAAAAACACGTCGGCATTATTCTCTTTGAAGCGTGCTGCGCGAGTTTCAGCCGAAGTCATATCGCCGCCCCAATGCTGATAAATGACGTTTCCGCGTTCTTTGAGAGCGTCTAAGGCTCCGATGTCGCGTACTGTGATTGTGCCGGGGATTCCTACTGAAGCATCAGCCGGAATAATTTCCAAAATTCTTTTCAAGGCGTCCGCACCGGTCGGTACGTATTCAGCCTCGAAGCCCCTGCGCTTGAGAGCCTTTACTGCGTCGTTGCCGATGATTTCATTTGCCTGCACTACGTTTTCATGAATAATCATAATTTTTACTTCCCCTCAATTTTTAATTTTTTTTAATTCTTGCAACATAATTTCGATTGTTGGGTTACGTTTGAACTTTCTCAAAGCCTCGTCAAGAATTCTCTTTGAATCAAAATACATGCCCTTGGCCCGATAAGCTGCCGCAAGTCCGATATAAGCGCGAACGTCGCTGCCGTTAAGTTCCATTGCGCGCGCAAAGTAAATCACAGCCGGGTTAAACATTTTGAGATTATACGCATAATTACCTTCGCGAAGGAAATCTCCAAAGTTAATCGGCAAATTTAATTTCTGGACAAATTGTACAGAAGTTGCGCTTTCGTCCTTCGATTTAATTTTTTCTTCCGGCTGCTCTGGTTCCGGCTCCGGCGTTGTAGCCTCGCCTTTCAGACGTTTTAATTCACGCTGCGCTATTCGTTTGTTGTCTTTCTCATTTGCGGGCAACGAATTTATATAAGCCTCCCAAGCTATGATAGCTGTTTGAACATGGTCAGCACTCTCGGCAGATTTCGCTAGCCCCGTCAAGAATGTCAAGACATTCGGATAACGTTTATAACCACGCTGAAATAATTTCATTGCGCCTTCATAATCGCCGCTTTGAGATTTTGCTTCGGCACGTTGATAAATTTTTGTCGGCGTCCACTGCTGCGCGAACCACAACGCAAAAAAAACAAATCCCATGACTATTAGCAACGTCGAGCAAATTATTACAGATTTCGATCTATACGGGTGATGATCTTTTTGTTCTTCCTGTTGCTCACGAAGCTGCTCGGCCTTCTGCTTACGGCCTCTCAAGGTCTCGTGAAGACGTTCCGTGAAATTTTTACCGCGTTCAGACTTGTCTGTCTTAGGGACATAAGCGGCACCTTGAAGGCTCATGCCTTGTTCGTAATCTAGCTCTTCTTCGTCCTCTTGTTCATCGAGATCTTCTAAATCAGAAGCGCTGATGCCGATTCGCGTCCAGAGTTCCGGCGGCGGCTCGTCGAGATTCAAATGAAAACCTGTGTCCGCTCCCTGCCAAGCCTCTTGAATATCTAAATCGTCATTTTCAACTTCGACTTCTTCAATTTGCTCTTCTTGTGGCTCCTCTTGTTCTTCGATCGTCGCGACGTCTTCGAGATTTACATTTTCGAGTTCAGATTGAGGCTCTTGTATTTCTTGGGACGGCTCTGGAGTTTCGAGGGATTCTTGAAGTGGCGTTATATCTTGTTGTAGATCTAAAATTTCTGAAGAGAGATTTTCGACTTCGATCTGATTTTCTTGATCGTTATCGTCGGGAATGAAATTTGGTTCGTTGACTGGCTCCGGCTTATCAGGATTTACGGGGGCAAGAAGCAATCCTGTCCCTAAAATTTTTTTGTCAGTGCTCTCAGCCTTAAGCCAGTTCATAAAATCCTGATTCAAAATTCAAAACTCACCTCTTAAAATCTCAAAATGATTATAACAGTCTGTATTTAGGAATTAAAAATCAAAATTACTAATCTGCTATTATTATGTTCAAAAAATTTTTGAAGGCACGTGAATAAAAATGTCCAACAAGATTATAAAAACCGAACGTTTCGGCGAGGTGTCATACACACAGGAGGAAGTTTTGTTTTTCCCGCGCGGCATTCCCGCCTTTGAAGATAAACACGAATGGATTTTAGCAGGGAGTGATGACAGCGCTATACGTTGGCTTCAAAGCATCGACGATGGCGCGCTGGCTTTGCCTGTAACGTCCCCTGACGCCATACAATCTGATTATAACGCACGAATCCCGGAAGACGAATTAAATCTCGTCAACGAATCCGAAGGCGGCACTTTCAATCCCGCGGAACTCGCTTTGCTTATCGTCGTTTCGATTCCTGATAACGCGCCTTGGAACATGACTGCTAATCTTCGCGCACCGATTTTGATTAACATCAAGACCCGCAAGGCCGTGCAAGTCATCGCTCTTAATGAAGAGTACCCCGTGAGACACACAGTCTTTTCTGAAGAAATTCGCGAAAAATTGAAGGCTTCCGCAATGACGAACGGAGGCGAAAATTAATGCTCGTTCTTAGCAGACGCGTAAACGAAAGTATTCAAATAGGAACAGACATTGAAGTTATGATTATCGACGTCCGAGGCGACATCGTGAGAATTGGAATCAACGCGCCGCAATCCACGCAGATTTGGCGAAAAGAACTTTGGGACATTATCGTTCAGGAGAACAGAGCCGCCGCCGGTGGAGCAAAAATTTCAGGCATCAAAGACGCGCCGCAGCTCCCGCTCTCGACGTTCTCGAAGCTATCAAAAATTCCAACTGTACATATTAATGAGGAGCAAAAAAATTAATGAAGGTTGCAATAGTTCTTGGAAGCGACAGCGATATAAAAATCGCAGAGAAGTCAATCGAAGTTCTAAATCGGCTCGGCCTTGAGTTCGACATAAATATAATCTCGGCTCATCGAACCCCAGAACGCGCTCGTGAGTTCGCAATGACAGCGCGCGAAAAAAATTTTGGTGTCATCATAGCGATCGCGGGGAAGTCAGCAGCACTCGCGGGAGTCTTGGCGGCTCACACTCGTGTTCCCGTTATTGGCGTGCCTGTGAAGTCCGACGACCTAGGCGGAATGGACGCGCTATTATCCACAGCGCAGATGCCCCCGGGCGTTCCCGTTGCGTGTGTAGCGATTGACGGCGGAGCTAACGCGGCTTGGCTTGCAGCTCGAATTTTGGCATTAAGTGATGAAAAGCTCGCCGAAAAATTAGAATCAGAAGCGGCGAACATGGCTTTGAAAGTTGAGAACAAAAATAATGAAATCAAACAACGATACAACAAGTAAGCGTTACAGAGATTCGGGCGTCGATGTTCAAGCGGGCTATGACGCTGTGAAATTAATGAAGTCTCACGTGGCACGAACAAAAATTCCCGGCGTGTTTTCAGATTTAGGCGGCTTCGGCGGAATGTTCGAGCTAGATTCTAAATTGAAAAATCCGATTTTAGTCAGCGGCACCGACGGAGTCGGAACAAAATTAAAAATCGCGTTTGAACTTGATAAACATGATTCAGTCGGTATAGATTGCGTGGCCATGTGCGCGAATGATGTTTTATGCAGCGGTGCGAGACCGCTGTTTTTTCTTGATTATGTAGCTGTCGGGAAAAACATTCCTGAAAAAGTCGCGGCGATTGTGTCGGGCGTTGCTGAAGGCTGCGTTCAAGCCGGTTGTGCTTTAATCGGCGGCGAAACTGCGGAGATGCCGGGCTTCTATCCCGTTAATGAATATGATATAGCGGGCTTCTGTGTCGGCGTCGTTGAGCGTGAAAAAATTTTGAATCCCGAGAACGTCAAGCAGGGAGATTTAATAATCGCGTTGCCGTCGTCGGGAGTTCATTCAAACGGATTTTCACTCGTGAGAAAAATTTTTGAGAATAAAAATCTTAACGAATATCTCAACGAGCTTGGAAAAACTCTCGGCGAAGAATTATTAACTCCGACAAAAATTTACGTTCGTAAAGTCCTGCCCGTGATTTCAAGAATTAAATCTATTGCTCACATCACCGGCGGCGGATTTTATGAAAATATTCCGCGATCCTTGCCAAAAAATCTCGCAGCGAGAATTAATCTTGCGTCATTAAAAACGCCTCCGATTTTTGATTTATTAATGACTACGGGAAAAATTGAACGTGATGAAATGTTCCATGTGTTTAATATGGGGGTCGGCATGGTCTTAATCGCAAGTCCTGATGACGCGGGCGAAATTTTGAACGCGATAAACGATTCTTATTTAATTGGCGAAATTATTGAAGAAGAAGGAGGAGTGAAACTTTGTTAAAAATTTCTGTTCTCGTTTCCGGTGGCGGAACAAACTTGCAAGCTCTAATCGACGCTCAAAATAACGGAATTTTGAAATCCGGGCGAGTTGTTCAAGTTGTATCGAGCCGAAGCGACGCTTACGCAATCGAACGCGCAAAGAAATTCGGGATCTCTGTTGACGTCGTGGACTTCAAAACTTCAGGCGACGAATTTGAAAATAAAATTTTGAACGCGCTTGAGAAATTCAAACCCGAAGTTATAGTTTTGGCTGGCTTCATGCACATCTTGAGCAAAAATTTTATAGAGAAATCGCAAGCAAAAATTATAAACATTCACCCGTCTTTAATACCTGCGTTTTGCGGACGCGGTTTTTACGGTTTGAAAGTCCATGAAGCAGTTTTGAAGAGTGGAAATAAAATCACGGGTGCGACTGTTCATCTTGTGAATGAAATCCCCGACGGCGGAGAAATCCTAGCACAGAAGCCCGTAACAATTCGTTCTGACGATACTCCCGAAAAATTACAGCGTCGCGTCATGGAAGAGGCAGAATGGGTGATTTTGCCGCGAGCTGTCGAAGAAGTCTGCGCGAAAATTTCAAAAATTATTCCGTACTCAATCAAATATCCCGGACGAGGCATTATCACGGGCATGACATCGGCGGGACGTCCGGCGCTTGCTTATTTCATAATGGGGCGAAGCGCTTCAAGTAAAGCTCGAATTTTTGAACGTGCCGGGGACGAATTAATAATCAAGCTCACGAAGCAAGATAAAAATTTTGATCCGTCTTTGATTTTATATTCGCCGTTGAGAATTTTTGAAGATAAAATCATAGTCACGAATGGCGACCAAACAGACACGATTTACGATTTTTTGAAAGCCGGCAAGACTTTTGAAGACGCTTTACGAACTCGCGATTATGAACCTGATGCCCCGCATTACACGCCGCGAATTAGCGCAATCATGAACAAATCCGGCTTCAAGCAGAGCATTTTGAAACGCGCGGGAAAATTTTTCTTTGAATATAATTTTGAGCCCGGCTTCGGGAGATTAATTCACACTTACGACCATGATGTAAGAAGAGATGAAATCTTGCCATCGTTCATGGGCGAGCCTCGCGAAGTCAAAATTTCTGATGACATTGAAAAATTCGCGTTGTCATTATGGGACGAGATTGGCGAAGATTACAGAGTCGCAATGTACGTGAGATTTTATGATTCAAAATTTGCGACTTACGAAGACAGAATTTTTAACACGAATACACTTTAAGGAGCTGAAATTATAATGAAAGAATGCAAATTGAAATACGGTTGCAATCCTGACCAAACGACAGCGCGAATTTTTATGCGCAACGGCGGCGAACTTCCTCTTGAAATTCTAAACGGAAGGCCCGGTTATATAAATTTTCTTGACGCTCTGAACTCGTGGCAACTTGTCCGCGAATTAAAAAAGAATTTGAATCTACCTGCGGCAGCATCGTTCAAACACGTTAGCCCAGCGGGGGCGGCTCTTGGCCTTCCGTTGAGCGACTCGGAACACAAATTATTTTTCGTTGATGAAAAACTCGATATTAATTCGTCGGCTTTAGCTTGCGCATATGCAAGAGCACGCGGCACGGATCGGCTTTCGTCGTTTGGCGACTGGATAGCGCTTAGCGACACTTGCGACGCGATAACGGCTGAATATATCCGGCACGAAGTTTCAGACGGAATAATCGCACCTGACTACACGCCCGAAGCATTAGAGATTTTGAAGACCAAGCGCAAAGGAAATTATTCAATCGTGAAAATTGATCCAGATTACGAACCTGAAGCACTCGAAACGCGCGACGTTTTTGGAATTTGCTTTGAACAATCTCGAAGCACGGCGCCGGTGATAGAAACAGAAAAATTTGATTCGGCAGTTACGATGCTGAAAAACTTTCCTGACTTCGCAAAACGTGATTTAATTCTAGCTCTCATCACGTTGAAATACACGCAATCAAATTCCGTTTGCTGCGTTCGTAAAGGTCAGACGTTAGGCGTCGGAGCTGGTCAACAGTCCCGGCTTCATTGTGTGAAACTTGCTTGCGACAAGGCCGACTTACGAATTTTGCGAGAGCACCCGAAAATTTTGAATCTCGAATTTGCTTCTTCGCTAGGACGTCCTGAACGCGACAATGCGATTAACGTTTGCTTGACTGAAAGCGGAATTTTAACGGACGAAGAGCGCCGCGAATTTATTGACAGCTACAAAGGAGTATCGCTCGGCAGTGATGCTTTCTTCCCATTTCCTGATAATATCGAACGCGCGGCCAAGAGCAGTGTGAAATATATCGCGCAGCCGGGCGGCTCGATTCGTGATGACTTAGTGATAAAGGCCTGCGACGATAAAGGCATCACTATGGTAATGACGGGACACAGACTGTTTCATCATTAGCGAAAATTAAGGAGAATTTTTCATGAACGTAATCTTAATCGGCGGCGGCGGTCGTGAACATGTCATCGCCAAATATATCTCAAAAAATCCGAAAGTCGAAAATCTTTACGCCCTCCCCGGCAACGGCGGAATTTCAAAATTTGCAGAGTGCGTAAAAATTTCCGCCGAAGACATCGACGGCATCGTCAAATTTGCTAAAGACAACGCTATCGACTTCGCTATCGTCGCTCCTGATGACCCTTTAGCGCTTGGTGCGGTCGACAAGCTCGAAGAAATCGGCGTTAAGTGTTTCGGCCCGTCGCAAAAAGCTGCGGAAATCGAAAGCAGCAAAATTTTTGCTAAAGAATTAATGACGAAATACAACATTCCAACCGCAAAATATAAAATTTTTTCTAAAATCGACGAAGCTCTATCTTACATTGCCGTTTCTGATTGCCCGATCGTTATCAAAGCCGACGGACTGGCCAAGGGCAAAGGCGTAACAGTTGCGGAAAATTTTAAGCAAGCTCGCGAAGCCGTCATGTCGTGCATGAAAGATAAAACTTTTGGCAAAAGTGGCGAACGTATCTTAATAGAAGAATGTTTAAGCGGCCCGGAAGTTACTGTTCTAGCGTTCACGGACGGAAAAACTTTAATTCCTATGGTGTCGTCAATGGACCACAAACGCGCCTACGACGGCAACAAAGGCCCCAACACCGGCGGAATGGGAGTAGCCGCTCCGAATTTTTATTACACTGACGCAATCGCCGACGAGTGCATGAAAAAAATTTTTCTCCCGTCCGTCAACGCCTTGAACGCTGAAGGCCGAACTTTCAAAGGCTGTTTATATTTTGGCTTAATGCTCACGAAAGACGGCCCAAAAGTTATTGAATATAATTGTCGTTTTGGCGACCCCGAAGCCGAAGCCGTGCTGCCGTTGCTTGAAAGCGATTTGTTTGAAATTATGTTGGCCGTTCGCGAAGAGAGATTATCCGAACTCGAAATTAAATTTAAAAATGCTGCGTCGTGCTGCGTAGTCGTTGCGTCAAGCGGCTATCCTGCGTCATACTTAACGGGCTATGAAATTGATTTTGGCGACGCTGAAAAAATTCCCGGCGTCGAAGTCTTTCATGCAGGCACGAAACGAGAGGGAGAAAAATTTTTCACGTCCGGCGGTCGCGTCTTAGCAGTAACGGCCGTGGCAGAAGATTTTGCGCAAGCTCGTGAGAAAGCCTACGAAGCCGTGAAGCTTATAAACTTCGAGGGCGCGCGCTATAGAACAGACATAGGCGGCTAAAGTATAATTATTTTCAAGAGGTGATTTTGTGAAAACTGACATAATAAAAATTTCTAACAATGGCGAGGGCATGAATGAAGCTATCAATATGGCCGAGAACATTACAAAATATTGTGGCAAAAATGTTTTTCAAAAAGACGTCACGCAGTTGCGACTTCTAACCGAAGAGATGTTCAACATGATCCGCAACATTGCCGGCGACTTCACCGCCGATTTCTGGATTGAGAAAAAAGACCATGTCTTTAGCCTTCATCTTAAATCTGCTGAAATTGCCGACCTCGATTATTTCAGACGCAAACAACTGCTTTCATTCGCTACGACGGGCAATATTGCGCACCGAGGATTTTTAGAAAAAATTCATGATTTAATCGAAGCAGCTATTCAACATCTTAAAAGAAGTTACATCGATGCCACGATTCATAACTATGAAGAACGAACTTCAAATTCTCATATCGAAGTCTCGCCTAAAATTTTATATCCTGAAAACATGGGCCTGACGCCTACGGGAATGTCAGAAATGATTTACGCGTGGTCAATGCAGAAATATATAAGCTCTCAAGAAGATAAATTCGCACAGGAAGTTAATGACGGTCTCGAAAAATCGGTAATTGCAAAACTTGCTGACGATGTAAAAATAGGAGTTCGCAAAGACGGTTTTGAAATTATAATTGAAAAAGAAGTTTTCTCATTTTAATTTTAGGATTACAAAATGAACTAACAATCGCGCTTGACGGCACAATAATATAAATCTAATGACACGATTGAAAAATCTATCATTGCAAATATTGCCGACGATGTTCGAGTCGGTGTTCGCAAAGATGGATTTGAAATTGTAATTCAGAAACAATTTTTCTAAGTTATAATCTAAGCTATAATTCATCAGGAAGGTGAAAATTTGATAACGGAACGTATAAAACTTTCCAATAGTGGCGCAGGCATGAACGAAGTTTTGGCTCTTTCTGACAGCGTGGCTGCATCACTTGGACTTTCAAAGAAAAAATCTTTTCATCTAAGACTCCTTGCTGAAGAACTCTTGAGCATGGTTCGTGCCATTGCCGGAGATTTCAGTGCGGAGTTTTGGATTGAGGAAGATAACCGCATTTGTAAACTTCATCTTGAAGCTGAACGAACAACTCTTGATTATGCACGCCGCAAAGAACTTCTTTCAGTTTCCACTAAGGGCGAGAATGTTGCACGTCGTGGAATAATGGAAAAGATCCGCGATTTAATCGAGGCGGGTTTGTCTGGCATGGAAGAAAGTTACAAGCTTCAAGCTGATTACGGAGTCGGAATGTTTAACTACGGAGCATTAGGCATTCTTGATACTGGCATGTCGGAGACTCTTTACGCGTGGTCAATGCAAAAATACAAAAATGAACTTGAATCACGTGATAATGAAAATGAAGACGAAGCCGAAGCACGCGATGAGCTTGAAAAATCTATCATTGCAAATATTGCCGATGATGTTCGAGTCGGCGTTCGCAAAAATAGCTTTGAATTAATCATTGAGAAAAATTTTAATTAATCAAAAAGGAGAAGTACAATAATGTTAATTACCAAACAAACAAATGGCGACGAACTCACAATCGTTCTTGATGGCAGACTTGACACAACGACAGCACCTCAGCTTGAAGCTGAAGTCGTAAGCAATCTCGACGGCGTTAAAAAATTTGTGCTTGACATGAACAAGCTTGTCTATGTTTCATCTGCCGGTCTTCGTGTTTTGCTTAAGGCCCAGAAGATCATGAACAAACAGGGCAGTATGGTCATCAGAAATGTCAAAGATGAAATCAAAGAAATCTTTGAAGTTACTGGCTTCGATGAACTGTTGACGATCGAGTAACGAAAATGCAGTTTGAAAAAAATGAAGACGGCACTGTCTTAAGACTCACGCTTGATAAAAAGCTCAGTGCCGTTACTGCTGAGCAGCTTGAAAAAGAACTTGCTGAAAAACTTGTCGGTGTTAAAGATTTTACAATCGACATGGCGAAGCTTGCTTATGTGTCTTCAGCAGGACTTAGGGTCTTGCTGAAAGCTCAAAGGCAAGTCGCACAAAACGGCACGATGAAAATCATCAACGCTGTTCCTGAAGTCATGCGTATATTCGAAACGACAGGCTTCAAAGAAATCTTAAATATCGAAAATTAAAATTTGTAATGTTAGATTTTCGCTTTTTGACACTGGACATGAAAGACATGATTGACAGTTATACTTTCAAATACGGCGAAAATTCCTGCCAGCATTCTTTCGTGTCCTCGTTTTGTTTAAACTCAAAATACGGAGATATGTTCTGCGAGAGCGAAAATTTTTTGTTCACTTTGCGTTCAAAACGTTGCACTGATAAAGAGCGCGTTTATTTATTTCCTCATGGAAATTTTGAAGACACTGACGGAATAAAAAAATCTTTGCAGAAAATTTTTGATGACGCTCACGAGAAAAATTGCCGCGTTAAATTCGAGACTTTAACTGAACGAGCTAAAAATATCGTGATTGAGTTATTTCCCGGAAAATTTTTGATTGAAGGCAGCCGCGATTATTCAGAGTATATTCACAAAGCAGAACGACTGATTACTTTTTCCGGCAGTGGTTTTGCAAAAAGCCGCACGAATATCCATAGGTTTTTTCGCGATTATGAGGGTCGTTACAAAATAGAAAAAATTATTCCTAAATATTTTACTGAAATCAGAAAATTTCAGGCTGAGTGGCTTGCGGCAAAAAATTCAATCGACTCAGATCCCGTTCATCAGGCGCAGTTAAATTTTGAGAACGGGGAGATTAACACGGCTCTCGAAAATTTTTATGCACTCGGACTTGACGGAATTGTTTTGTTTATTGATGAAAAATTAAGCGGCTACGTTTTCGGCGTTCCAGTTTCGAGAGAATGTTTTGACGAAATTATAAACAAAGGCAGCAGAAACATACCGAATATTTCAAGGGTTCTTGTTAATGAATTTGCAAAACACTGTTGCCGTGAATATGAATATATCAACCGCGAAGAGGATTTAGGGGTTAAGGGATTGAGACATATCAAAGTGGATTTGAAACCTGATTTTATGATTGATAAATTTATTCTTACGGAGGCGGCTGGTTAAATTGAACAGAGCCGAGGCTAATATTTCGCTTTTTGCGATAACTTTTTTTGCCGCAGTGCAATATGTATTTATTGCCGGAGTTCCTGCAGGGCTTTCACACTTCGCGTTCCTGTGCATAACTAACCTGCTGGGTTTTCTGATGATACTTGCTTTTTTTTTCGGAGAACTGTTCAGGCTTGACTCAAAACAGATAATTCAGAGCTCAATACTTTCGGGCGAACTTACAGGCTTTAACATTTTCATGCTCATGGGTGTGCAGAACGTTGCCCCCGTGGTCTCAGCTTCGGTGCTTTCGTCATATTTTATTTTTGTCTTAATATTTGAAGCGTTTTTATACCGCCGTTTTCCACAAAAAGTTCACATAGCCAGCGTGTTTCTTGTTTTGCTCGGCCTGTTTTTTATGATGGACGGGGATTTAATGAGCTTGGTTGACAGAAATATTTTTTATTTGCTGATTGCCGAAATATTTCTAGCCGTTTACGTTATGACCGTCGGGAGTTATGCCTCGTCTTCAAATCCTGCAATACTGGCAATGGGACAGATGTTTTTCTGTTTTGCCTTTTCTTTAATCCTATGGACAGGCGAAATTTTATTAAAAAGTGTCCCGTTCGAGTTCCCTGTCAATAAGGAATTTTGGGTAGGAGTTATCTACATCAGCTTTTTCATACGAGGAATTTACGGGATAATACAGATTTACGCGCAAAGGTACGTTAGCCCTTTGAACACGTCTTTAATATTTTCGTCCGAAATAGTAATGACTATGCTGGTTTCGCCGCTGCTGTCAAAATTTTTTGATGCCCCCCACGAAAATATAACGCTGTTAAAAATTGCCGGGAGCGTCCTGATAATTTCGGGACTGGTAATCATGGAACCCGAATTTATAAAGACAGTAAAGAATATTTTTCATGCAAAAATAAAAATCCCCCAAAAGCATTCTTCCGAAAAAATAGCATTAAACAGAAAAATTTTTGTTGCAGTTTTGACAGCCGTTATTTATATTTTGCTTGACATTCCTGTGATGATGACGGGCTTTCTGCCTGATTACGCGGGGATAAAGAATGCGCTGCCGTTTATTACAGGTTTATTTTACGGAATTTACGGCATGACAGGCTGCATTATAGGCTGCTTAGTTTCATCGGTTCTGATGGGCGAGACTTTTATCAGCATGTTGTGGGAGTGCTGGTGCATAACCGCAATATCCCTTTCAATGTATTACGGCTGGCATATTTTCTCGAAATCTCACAGGATAAATTTCAAAAAAGCACGGCATTACATCAGATATTTATTTTTGTCCCTTTTTGCTTCGGTCTTGTGCCTTAAACCTGATTACATGGTTTCATATTTCCTGACCGGGATATTAATAGGCTTTCCCATGAATATTTTATTCGGAAGTCTTTTGTATATAGAGCCTTTTGTGCCGTCATTTGCCTCAGCAAAGGCCGATGCCGAATTTGAGCTTAAAAACGATAGCGGCAGCCTCGAAAGTGCCAATGATTTTTTGCAGGATACAGCAATAAGCAAAGGCGTAAACTTAAAAAGAGTTTTTGAGATTCAGAGTTGCCTTGAGGAGCTTTCAATCAGGATTTTCAAGGCAGTCCCGGACGCTGTAATTAAGGTCAGAGTCATTTATTACAATGCAATTTCAATGAGGCTCAGTTACACAGGTATCAAATACAATCCGTTCAAAATCAATAAAAACGAAGACATTTTAGACATAATGAGCCTGAATATCATAAAACACAGAGCTTTAAGAGCCTCGTTCATTTACTCCGGCGGCGGAAATAAAATACACGTCGTCATGTAGCATTAAAATGAGTAGGAGATAATGATTTATGAAAAGACGCACTATTCGCGCAAAAGTTTACAACATGGTGCTTGCAATTTCGGCAGCGGCATTGCTGATTACGTCAGTTGTCGGAGTCATCAGCATGATCAGGATCCAAAGCGATGGAGAAAATGCCCTGATTGCCCAAATGGAACAGAATTTACGCAACGTTACGACCAACAAGGCTCAGCTTGCGGAAGCCGAACTTGGAAATTTTGCCATTAACGTTACAAATCTTGCTGCTTACATAACTGAGTTATATAAGAATCCTGCAATGTATGTAAGCCATGATATACCTGTACCGATTAAAGAAAATGCAGGAAAATTAGCTCTTCAACGGACTTTAGCAGACAAAAGTATTCGTCTCGAGGACATCGAAAAAGAAAGATACCTTCTTGGCAACGTAGAACAGGTCTGGGAACCAATGATGCTCGCTTACGGCGGAGCGGTTACAGTCATATATTTCGGAACTGAAACCGGTCTAATGGCAGCTTATGATGACCGTTCTGATTTAGGGGCTGACAATGGCAATGAAATTTTTTATGATTATTCAAAATCTGCATGGTACGAAAAAGCAAAAGAAACGGGACGCGCTTGTTTCACGGATCTGTACATGGACAATTACCAAAGAGGCCTTATGATAACTTGTGCCGCGCCTTTTTATGACGCCGATAATAACTTTGCTGGCGTTGTGGGAATGGATATTTTAATCTCGGATTTGTATAAGGCCATTATCGAACTTGATTTGGGCGAGGGCGCTTACGCATTTTTAGTTGACGGCAACGGAAATATTATCAACAACGACAGAACAAGCGACAAAACCGAACCATTAAATCAGGAAAACGGCATCAGCCCTTTTGTAGTATCTGAAATTTTATCAGGAAAAACCGGTGTGTCATTGGCTAAAGGTGAAAATCGCTATGACTATACATCGACTGAAAGCACAAGCTTTTTAGGAGGCAATATAGGAGTAATCAGTGATAACATCTACTTTGCTTATACGCCTATTGAAAGCACAAGCTGGAAATTTTGTGTGAGGATTCCTGAAAGTGTAATCTTAGCTCCTGTGCGTTCCGTTCAGCGCAATGTTATCTTTACAATCGTATTATTTTTCGCGGCATTCTTGATTATATGCGTCATTGTAACAATAGCCTCGCGGAATTTTTCAAAGAAACTTACAAATCCGATTGTAGCTTTAGGCCAAGATGTTAAAGAAATTTCAAGCGGCAACTTTGATTACAGAGCAAAAATTCATGATAATGACGAGATAGGCGATTTAGCCAAGAGTTTTAATTACATGGCTTTGTCTCTTAAAGATTACATTAATGATTTAGCAGTCGTTACAGCTGAAAAAGAGCGCATAGGAGCGGAGTTAAACATTGCTACACAAATTCAAGCCGATATGCTGCCAAGAATTTTCCCGCCTTATCCTAATCGTAAAGAATTTGATATTTATGCAACGATGACTCCTGCAAAAGAAGTCGGCGGCGATTTTTATGACTTCTTCCTCATTGATGACAACCATTTAGGAATTGTAATAGCAGATGTTTCAGGGAAAGGAGTTCCTGCCGCGCTTTTCATGGTAATTTCTAAGACATTAATTAAAAACAGAGCTATGATGGGCGGTACGCCTGCCGAAATTTTGTATGATGTCAATAATCAGCTCTGCGAGGGTAACGAGGCCGAATTATTTGTTACTGTGTGGCTTGGAATTTTAGAGCTTAAAACAGGCAAGATAACTGCTGCAAACGCAGGCCATGAATATCCAGCTGTAAAACGCGCAGGTGCTTCGTTTGAACTTATTAAAGGCAAACACAGCCCGGCAGTGGCAACAATGGAGGGTATGAAATTCCGAGAGAGTGAATTTACACTTAATCAAGGAGACATTTTGTATATTTACACTGACGGAGTAGCAGAGGCCACAAACGCAGATGAAGAGCTTTACGGCACTGATAGAATGATAACAGCTCTAAACAAAACTGCTGATGCAAATATTAATGAAATTTTGCTAAATATGAAGCGCGATGTTGATGAGTTTACCGGTGATGCTCCGCAGTTTGATGATATAACTATGTTATGTCTGAAATATTTTGGTTAATTTAGATTGGAGGTGAACAAAATGCAAAATAACAAACTTGATATTGAAGCAGATGTTAATAATCTCGATACAGTGCTTGCCTTTGTCGATGAACAACTTGAAAAATATGGTTGCTCTCCAAAAATACAAATGCAAATTGATGTAGCTGTGGAAGAAATTTTTGTAAACATTGCAAATTATGCTTACAATCCCGAGATAGGTTTAGCAGGTATCAGTGTGGAGACTCAAGAAGAGCCGCTCGCCGTTACAATCACATTCACAGATAACGGCGTGCCTTATGATCCATTGAAAAAGCCCGACCCTGACGTAACTCTATCAGCTGAAGAACGTCAAATCGGCGGTCTTGGTATTTACATGGTAAAAAAGAGTATGGACAATATTTCTTACGAATACAAAGACGGGAGAAATATTTTAACCATCAAGAAAAATTTGTAAGATGTGAGGAGGAATTTGTATGAAAAAATTTCTTTGTGCTGTTCTTTTGTTGTTTGTGTTATGTTCTGTTTCTTTTGCTGCTGAGAAAGATGTAGCTGATCTCGGCGTACTAACGTATCTTGGCACGACAGAACAGGAATTTCAAAGCGGACTTGATGATCTTAGAAAGGCTCTCGCGCCGTTAGTCCCTGCTGACGAAGATAAGCAAGAGTGGTCAGAGAATGACAGATTGGAAGAATTTTTTGATTCATTGGTAAAAACGCGAAGGGTTATTCATTTCTATGACTCGTTGTTATCAATGCAAATGGCGTTGCGCTCAAGAAAAATTGACGAGATTGCGCTCCCTGAACCTGTAGGAATGTATCTTGTAAGCAATAATCCCAAATACGATATTTATTTCTCGTTAAACATGATGCCGTCGACTATTTCTTTTGGATTTAAGAAAGGAAATACAGCTTTGCAAAAAGAATTTAACACTGCTATAGCGGCCATGAGAAAAGACGGGACATTAGCACGGCTTCAAAAGGATTTTGTAACAGAATTGCCAACAGGCGAACTTGCTCCTGCGAAATTTACAACTTTCAAGGACGCTAAAACGATTCGTGTAGCTGTAACAGGAGACTTGCCTCCGATTGACTTTATAGCTGCAGATGGCACGCCGATAGGATACAACACTGCTATTTTATCCGAGATTGGACGACGTATTAAAAAGAATATTAGATTGGTTAGCGTAGAAGCCGGGGCTCGTTCGGCTGCACTTGCTGGCGAGCGCGTTGACGTTGTATTTTGGTACAGAAACACGGAGGGCGTTCAAGCACCAAAGCAAGCTAAGGGTAAAAATCTCAAGAACGTCATGAAAGACTCTCTTGACGGCGTAATACTTTCAGCTCCTTACTACGAGTGGGATACTGATTTAATAATCGGGCTTGGAGATTAATCAATGAAAAAAATTTTGTGTTTAATTTTGTGCGTGATGTTAGTATCATCGTGCGCTGATGCTCTTGAGAAGCGAGTTATTAAGCTGGGTTTGCTTTCTAAATTAAATTCAAGCGAAGAAGAATTTTTGGATACTTGGAAGAAAACATACGCGCCCAAAAATGAAAATCTCGAAATAATTGTAAAATTTTATGATACTCTAAACGCTATGCAAATGGCTTTGAATGCCGGAGAAATTCATGAAATGATTTTGCCTGATGTCGTAGCTGAATACATTATGAACATGAATAAGGAATTTGTATCGCGTTTAGTGTTGCGTTCAAAGGGAATGGGCTTGGCTTTTGGATTTCGTGAAGATAGCAAAGAGCTGCGCGACAAAATAAACGAAGCTCTTGTTGCATTGCAAAACGATTGGACTTTAGGAGCGCTGGAAGGCGTTTATATCTCATCTTTTATTGATGAGCCGGAGCCTGTTGAGTTCATGAAATTTGAAAATGCAGATACTATAAGAGTAGCTATCACAGGCGATTTACCGCCGATAGATTATATTACTGCTGATGGTCGTCCCGCAGGATTTAATACCGCTGTACTCGCCGAAATTGGTGCCTACCTCAAAAAAAATATTGAATTAGTAAATATCGACGCAGGAGCTAGAACAGCGGCTTTAGCTTCAGGGCGTGCTGATGTTGTATTTTGGTACGAAGTCGATATGTCTTCAGAGATACAATCAGACGTGCCTGATGGCGTAATCTTGTCAGCGCCATATTTTGAATGGAACAAGTTTATTCACTTGCGAAAGGCCGAAAAAGACCATTCGGCTTCTAGTTGGTGGTCAATGCGCGATTTTCTGAAACTGTATTATTAATGAGGCATTTTATGAAAAAAAATTTTTGTATTGCATTAGCGTTTTGTATTATCGCGTGTAATGTTGCTTTTGCTGAAACGAACCAAGACTACGTAGGATTTTTAACGCGTCTGCAAACAACTCCGGAAGAGTTTTTCATGTTGATGAAAACATCGTGGGCAACTAAAGGCTGGGTTATTGAAGGCGGCGATCACTCTACAAGCAAAGCAAAGTTTTATGACTCGTTGATGTTAATGCAAATGGCCTTGAATGCTGGCGAGATCAACGAAATGATTTTGCCTGATTTTGTTGCTGAATATCTATTAAAAATCAACAAAAATTATATTCCATCTTGTATTTCTGATTCGGGTACAATGTCTTTAGCTTTTGGATTTCTCAAAGAGAACAGAAAGCTCGCTAACGATTGGGACAGAGCTTTAATCTCAATGAGAAATGATTACACACTAGCAGGACTTCACCAAAAATATATTACAAATTTCCCTGAAGATACTTCATACGATTATATTTACGGGATAAGACGCGACAAAAATAAAAATCCAAACGCTGTTAAGTTTGAACGCTTCAAAAATGCTCCCGTTGTCAAAGTCGCTGTAACAGGAGACTTGCCGCCCGTTGACTTTGTAGCAGAAGACGGAATGTCGGCGGGCTATAGTACAGCGGTGCTTGCAGAAATTGGAAAGCGTTTGCATGTTAATATACAGCTTGTTCAAGTTAGTGCTGGAGCTAGAACTGCCGCTCTTGTATCAGGCCGCGCCGATGTTGTATTTTGGTACGAAGTTCATAAGTCGTCAGAATTTCAGCCTGATGCTAATGATGAAATTATTCTGTCAGTGCCTTATTTAAGCTGGAACAAGTTCATTCATTTACAACTTTCGGAGGATTAATAAATGTCATTTAGCGATATTCTATACAAGATTTTAATACAAGGCGGCTCGTATTGGACAATACTAAAAGGTCTTCGAGCTACTGTAGAAATCTCTTGTTATTCTCTGTTAATTGGAACGTTGCTCGGTGCTTTTGTTTGTGCTTTGCGAATGTCCAAAATAAAAATTTTGCGTTTCGTTGCTTCGATTTATATTGTAATTTTAAGAGGCTCGCCTGTATTAATGCTTTTGATGCTGATGTATTACGGGGTCTTTGCGCGCTCAAGTCTTGAGGCTCTTACGATAGCTACGATAACTTTTTCGCTAAACGTTGCCGCCCACATTGCTGAACTTTTACGTGCGTCTATAAGCGCAACTGATCATGGGCAAGTTGAAGCTGCACGGACGCTGGGATTTTCAGCGTGGCAAGCATTTTATTTAATTACATTGCCGCAAGTTGTAAAAATCTCAAAGCCTGTATATCAATCGACGATTGTAAATTTGATTCAATGGACTAGCGTTGTAGGTTACGTTTCAATCACTGATTTAACTCGCGTCATCAACAACATAGCATCACGTACAATGCAGCCTATGATTACAATTAGTATCGGCATGTTAATTTATCTTGCACTCGCTTATATTGTTCATGGGATATTTGCATTCACCGACTTTTTAGAAACAAGAAAGGAGGCCGTGCAATGAGTCTCATTGAAGTAAAAAATCTCTGTAAATCTTTTGGAAGTTTGCAAGTTTTAGACAATGTTAATTTAAGCGTTGACGAAGGCGAAAGAATTGCGATCATAGGCGGCTCCGGCTGCGGCAAAAGTGTTTTTCTGCGTTCGCTTGAGCTTCTCGAAACTCCTGATGGCGGACAAATTTTCATTGATGGCGAAGATATAACTTCAAAGCGCGCTGATGTCAACATGATACGCCGCAAAATGGGAATGGTTTACCAAAAATTTTATCTGTTCTCACATTTGAACGTCCTCGATAATTTGTGTCTTGCTCCTGTGAAACTTTTAGGAATGACTCGCGCCGAAGCAGAGGCCAACGCTATCGAATGGCTGTCTAAAGTCGGCTTGTCTTCAAAAATTCATGCAATGCCCGCTAATTTATCAGGCGGTCAACAACAGAGAATTGCAATTTGCCGTTCGCTCATGATGAATCCGAAAGTCTTGTTGTTTGATGAACCCACAAGCGCATTAGACCCTACTATGGTCGGCGAAGTCCTCGCAATGATACGAATGTTAGCAAAACACAATTTAACAATGCTAATTGTAACTCACGAAATGAATTTTGCCCGTGAAGTTGCAAGCCGCGTTTTGTTCTTTGCTGACAAGGGGATCTATGAACAAGGCACGCCTGCTGAAATTTTTGACTCACCAAAAAGAGAAAAAACCGTCGCTTTCATTCGTAAATTAAAATATTTTGGATACGAAATAACTTCGCGACACTTCGATTTATTAGCAATGCAAGGCGGTATTCATTCATTCACGGAAAAATACGGAATTAATAAAAAGCTTGCATATAGGCTTGAACTTTGCAGCGAGGAATTAGTATACGAAATGTTATCAGGCTGTTACGACAAAGCCCGCAATGATGTGAATATATCGCTTGAGATTTCATATTCCGAAGCCGACTCATCTGTCGTATTGACGCTTACAAGCGGCGGAGAAAAATTTAATCCGTTCGATAATGCACAAAAAATTTCAGATGACGATGACGTTCATTTGGGTGTCGCTATTTTGAAGAAAGTAGCTAAGGGCGGAATTAATTACGAGTTTTCGGAAGGACTCAACAAAATACAAATTACACTATAAAAATTAGGAAGCAGAAGCTAAAAATTTCTAACTTCTACTTCCTAACTTCTAATTATTCTTACATTTCCCCGCGTTCGATCGCCACTATACCTGTACGCGCAAGCTCGATAATTCCAAATTCTTTCAACAAACTTTCAAACGCTGAAGTCTTTTGATCGTCGCCAGTTACTGAAATCGTTAAGCTATCCGGCGTTATGTCTATAACAGACCCACGGAAGATATTTGCAATTTGTATTATTTCGTTTCGTGCAGCCTTATCCGCCGCGTGAACCCGCACCAGCATTAATTCGCGTCTGATTGATTTTTCAGGGTCTAATATCTCAACATAATGAATCGGTACGAGCTTTCTAAGTTGTGCGCAAAGAAGCTTTATTCTGTCGTCATCAGAGAAAATTTCTATAGTGAAGCGCGTTACATTTTGGTCAACTGTCCAACCGGCCGCGATTGTTTCAATGTTGTATCCTTTACGTGAGAACAAGTGAGCGAGCTGTGAAAGCACTCCGGCTTCGTTGTCCATTGCCGTTACGATTGTATAACGCTTTAAATTTTGGTTAGATTCTTTTGCTTGCATTGTAATCACCCCTTAATCAAGCATAAAGTTAGCGATAAAGCTGTTTCCGCCGACCATAGGCCGTACCATCTCGTCCATGTCTATGCGGCAATCTATTACCCAGCCTTTGCCGTCAGAACGTGAGTTCACAGCCTCTTTCAAAACTTCGCGCAGTGTTGCAACATCATTAACTTGTCTTCCATGAATGCCGTAAGCTTCTGCTAATTTTGCAAAATCCGGGCCGCGGTCAAGAGTTGTCTGTGAGTATCTCTCGTTGTAAATTAAATGCTGCCACTGTCGAACCATTCCGAGAGTCGAATTATTGAAAATCAGCGTGATTATCGGGAGTTTGTAATATTCTTCCGTGCAAAGCTCATTGCAATTCATTCTAAAACTTCCGTCACCTGTAACGTGCAAAACTGTTTTTTCAGGATTGCCGGCCTGCGCTCCGATTGCCGCGCCAAGTCCGAAGCCCATTGTTCCGAAGCCGCCCGACGTGATTAACTGGCCGGGATAATCAAATTTAAAGTGCTGGATCGCCCACATTTGGTGCTGTCCTACGTCTGTCGTTACGATTGTATCTTGTGGCAAAATCTCCGCCGCCGCCGATAAAACTTCTTTTGGTGTCAACGTCCCTTCGACGTCGTCATACTCAGTTTCGCGCTTGAATGAGAAAACGTAATTTTTCCAAGCGTCGTTTTTCTTGTCGCGTTTCAACTTTGCTAAGAGCAAATTCAAAATTTTCTTAGCGTCGCCGATTATGTGCAAGTCCGTCATGACGTTCTTGTTAATTTCTGACGCGTCTATATCTATGTGAACGATCTTCGCGTTCTTTGCAAAGCCTGCCGGATTGAGCGTAACTCTATCAGAGAATCGACAGCCGATCGCGAGTAATAAATCGCAAGCGTCGCACGCCATATTAGAGGCCTGTGAGCCGTGCATTCCTATCATGCCGGTTTTAAGAGGACTGTCGCCGGGAAACGCTCCGCCGCCCATGACCGTAATCGCTACGGGCGAATCCATTCGCGCCGCTAAAGTCCTAAATTCTTGAGACGCCTTAGCTCGCACAACTCCGCCTCCGCAAATTAATAACGGCTTCTCGGACTTGTCAATTAATTCTGCGAGTTCGTCAATGGCTTCGAGATTTATATCCGGATAACCGACGCTAGGGTGATGAGTGTTTTTAAGTCGCTCTATGCGTGTGCCTGTGCTCATGAAATATTCTTCCGGCGTTACTGGATAATAATCACACTCGCTCGCCGTCGCGTTTTTTTGAATGTCAATCAACACCGGCCCAGGACGCCCCGAACGCGCTATCGCAAATGCCTCGCGGACTGTGTCGGCGAGATTTTCAACTTTGCTAACGATATAGCTGCACTTCGTTATAGGCAACGTTACGCCCGTTATATCGACTTCTTGAAAGGCATCGCGGCCGATTAAATCGCTGTTGACGTTGCACGTTATAAAAACCACCGGCGAAGAATCCATATAAGCTGTCGCGACTCCAGTCGTTAAATTCGTAGAGCCGGGGCCCGACGTCGCTAAACACACTCCGACTTTGCCCGTCGAACGCGCGTAACCGTCAGCAGCGTGTGAAGCTCCTTGCTCGTGAGCCGTCAAGATGTGTTTTATTTCTTTGTGGTCATAAAGTTTGTCATAAACGTTGAGAATTGCCCCGCCGGGATAGCCAAAGACCGTATCGACTCCCTGCTCGATGAGGCACTGTATTAAAATCTCCGAGCCGTTTAACTTTCTGCTAGTGTTGCTCAAAAAAATCAAAAAAAAGTCCCCTTAAAAAAAATTTGCATACAAGTTTAGCACGTTTTTATTTTTCAAAAATTTCTATTGAGTTTTCCATTTTTTCTTTTTCTGTGTTACACTTCGTTTAAGTAGATGTCAGACGTAGAGATATAGATTTACGAAAGTAGACACTAACCGCGCATTCTACGTAATCCTTATTGGTGACAGTAAGGTTGGGCATGGGGGCAAAAGTTCCCTCGTGTTTAGGAGAAGCACCCG
>JAFSUP010000077.1 GCA_017445205.1 Synergistaceae bacterium
CACCTGTATCTGTGTTATAGTCTTCTTGCGGTTATCAGGAGTTCGCTTTTGTGTACTGAGATTAGACCGAATGACAGACAGGCAGTCCGGCTTATTAAGACAGCTGGAAGCACGCGACTTTAGTCGTGTGAGGCTTCACAAAGTAAAAGAATTAATCGCGGCACCGACGTGTAACCCGGAGTTAAAGCCGATCGCTGAAGCTTATCTTGCGAATCAGAACAAGACGACCGCCGACGCTTTAATCAAAGCTCTTGAAACTTACGTGAATAGTATCGACGAGACAATCGCATTTGCAGGTTCAGACATGGGCAAGAAAGTTTTCGGAGCTGAACAGTCCGCCAACATGGTGAAACTTGGTAACGAATTAAAAGCCAAGGGCGAAAAATATTGCTTCTGCCCGGCGTGTCAGGCTGGCTCAAAAATTTATGAGAATAAAGACGTGTTATAATTTTAAGCAATAAAAAAGCGTCGGCTCCGACGAGGAAGAGCTGACGCCTAAAAAATAGGTTCCGCCTAAACGGGAGTGCTACGTCCCATCTAGGCAGAAAGGTTAAACCTTAGAACCCAAAATGGGATAATAAGGCACGGATAGCTGTCAAGATTATTTCGACAAAAGCTGCATACGTTCCTATAGTGGCTACGATATGCAGTATTTTTTTTATTCTTAGAAATTTTTCCGTTGTACGTGAAAATAATTCGTGATACCCTTTTCACAAAATTTTTTTCATAGGAGATAATATGCTTTTCAACAACTTAAAAAAAATTTTAGGACTTGATCCTAATGAGAACGCTTTGAAAAAATATTCGGCAATGGTCGAAATTATAAATTCTTACGCTGAAGATATTCACGCGAAATCTGATGACGAAATTAAATCTCGTTTTGCTGAATTAAAATTGCAAGTTCAAGAAAATCCTGATTCACTTGATGATTTATTGCCGGAAGTTTTCGCGATCGTTCGTGAAGTTTCAGAAAGAACAATCGGCCTTCGTCATTATGACGTTCAATTAATCGGCGGCATGGCATTGCACGACAGTCGCATTGCCGAAATGAAAACTGGTGAAGGTAAAACTCTCGTAGCTCCGCTCGCAGTTGTCTTAAACGCAATGAGTGGCGAAGGCGTTCACCTCGTAACCGTCAACGACTACTTAGCACGACGCGACGCCGAATGGATGACGCCCGTTTATAATTTTTTAGGCTTAACCGCCGGCGTGATTTATCCTTACATGCCGATTGAAGAACGAAGAGCCGCTTATATGGCCGACGTTACTTACGGAACTAACAGCGAGTTCGGCTTTGATTATCTTCGTGACAACATGGTCATGAATCAAAATGAAATGGTCCAACGCGGTCATAACTTCTGTATCGTTGACGAAGTTGACTCAATTTTAATTGACGAAGCCCGAACGCCTTTAATAATTTCTGGGCCGTCCGATGATGACGCTGGCTTATATGTCAAAGCCGACAGCGCAGCGCGATTTTTGAAAGTCGGTGCTGATTACGAAATCGACGAGAAAGAAAAAAGTATCTCAATGACCGAAGCGGGCATTCAAAAATGCGAAGACTATCTCAAAATGCCGGGATTATTTTCAGACGCGGCTCATTCGGATTTAGCTCATCGAGTTGTTCAGGCGCTCAAAGCTCACGAACTTTTCAAACGCGATATTGATTACGTAGTTAAAGACGGCGAAGTCGTTATCGTTGACGAGTTCACAGGCCGCTTGATGATCGGGCGAAGATATTCAGATGGTCTTCATCAGGCTATCGAAGCTAAAGAGCGCGTTAAAGTAGGGCGCGAAAGTCAGACTCTCGCAACTATAACTTTGCAAAATTATTTTAGAATGTATCACAAGCTCGCAGGCATGACAGGCACCGCCGCAACCGAAGCCGAAGAATTTAAAGAAATCTATGGTCTTCAAGTCGTTTCGATCCCGACTCACAAGACCATGATTAGAACAGATAATCCAGATGTGATTTACGCGACTGAAAAAGAAAAATTTGCCGCGGTCGTTGACGAAGTCGAAGAAAGACATAAACACGGCCAGCCTGTACTCGTCGGTACAACTTCGATCGAAAATTCTGAACGTGTCAGCAAGTTATTGAAGGCTCGCAAAATTTCTCACCAAGTTCTTAACGCGAAGTATCACGAACAAGAAGCCGCTATCGTAGCTCAAGCTGGACGCGAAGGAGCCGTTACTGTCGCTACGAACATGGCCGGACGCGGTACGGACATCATGCTAGGTGGCAATCCTCCAGACCCCGAAGAGCATGAAAGAGTTGTGAAAGCCGGAGGCCTCGCTATAATCGGAACAGAGCGCCACGAATCACGACGCATTGACAATCAGCTTCGAGGACGTTCAGGCCGTCAGGGCGACCCTGGAACTTCGAGATTTTATTTATCATTGGAAGATAATTTGCTGCGTCTGTTCGGTTCTGAAAAGATTCAGCCGCTAATGGGCAAATTGGGACTTAAAGACGGTGAAGCAATCGAATCGCCGATTTTGTCAAAGATAATCGAGAACTCTCAAAAGAAAGTTGAAGAATTACATTTTGACATTCGTCGTCAGCTCTTGGCCTACGATAACGTTATGAATCAGCAGCGCGAGGCTATTTACGCAGAACGCGCTGACATCATCGAAACTCCGAATGACGAAATGCCCGAGTACGGTTGGGAAGTCGTCCGCGGTGTCGTCAATGACATTCTCGAAAAATATTTCCCCGAAGATAATTCGCAGGCTGACGGTGAACGCGCGGCCGCGAGATTAAAATCTTTGTTCGGTGCGAGTGTCGCCGGAAAAATTGCAAGCGTTGATAATCGTCTCGACATGGAAGGCGTTAGAGATGAAATTCTCGACGACGTGAAGAAACTTTTTGACACCAAAATCGCCGAATTAAATTCAAACGTTGAAAACGGCGATAAAGGCCCGGCAGGCGTCATTATGCGCTACATATTATTAAATACTCTTGACTCCGCGTGGCGCGAACATTTAACAGGCATGGACGAGTTAAGGCGCGGGATCGGACTTCGTGCTA
>JAFSUP010000078.1 GCA_017445205.1 Synergistaceae bacterium
GCGAAAAAAATTTTATATTCGCAGATTGACGAAATTAAAATTGCTCGCCGCGCTAAAAAAATCACTGACGCTTGCGCCGAAATGTCCCCGCAAATGCGTCGCGCTGAACTTAAAGCCACGCTAGTAAAGAAACGCGAATATCTCATGGTCCCGGCAAAAAATGCCCGTTGCGACACTTCGCTTTTATGTCAGCCTGACTCAATGCCGATTGATTACGCTCAAGATTATGAAATCTTCCGTGAGTTTAATTCCGGCGACATGGATATGTTCAACGTCCCTAGAATCAGAATGTACGGAATCCCCAAAATTATTTTCGTTCCCGGTCAAGGGCTAGGTACTTACGACTGGTCTGACCACACGCTATTAATGCCTGCGTTCCCTATTGGTGGCGAAGACAAAGCCGTTAGTTACGCTCTCGGGACTTTCAGATGGGACAGCGACGAGGACAGAAAGGTCAAAACTCCTTACGAAGGCATCAAAGAAAATAAGAAAAAATCTTTGCTTGCAATGGCAGCTTCGTTCTATAAGGATTATTCGGTCTGGATGACAAAAGAAAAACGAGGCTACAGGCTTTTGCCGCGTGAGACTCACAAAGTCTTTGTTCAAACATTCACGCCTAAACTGGAAGAATAATTTTTTGGAACGATGCCTATAAATATTCCCGGCGATTTGCCGGCTGTTAATGTCCTTGAACGCGAAAATATTTTCGTAATGACCCGTCGGCGGGCAATGTCGCAGGATATTCGTCCGCTTAGAATTTTAATTTTGAATCTCATGCCCACGAAGATAACTACAGAGACACAATTAGCACGTCTTCTGGGCAACACGCCTCTTCAGGTTGAAATAGACTTGCTCACGATGAGCGGACGCACTCCCAAAAACACGCCGATTGAACACATGCTGGCGTTTTATAAAACTTTCGACAGCGTTAAAAATGATTTCTTCGACGGAATGATTATCACGGGCGCACCGGTTGAGCAAATGCCGTTTGAAGGCGTGATGTACTGGCCGGAGCTTTGCGATATTATGGAATGGAGCAAGAGCCATGTTCACAGCACTTTTCATATTTGTTGGGGAGCGCAGGCCGGACTATATTATCATTACGGAGTCCCTAAAATTCATTTGCCGAAAAAATTATTCGGTGTCTTTCGTCATAGAGTTACTCACAAAGGCTCGATTTTGTTTCGCGGCTCTGATGATGTCTTCATGGTTCCTCACTCGCGACACACTACAATCATGAAGCGCGACGTTATAAAAGTCCCCGCTCTAAAAATTTTATCTGAAAGCGACGAGGCCGGGGTCTATGTTGTATCGACAAATGAAGGCCGACAAATTTTTGTTCTCGGACATTCAGAATATGACCCGGAGACGCTTGCTCTTGAATATTGGCGCGACAGAAAAGCCGGGCTTCCGATTCAAGTCCCGTGCAATTATTTTCCCAATGATGACGACTCTAAAGCGCCCGTTTGTACTTGGCGGTCTAGCGCAAATTTATTATATTCAAACTGGCTGAATTATTTTGTGTATCAGCAAACGCCTTACGACGCTCGGGAGATTAAAGACCTTGATACGAACTTGTAAAGCATACGAAGGTAAGAGTCTCGCTTAAGCTGCGAAAATAGGAGCCGCCGCTGGTGCTTTGAATGCAGCCGCATTCAGGCCGATGGAAGGTTAAAAGGGGATAAAAATTATTTTGCGGCTGTCTCTTTGTCTAGCTTATATACCCACGCAAGGACACGTGCAACGACTTCATAAAGTTCGGCGGGGATCTCTTCACCAAGCTCAAGAGATATTAAAGCTGAAACGAGCGCGGCATCTTCAACTATAGGGACATCAGCTTCGACGGCACGTTCAATAATTTTTCGCGCTATAAATCCTTCACCCTTTGCGACGACCGTCGGGGCGTTCATTTGTTTGCTGTCGTATTTGACGGCTACTGCCTGTTCTCGCTTGTTATTCTCTTTCACAGCCATAGAAAAATTTTTTCACTCCTAACTCCTCATTCCTACTTCCTAACTGAAATTAAACTGTAATGTCAAGACCGCGACCGGCAATTAATAGATCTCTTTCATTTTCGACGGCTCGCCGCGATATTCCAATAAACACGACCGGCAATTCTAATCCTTGAAGCTCTTTTCTTAAATCGCGCCGACGACGTTCGATTAATTTGCAAGTTTCAACTTTTTCGGCGTTAAGCGTCAAGTTACAGCTCTTGCCGTCGCTCTCGACTAAGCCGCCGACTTCTCCAAGCACGGAACCTGTAATCCCGAATCCAACTTGCCAATATTTTTGCCCGTCTTCTTCTGCTGAACGTCCGACGTAAATTTTTGCGGTCATGTTTTGCGACGCTTCATTAAGAACTGGCCAGAATGGTGCGGCCAACAAAGCGGGATTTACTTCGTTGCGCGGACTTTTCATTAAGATCGATTGAGCTTGTAAAAATTTTGCTATGTCGTCGTTGCCTTCTTTCATGTCCTTCAGAGCCTTCACGGGGTCATCGCCCTTTGACGTTTTTGATTTTAATTCGCGGCGAATTTTTTCCCACATTTCCGTAGCTTCAGCGCCGTTCATGGCGGCATATTGAGTTAATAAAGTCGCATTTTCCAACGTCATCGGGACATCACGCGCCCAAAGTTCAATAAACGAAGAGAGCTGTCCCGGCTGCGAACCTGATTTTCGCCAAGCATCGCGAATTGCACTCAAAACTTCGCTTGAAAGTGGCAAGCCGCGAGCAAGCAACGCCGTAGCTAGTTCACGATCACGCGCAGGAATTTGAGATAAAAATGAAAATTCGCCTTGTGATAATCTTAAAATTGGAACACCGTCAGGCCCTGAAGCGTCCCAGACGGCGCGGAAGTGTTCGCCGACGATTAACGAAATCGTAGCGCGAGCTTTTAATTCCTGCGGCACGCCGTTGACATCAACACGAACTAAATAAGTTCCGTCCTCGTTTTGAGCTAACACACTGCCTTCAACAAGCATACCCGTGCGAATGCCTGCGAGCTTTGCGGCAATCTGTGAAGGCTGCTGAATTTGCGGCTGCGTGCTAATCTGACCCTGCCGGGCGTTGGTGCTGATGTTCTGCTGCATCTGGTTGTAATTTTGGTCAACGTTTACATTTAATGACGGCATTTTATTTTTTCTCCAAAATCTTTCGGCAGAAGCTCCGCCGGTGAATATCGCTCATTCCGTTTTCTTTAACAGCGTTCATGTGAAAAGCTGTTGGATAACCTTTATTTTTTTCAAAGTTATAGGCGGGGTATCGTTGGCTATAATTTTTCATTAATCTATCACGCAGGACTTTAGCAACGATCGAAGCTGCTGACACTACAGGAATTAATTTATCTGCGCGAATTAAAATCCATTGGCTAAAATTCATATTTGGGATTTTTTGATTGCCATCGACGATAACGCACTCGGGGGAACGATTTAATAATTTTGCAACTTTGTTCACACAATCGCCCATTGTAAGCAACGAAGCACGCAAAATATTTTCTTTGTCGATAAGAGCGGGAGTGCCTTGACTGACGCGCCATAGCACGCCTAATTCTTGAATTTTTGCAAAGAGTTTTTCGCGTCTATTTGGTGTGATTAATTTCGAGTCGCGCAAGTTCATCTTTAATAATTCTTCTTCTTGTTCTTGCGTCAGAAACACAGCCGCCGTAACGACTGGCCCTGCTAATGCTCCGCGCCCGGCTTCGTCCGTACCAATCACATAGCCAAGCGATTTTAATTCTTGTAATTTCGCATGAGCCTCATCGATGCCGCATTTAGAAGGCAATATTAAATCATTAAACAACTGTAACTGCTCCGACATCATTAATATTAAAATCTACAGCGCGTTGTTCGCCCGGAATTTCCAGACATACTGCGCCCAATCGTCCTGACGAGAAGGCCTCGATGAATTTTTGGCCGGCAAGTTCAAAATTTACACGCCCTCCCGAAATTAAGCAGCCGTATTTGCGGCCGATATTTTCAAGAATCGTTCCGGCTTCTTCGTTTTCAAGTTCTATGTTCACGGGGATTAATTCCAACATTGCATTAGCACACAAAAATTTTATTAATGCTAACGCAGCATTTTCATAACCGCCAACGACTTCGGCCTTTGCACAGCCTAGCCAAGATAAAATCAAATGCGCTCCGGCTTCAGCATGAGGATCCAAAATCCCCGGCGAATCTACAATCAGCATTCCTTCATTTTTGTACCAACTTACGGATTTTGTAATCCCGGGAATGTTGCCGACACCTGCATTTGATTTCCCAATCAGCGAATTTAATAACAAAGATTTTCCAACGTTCGGAATCCCCACGACGGCCAATCTGACTTCACGATGTGAAGGTTTGAATTTCAAAATAGCTTTTTTAATCGCGGATAATCCCTCACGTTTTCTTAAATCAGCGGCGTAAGTAAATTTCAAAGTGTCAAGCCATAATTTTAATTTTCCAGTTTCAGCTAAGTCCTTGCGCGATAAGACGTGAATAACAGGTTTGATTTTTGAAAGTGCTTTTATAAGTGGCGATGATGTTGAAGCCGGGGCACGTGCGTCCCTGACCTCAACGATTAAATCTAACTTCGATACAATTTCATTTAATTTTCGCGTTCCCTTAGCCATGTGGCCGGGATACCAAACTGTTCGCGGCATTTGAAAATTTTTATTTTGGAATCCCGATTCTGTTCAGCGGCCAATATCTAAAGAACACAGGTCCGCGCATGTCATCAATCGAAGCAAAGCCCCAGTATCGGCTATCTTGAGAATTAGAACGGTTGTCGCCGAGCATAAAATATTTATTCTCTGGAACTGTGAAAGGGACTTCCGGAAAAATATTATTTGGTCGCATTGTGTAACGGTCGTGATTCTTAACGTATGGTTCTGCGGTCGGCTTGTCATTGATATATACAACTCCGTTTTTTATATCTACGACATCGCCCGGGATCGCGATAACTCGTTTTACAAAGTCCCTGTCTCTGTCCATAGGATATTTGAAGACGTAAAGCGAACCGCGTGAAGGTTCAAAAAATAAATTCCAGAACTTCGCAACCAAAACGCGATCTTTAATTTCAAGTGTCGGGATCATTGAGCCGCTAGGGATCCAAAATGCCTGAACTATAAAAGTTCGTATTATCATCGCGAGTATAAAGGCCCAAAATATCGTCTCGATAGTCTCACGCCACCACGGTTTTGCAGCTTCAGCTGCCATCATTCTTCACTCCTCACTGCGTCTGAGTCTTCATTAAAAAATTTTTCCACTTTATACATAACTCCGTTAATGAATCGGGCAGAATTTTTTGTTCCAAAGTCGTTGGCAAGTCGCGCCGCCTCAGTAATTGCGGATCTGAAGGGCAATGTTTTCTCTAAAAATCCTTCAAGCACCATGAGGCGCAATATAGTGCGGTCTACGCTCATCATTCTGTCGGGAGTCCAGCCGGTTACGACACGAAGAAGCACGCTGTCAATTTCGTTTTTTCTGTTCCAAACTTGCACAGACAAATCGCGGCAACGTTTTTTTACTTCGGGAGTATCGTTTTTGGCTACGTCATCAAGATTCATAAAGAGCTCAAGCGACGCATTAAAATCTTGTTCCGGATAAATATCAAGCGAATATAAAAATTGAACGGCAAGTTCTCGCGAGCGATGAATAGCTTCAAATTTGTGTCCAATAGATTTTTTTTTAATTTTAATTTTTTTTTCAGGCATGTTTTAAGCGCTCCTGATTTTTTTTGCAAGCATTGAAAGCCCACGTATAGAGAACCACGCGGCCGCACCCCAAAACGCCGTCCAGAAAAATCCAACGAAACCGGCTGTTACGATTACGGCAGCGCATGACGCGACAACAGCCCAAGCGTATGGATTTTGAATAAACTGCATAAAACCGCGTTCAGGCATCGCCCACAACACAGAAGCTTTCATACCTATGGGGTCAAGAACTTCGGTTAAATGATTTTCAATTTTATTTTTTACGTCCGGCGAGAGGGCTTCTTCTGTTATAACAATAGTAACGTCCGCTTGACTGTCTGACGGTGCAAGCGTGACAGAGTAAAATCTGAATCGCGATTTCAAAATATAATCTGCGAATTCAAAAATTCCTTTGTTCGATATTTTTATAAGTCCAAGTGGCGTATCTTTCCATAAAAAATACATCAGTCGGCCTCTTCGTCATAATCAGATAAAAAAATTTTGTCCGTGTCTATATCAATTTGAAGATCGCTGCCTTGTGTCGTGTATATTCCCTGAACGTTGACATTGACGGCTTGAACTTCGTAGCCTGTGTAGCGTTCGAGATTGTCTTTAATTTTTTCTTGAACGTCCCAAGCTATATCGGGGATTCGTTGTCCGTACTTCACAAGAATATAAGCGTCAATCGAAATCACGCCTTGCGAATGATCAACAGAAACACGAATGCCGCCGCTTCTGCGTCCAAGTCCAAATTTAGAAGCGAGCTTTGCGGCTAGTTTTATATTTTCAATTCCCTCGATAGTTTTTCTGGCAAGTTCTACAATGACATCTTCGGATACGTGGATAACTCCACCCGCGCCCGACTGATTTATATCAGGGGTTCTCTTTTCGTCTGAATCAGGCATTTTAATAATTAGGAGTGAGGATTTAGGAATGATGAATGATTTTTCATTTTCAAATCCTAATCCTTAATCCCTAATCCTCATTTTTATTCTTAATTTTTATTTTTTGGCTCGTTCGAGATAAGCGCCGGTGCGAGTGTCAACTACGATTTCTTCACCGGGTTCGACAAATACAGGAACTGTAACAACAAGTCCTGTTTCGAGTGTTGCAGGTTTGCCGCCGCCGGTTACGGTGTCGCCCTTGAAAGCGGGGGGAGTGTCAGTAACTTTCATAGTAACGCTCTTAGGCAATTCGATTCCCATAACCTTGCCTTCAAAAAATTCAATTTGAATTTCGAGATCGTCAACGAGATATTTAGCAGCGTCACCAAGAACTTGCGGTGAGAGTCTCATTTCTTCGTAAGTCGCGAGATCCATAAAAACGTAATCTTCGCCATCTCTGTAAGAATATTGAGCGGGTTTATCTTCGTAAATTATGCGTTCAAATTTTTCGCCGGGCTTGAAAGAGTTTTCGACTATTGAACCTGTCTCAACGTTGCGGAGCTTCGTTCGGACGACCGCGCCGCCTCTGCCCATTTTATGATGATCGTATTCAACGATTTCCCAAATCGCATCTTGCCAACGTAATTTTAATCCTACATAGAAGCTAGTAGTGTCGGCTACCTGTGCCATAAAAAAAAATACCTCCTGAAAAATTTTTGCTTTATTTCAGAATAATTATATAACACGCAAAAAATATTTCAGGAGAGCGGCGGCCTTTCGTTAAGATTCACCTTCGACGGCCTCTTCGGGGTTCGCGTCTTTGAACATGACCTTTATAAAGCCGGGCGAATATCTTTCAAACATTGCCGCCGACATAAGAATGCTATTTTTAATCATGTGTCGGCTTGGGATAATATCTTCGCAGTCAACAAAAACCTTGTAACGGATCTCGCCATCGCTCATGTCGAGTTCAAAATTTCCGTTGCGAAGTCCATAATTAGCGCGGCAAATAAATTCGGCTATTCTTGACATTATTTCTTCGTCTTCGTGATCGGCTCTTATTGGTGCCATAGCGTACACAGAGTAATTATCATCACGAACAAAAACCATATATCCAAGATGTTGAAGTTGTCCGTCAATGCTAAGATTAAATGTAAAAACTTTGTCGTCTTCATCGAAATTAAATTTCCAGTTGTCTTCAGATAAGTAATCGCTAATTGTTTCGCAAATTTCGTCGCTATTCGCCGACGCGGGACGGCTCTTCAAAAACACAAACGCTAAAACTAAAATCGAAATTAAAAAAATCGTCATTTAAAATCCTCCTCTTTCATAAAATTTTGAGTTCGATAATAATATCATGTTATTTAATGTAGAATATTTAGAGGGGAAATGAAAGGAATGGACAAAATTTTGAAAGATAACAGCGAAAATTTAATTTCAGATTTAATTTCAATCCGAGGAGCACGAGAACATAATCTTAAAGATGTCAACATAGACCTCCCGCGCGGAAAATTAATTGTTATAACGGGGCCTTCAGGTTCTGGGAAGTCGTCGCTTGCTTTCGATACTCTTTACGCGGAAGGACAGCGCCGTTATGTCGAGAGCCTCTCGGCTTATGCGCGTCAGTTCTTAGGCGTTCAAAAGAAGCCAGATGTAGATGAAATTTCAGGATTATCCCCCGCAATCTCGATTGAACAGAAGGGCACCGGCCACAACCCGCGCTCAACAGTCGGGACAGTAACAGAAATTTATGATTATTTCAGATTATTATATGGAAGAATTGGAATCCCACATTGCCCGAAATGCGGAAAGCCTGTGCAGCGTCATTCGATTGATGAAATTTTAGATTATATTTTAAAACATGAGAAAGATTTACGCGTTGAGATTTTCGCTCCGCTTGTGAAAAATAAAAAAGGCGAGTTCAAAAATTTATTTAGTCAGACCCGCGAGAAGGGTTACACGCGCGCTCGTGTTGACGGAACAATTTATTATCTTGAAGAAGAAATTTCCCTAGACAAAAATAAAAGACATAATATTGAAATCTTAGTTGACCGTTTGAAAATCTCAAATGACAAACGCAGCCGCCTCGCTGAAAGTGTCGAATCGGCTTTGAAACTTTCTGACGGCTACGTCTTAATCAAACCTGAAACGCACGATGAATATACGATGACTGAAAATTATTCGTGCCCGGACTGCGAAATCGGTATGCCCGAAATTGAGCCGCGATTATTTTCATTTAATAATCCTTTGGGAGCGTGCCCTGATTGTGGCGGGCTTGGGAGTCATGAACACTTTTCGCGCGAGCTTGCAATAGACCCAGATCGTTCTGTACTTGACGGCGCAATAATTCCTTGGAAGACTAAGCCGCACGTGATCGAAAAATTAAAAATGTTCGCGGAGAAACACAAATGGGATTTGACGAAGCCTTATAAAAAACTTTCAAAAGAAGTTCAGGATTTTATATGGAACGGCAGCGGCGACGAGAAACTTCCGATGATTTTCGATGAGAAAGGCATAGCGCGGCCTTATATGGGACGTTATGAAGGCGTTGTCGGTTGGCTCGAAGAAAAATTAAAATGGTTCGCAGACAATGAAAATGTCGCTGAAGAAGTTGCGCAATATCGCGAAGAAGACATTTGCAAAACTTGCGGCGGCTTGCGTCTTCGTCAAGAAGCTCTGAATGTCAAAGTGTCAGGCTACGGAATTGGCGAGCTACTCGAGATGCCGGTTGAAAATCTCGTGAACGTGATTAAAAATTTCAAGCTCACAAAGTCAGAACACGCGATTATAGATCAAGTTCTCAATGAAATTATTAAACGTCTTGAATTTTTGGTAAATGTCGGCGTTGGCTATCTGTCTTTGCTAAGACGCGCGGACACACTTTCAGGCGGTGAAAGTCAACGAATCAGACTTGCTACGCAGATAGGCTCAAATTTAAGCGGCGTTCTTTATGTTCTTGACGAGCCGACGATCGGACTTCATTCGCGCGACACAGAAAAATTAATTCGTTCGTTGCAATCTATAAAAAATCTTGGCAACACCGTCGTAGTAGTTGAACATGACCGTGAGACTATGCAAGCGGCCGATGCTTTAATCGAACTTGGCCCAGAAGCCGGCGAAAAAGGCGGAGAAATTTTATATTCCGGGAGCTATGCAAAAGTTTTGAAATCCGACGGCAAGACCGGAAAATATCTTCGCGGCGAAGCGTCAGGGATTGTCCGCAAAAAATCGCGTCGCAAGCCCGCCGGTTGGGTCAAAGTGAACGGCGCAGAACATCACAACTTGAAAAATATTGACGTCAAAATCCCCGTCGGCGTTTTCACGTGTATCAGCGGCGTATCAGGTTCGGGCAAGAGCAGCTTTCTTTACGACGTCTTATATAAGGGAATGAGGCGAATTTTGGATAGTGATTTTCGTGAACGTCCGGGCAAGTTCGCAAGTATCGAAGGCACAGAATTTTTTGATAATATCGTTCTTGTTGACCAAAGCCCAATAGGAAGGACGCCGCGCTCAAACCCTGCGACTTATACTGGAGTTTTTTCTTTAATTCGCGAATTTTTTGCCGCGCTTCCAGAATCAAAAATTCGAGGCTACTCGGCCGGTCGATTTAGTTTTAACGTCAAGGGCGGACGCTGTGAAGCCTGTGGAGGGGCCGGTAGCGTCAAGACGTCGATGTTATTCTTGCCTGATATTTATTCGGACTGCGAAATTTGCAAAGGAACGCGCTACAATCACGAAACACTTGAAGTAAAATTTAAAAATAAAAGTATAGCTGACGTTCTCGCAATGACGGTTGATGAGGCTATGGAATTTTTCGCCGACATTCCAAAAATCGCGAACAAGTTAAAAATTATTCAAGATGCCGGACTTGGATATATCAGCCTCGGGCAGTCGGCTCTGACATTATCCGGCGGCGAAGCTCAACGCGTGAAACTCTCGAAAGAACTTTCAAAAAAATTCGGCGGCCGCACTCTTTATCTTCTTGACGAACCGACGACGGGATTATTTTACACGGACGTTAAAAAATTACTGGAGATTGTACACAGAATTATCGACAATAATAAAAGCACGGTAGTTTTCATTGAACATAATCTTGACGTTTTGATGTCAGCAGATTATATAATCGACTTGGGCCCCGAAGGCGGCGAAGCGGGCGGTGAGCTTGTAGCGTCAGGGACGCCCGAAGAAGTCATGAAGAAATCAAAGAGTTACACGGCGAAATTTTTGAAAGACTACGCAAAATCCTGCAACGTAACTTCTATTTTATAAATGTAAATTAAAAATTAAATTCAACGGGAGGAATTTTTATGGGACTTGTGAAATGCCGATTATGCGGAACACTTTACGAATCAACACCTCAACGTCACAGAATCTGCCACGCTTGCCGAAAACGACTTGACGAACTTTACGGCCAAGTTCATGAATACATGCGCGACAACCAAGATGAAGATTTTGACATTTATAAACTCGCTGACGACATGGGCATTAATACCGCGGACGTTCAAGCACTTGTCGATCTTGGATATATCGAACGCGATCTTCAAACTTACAGCCGAAGCAAGAAAGGCTCGCGTGAAAAACTCGCCGAAGAAATTACCGGCGAACTTGAAAAAATGAAACGTGGCGTTACGACATACGGCGGAAAAATTTATGCGCGCGATAAAGACAAAAAGAAAAATGAAGAGCGTCAATATCTTTACGACAGTCAAAAAAATGGAGGTCTTAATAAAAAATGACAGCGTGGTTAATAATCGCTGGAATTTTTGGCGCGTGCATGGGGTCATTTCTAAACGTCGTTGCACATAGAAGCGTAATCGGTCGTTCATGGTGGGGCAATGAGCGTTCAGTCTGTGAAGCGTGCGGCCATGTGCTTGGATTTTTTGAATTAATTCCGGTGTTATCATGGCTAATATTACGCGGCAAATGTAAAAATTGCGGCGCGAAAATCTCGATTCGTTATTTAATAATTGAAATTATCTGCGCAGCTATTGCAGTCATGATTTTTTATAAATATAAAATTTCTTGGGCTTGCCTTTTAATGTTCGTCGGAGCGTGCGGCCTCGTCATAAACTCGCTGACAGATTTTGAATCAGGAGATGTCTTTGACATTTTCGCAATCTCGCCCGGAGTTATTGGCCTGTTAATCAGGCTCGCGGGAGGCTGGCCGGCGGTTCTTGACGGAATTGAAGGAGCTGCGGTCGGCTGGGGATTTTTCGCGCTGATAATTTTAATTTCGCGAGGTGGAATGGGTTGGGGCGACGCGTCATTCATGGGCGGCATTGGCGCGGTGCTAGGCTTCAAATTTACATTAGCGTCGTTATATATAGGAATAATGATCGGCGGAGCGTTCGTAATTTTTTTAATGTTAATCGGCAAAGTTAAGTGGGGACGTCATGACACTATGCCGCTTGTGCCTTTCTTGGCGATTGGCTGCTTAGTAATGATGATATTTGGCACAGGAATCTTTGCGAAGCTCGAAGAGAGATTTTTATACATAGCGCCGGAAATATTTTTAACGTCGTGGCCATTCTAATAAAAGTATGCTAAGAGATTTAAGAATCAAAAAAATTGCCATAGCCAACGATACGTACGCAATTTTAAAACAGAACGACGAGGTTTTTATAACGGACATTCTCACAAGAAAAACTCGTAAATCATATAAATTAAAAGATTGCGTTGATATTGAA
>JAFSUP010000079.1 GCA_017445205.1 Synergistaceae bacterium
AAATTGAGAAAATATTTTATGCAGACTATGTCTGATTATTTATTGTGCCTTTTTACACTAAAAAGAGCATAATCCTTCTCGAACTATGCTCTTTTTCTCTTCTCGTATACTATTGAATGTCCTTAACTTAATGACATTGCCATTGCGGGGAGGATTTTTTTTAACTGTATTCTTTTTTTAATCTTTCGAGCGCAGCTTCGATATAACGAGTCGGGCAAGCGATGTTCCAACGTTCAAAGCCTTCGCCTTGCTTCCCGAAGATATATCCTTCGTCGAAAAATAATTTTGCGTTCTCGTGATTTCGTCGTTCAAGTTCACGATAATCAATTCCAAGCCCGTTGAGATTGAGCCACATTAAATAAGTGCCTTCGAGGTCAGAAATTTTCACGGCCGGAAATTCGCGCGCCATAAACTCAATTATTAACTTTCGATTCGTGTCAATGACTTTCAAAACTTCATCGAGCCATTCGCCGCAATTTTTATAAGCTGCTTCGCTAGCTCTGTAGCCAAGAATGTTGCAGTTAGGGTGCGGATTTGAAAGCATTAGAGCGTTCAAAAATTTTTTCCTTAAATCCGCGTTCGGAATAAAAATATTTGAAGTCTGAAGGCCGGCTATGTTAAAAGTTTTGCTCGGCGCGGTGCAGACGATGCAATTATTTGCGAACTCGTCGGAGATTGACGCGAAGACAGTATGACGATGCCCGGGCATGATTAAATCAAAATGAATTTCATCAGAGACGACAAGAACGTCATTTCTTAAACAGATTTCGCCAATTTTAATTAATTCCTCGCGAGTCCAAACTCGTCCGCAAGGATTATGAGGGCTGCAAAGAATTAATAATTTCGTGTTCGGGTCGGCGGCTTTACGTTCGAGGTCTTCAAAATCGATTTCGTAGCGCGTGCCCGTGTTAATCATCGGATTATCAACAAGTTTTCGGCCCTGCGAATTAATTGCAAGATACATCGGATAATAAACCGGAGTGTTGAGAATAACGCCTTCGCCTTCGCGCGTATAAGTCCTGACGGCCCTAAAAAATGCGTCAACAATTCCTTGAGACGGCAAAATCCATTCGGGCTTAGCGTCCCAATTATGACGAGTTCGCATCCATTCACAGACAGTTTCAAGATAAGCCGGAGTAGCGCCAGCATAACCCATAATTGAAGAGTCAAGCTCTCGTTTAAGAGCGTCAATTATTTCGGGCGCGGTTACAAATTCCATGTCTGCGACTGAAAACGGAATGATGTCATCAGATTCGTTAAGGCCGTAGCGCGCGAGTTCGTCCCATTTTGAAGAGCCGGTGCTGTAACGCTTAAAAACAGTTTCAAAATCGTAAGTCATAAAAAGGACCTCCTTTGAAAAATTAAAATTTATTATACAGACCTGAAAAAACTTGCAACAGAATGAAAAATTTTTATATAATTGAGCAAATAAAAGATTGAAAATGTCTTTTGTGAATTAAGGAGGCAATTTTTTATGAGCATCGCGAAAAATATCAGAACTTTTAGAAAGCGCGAAGGAATGACGCAAATAGACCTTGCTAAAGCTTTGGGAATCTCGATAGCGACGTTAAGACGCTGGGAAGCCGGTGAAACAGGCCCGACCGCAACCGGAATAGCAGAACTTTCAAGAGTTTTAGGAGTTCCTGCGACAGACATTATAGCTGACAGTCGCAACGATCCCAAAACAAATTCGCTGACGTCAAGTTCAAGTTCAGGCTCAAGCGAAGGAATGCTCGTTTTTGAGAATGGAGACCTAAGAATCGAACTTCCGCCGACAGATAAAGGATATGAAATTTTTAATAAGCTCGTTGAAAAGTATTACATAAGTAAAGAATAAAAAAGCCGCGTGAATTTTTTTTGAAAGCCGCGGCCTAAATTTTTTTTAATTAGCAGACGTAATCTTTGCTGCCCGCGCTTGTTAAGTGTTCGATGTTGTTAATGACCGATGAATTTAAGCCCATGGCCTTCGCGAGTTTGTCAAGATATTTCTTTTCTGCGTCAGTGTCAACTTCAATCGCCATCAATGACGCCGAATAAACTTCCGCTGCAAGATCGGGACGTCCTTTGACGGCTGCAACGATTTTCGCCGTTTCCATAGGGCCTTGTAATTTTTTGATGACGTAGTTCACGCCCTCTTGACCTATGCCCGAAGATTGAAGATTCGACATGATTTTATTAAGTTCGTTTGCGTCAACTTGACCATCAGCTTTTGCCGCGTCGATCATTGCGGTTAAAATAATTTCAGCGTCGTTGGCCTGCTGCTGCGGTGTTGGTTGTTGATAAACGGGAGCCGCTGATGACGTCGTTTTCGCCGAGCCGCCTGACGAGTTGCGAAGGGCTTTGTAAGCAAGCATTCCTAAAAGTCCCATCATGCCTCCGCCGAGAGTGTTAGCTGTAGTGCTCTCTGAATGTCCAAGCAGCGCTCCAAGCAGTGCACCGACGCCACCTGCCGCGAGATTGTCGCCTCCGACTTTTTGAGTTACGGCTTGCCCCGCGCCCATTAGTGAGCCGAGTAAATCCTGAATGCCGCCGCCGGCGTTTGACATTCTCGAACTTGCTGCCGGTGATGAAGTCATTGTGCCTTGTACCATTGAGCCAAGTAAATCCATAAAATTCAATGCCATTAAAAAATTCTCCTTCGTGAAAAATTATTCTGTTGCAAAAATTTTAGCACGTTTTATCTTTCTAATTCTTTAAGGGCCTCATCGAGTGCTTCGTCAAGTTTTTCAGATTTTCCCGCGTCGGCGAAGCCTTGCGCACTGAATGCACTGCCACCGCCTTTGCCTTCTAAAATTGAAATCGCTTTCTTAAATGCCGGTCGAACGTCAATATTTTTATTTTCGCGATTTGTTCCGAACATTATAAAAACTCCTCCGGCGTTCACGTTTGCAAGCATAACAACAGCTTCATGATTAATTTCAGTTATTAATCTGAATAAATGTTTAACGTCATCTTGCGTAGAATTTTTCATGACATGGCGAACGATTTTATTTTTCGCTTTTTTAATCAGGTCTTCAGCGAGCGGACGCAAAAATTTTTCAAGCGTTTTTTCGTTTTCGATTTTCAAATCTTTAATTTGTGTTTTCAGATTCAAAATTTTTTCGTTTATGCCTTCGTAGCCGCAGACTAATTCAGACTCGGCTTTTCGGACTTCGTTATAAAGTGAAGCTAGCCAACGATAAGCCGCCGTGCCGCATTTGAGATAAATTCTTGTGCCGCCCTTATGATTTTCAAACGAAGTAATTTTAATTAAGCCGACTTGTCCCGTAGAGCTTACGTGAACGCCGCAGCACGGAACGTAATCGACGCCTTCAACTTTTACGATTCTAATAGGAAGCTCGGCATTTTCGGGCGGAAGTTTTCGCGCAAAAGTTTTAACTTCGTCCATCGACGGATAAATGACTTCAACGGGAATATCGCGCCACACAGCTTCGTTAGCCGCAGCTTCGGCCTCAAAAATAATTTCTTCTTTAACGGGCGTGTCGATGTCGATTGAAACATTATCGCCCTCAATTCTCATTCGCGCCGTGTGAAGCTGATGAAGATTGTAGAGCATTCCCGCGAAAAGATGTTCGCCCAAGTGCTGCTGCATAAATTCAAAACGTCGTTCCCAATTTAATACGCCGTGAACTTTTTTATTCTCTAATTCTTCTGCAAGCACGTGAACAATTTCGCCGCCGCGCTCAAGGACTTCGAGAACTTCAACGCCGTCTATAAATCCCGTGTCGCAAGGTTGACCGCCGCCGCTCGGGAAGAACAAAGTTTTATTCAAAATTACGTGAAATTTTCCGTCGCGTTCAAACTGGTTCACGATTTCTGTGTCGAACTCACGCGCATATAAATTTTCATAATAAAGTTTTCGGGTCAAATTCATTCACTTCCCTGAAAAATTTTTTCGTGAATTATAATACATAAGCATTTATAGATCAGGAAGGAGCGATTTATCATGAGCAACGGAAATTTAGCAGAAGCCGAGTATGTTTCTCAAAAAATGTTTGACCTTCGGCTTGACAATTTGCAATATAGAACGAGTAGCGAACGCGAACGAATAGACGACAAACTTGATAGATTTCAAGCTATCATGGAAAAAAATTTTGCAGAGATGCATTCTATGATCAACGAATTTCGGGTTGAGCTGAAAGACGTTCAAGGTGATATTAGGGAACTCGACAAGAAAGTCGATGGTGATATTAAAGAGCTTCGAGGCGAAATCAAGGCCCTTGATAAAAAAATTGATGGTGATATTAAGGCTCTCGATAAGAAGGTTGACGGTGATATTAAAGAGCTTCGAGGTGATATTAAGGCTCTCGATCAAAAAATTGATGGCGTTAATGCCCGTGTTGACAGCGTAGAAAAACGCATTGATGACCTCCATCAGTCGCATAATAAATGGTTTGCCTTGTTCGGGGTTTTGTTCACTATTATCACAATAGCGACATCAATTTTAGCGTTCTTCAAGTAGAATAGCGACGGAAGGAGAAAATTTATGATTGCAATAATAAATTACGGTGTAGGAAATTTATTTTCGCTTGAAAGTTCTTTCAATGCCATTGGCGAAGACGTGAAAGTAACATCAGACCCCGAAGACTTGAAACGAGCCTCGCGAATAATTTTGCCAGGTGTCGGAGCTTTTGAGGACGCGGCGAAAAAATTAAAATCTTCCGGTCTTGTTGAAACTTTTCTTGATGAAGTCAAGCGTGGCAAACCAATTTTAGGAATTTGCTTGGGAATGCAATTATTATTTACAAAAAGTTTTGAATTTGGTGAGCACGAAGGCTTAAATTTAATTTCAGGCGAAGTTCGATATATCGGCGAAGTCATTCCGGCAGGCTTAAAAATTCCGCAAATAGGCTGGAACGCGTTACAGTTAGGAGTTAGAAGTGAGGAGTTAGGAATTATTAAGAACGAGGGCGAATATGTTTATTTTGTACATTCATACGCGGCATTTTGCGACGAAAAATTTATCACAGCTACAAC
>JAFSUP010000080.1 GCA_017445205.1 Synergistaceae bacterium
GTCGCAATTAACGTAACGTGAACTTTTTCGCCGAGTGATTCATCAATAACGTGTCCCCAAATTACTTGAGCGTCGGGGTCGGCTGTCTCTTCGATAATCTGCGCTGCATCGGACATTTCGCCGAGGGTGATTTCTGAACCTGTAGTAACGTTCAACAAAATTCCTTTTGCGCCCGTAACAGGGAAAGTCATAAGCGGCGATGTGATTGCGTTCTGTGCAGCTTTCTTCGCTCTGTCCTCGCCTTCGCCTTCGCCCATACCCATGATCGCAGTACCAGCGCCGGTCAAGATTGCTTTGATGTCCGCGAAGTCCAAATTTACAAAGCCCGACTTTGTGATTAAGTCCGTAACGCCCTGCACGGCCTGACGCAAAACTTCATCGACTTTTTTGTAAGCGTCAATGATTTTCATCTTTAGACCGTTATCCATCTTGAGCAACTTATCATTCTCAACGATTAATAAAGCGTCAACGTTCTTTTTAAGATGTTCGATACCTTCTTCGGCGGTTCGCATTCGTTTGTTCATCTCGAAACCGAAAGGCTTCGTAACGACACCGACAACTAACACGCCCATATCGCGTGCAGCTTCTGCAATAACCGGAGCGGCTCCTGTGCCTGTGCCTCCGCCCATTCCGGCCGTAACAAAAAGCATGTCTGCGCCGGTGATATATTCTTTAATTTTGTCAATACTTTCTTTAGCGGCGTTAGTTCCCACTTGAGGGTTTGCGCCTGCTCCTAGTCCGCGTGTAAGATTTTCGCCAAGGACAATTTTATTAGGAGCCAAATTTTGTTCTATAGCTCTTCGGTCTGTGTTAGCTGCAACGAAATCAACGCCCTGAACATTTGATTCTATAATGTGATTAAGGGCGTTACCGCCGCCGCCGCCCACTCCGAAAACGACGATATGTTCATTATTTTTTACTGAACCGTCAGAAAGCTTAAATATTTGCTGATCATTCATGATATACCTTTCTCCTCCTCCTTGTGAATTTTATTTTATTTTTCAGAGGTTGACAAGCCACTAACTAAAAATATTTTATGATACTGTCCTTCACATGGCGCAAAAATTCACCGAGATTTTCGTGGCGCGGATAATCTTCTCCTTCTCCGCCGTCCGGGCCATCTTCTATATCTCCGCCATCATCACCGTCATAGGGCCCATAATCTCCCCCGTCGTAGCCGTTTTCTTCTTCGTCATCTTCACGACTGCGACGTTCAGCGCGCTTTTGTTCTTGGCGTTCGCGTTTCTCTGAACGTTCAGACAGACCCGGCAGAAGCTGCTCCGATTCCATAAATAAATACGGGTCCTTCTCTGTCATAACTTGGTATCTCAAAATCCCGGCCGCGCTGACGTATGAAGAGTTATCAAGTCCGGGAGGCATTTTGTAAACCGGTTCAGCAACTTTACGAACGGGCATTTGAAGAATTTGTTCGAGCATCATTTCGATCCCCGGAGTGTCAGATACGCCGCCCGAAAGAATAATCCCGCTGGGGAAATGTTGAGGGGTTGCCTCGGCCAAGGCGTTACGAATATATTTGTAGCATAATTCTTCAATTCTTGCAAAAACTGCTTCGCCTGCAAGTGTTACATCAATGCCTTCACGCATTAAGTCCTCCGGAGGCGTCGTGAAAATTCTTTTTTTCAAGTGCTCGGCTTCACCGTAAGGAATGTGAAGGACAGTCGCGAGGTCGCTACGAATATGATCGCCGCCAATCGGGATACTTATGACGCGAAACGCACGCCCGCCGCGATAAAGCACAATTCCCGTAGTTCCGCCGCCAATGCAAATTGAAATACAGCCAGCGCGCATTTCCTCTTCGTAAACGGCTCCCAACGACGACGCAAGCGGTTTCAATACAAGTCCTTTAATGGCAAGATCGCAAGACTGCACGCAGTTCACGACGTTTTGTACATAAGTCATAGGCACTGCGACCGTTTGAAGCCACATATCTAACTGGTTGCCATTCATGTTTAACGGCTCGTCTATAGTTCTGCCGTCAAGTTCGTAACTTGTGGGTATCATGTGAAGCGAGTACATGTTGCTGCGAAGTGCGAGATTGTCTCTTGCTCTGTCGATAACTCGATTTAAGTCGCTAGCCTCGACGGATTTGGAGTCGCGTCCGCCAAGTGTAACCATGCCGTGAGTAGATTCGCTCTGAACGTCCATAGCATTGAAAGCTACGATGACATTTGCGAGGCGTTTGGGTGAAATTCCCGTAATACTTTGAGCCTCCTGGAAAGCTTTCGTTACGGACTGCCGGGCGTCCTGAAGGCTCACTATGATGCCCTTTGAAATACCCCGTGAAGGAGCGTTGCCGAAACCAATGACATGCACGGAATCAGGATAACGGGGATTTCTCTCCGCTACTATCATCGTAGTTTTCGTAGTTCCCATACTAAGCCCCACTAAGAGGTTATCAGATTTTCCCGGCATCTTTTTACGTTCCCTTCCTTACAATTAAACTTCTTTTTTTATCCTTAAATTTCGTTTAATCTATGTATTAAATTCAATTTTAAAATCTAAAATTCAAATTTTTTTCAAAATTTCAGTTTGTCAATTATAAACTATAAATTGCGTAATGAAATTTTCCCGTCATATGTTGCGTCAATGAGTACATGCCTGTTTCCTTCTTTTATAGCGTCCTCAAAAACTTCTTCGATGTTTTGTCCAATGTCCTGACCAGGGTACTTGTCAGGCTGAAAATATAAATCAAATTTTTGTGTCCCGTTCGTCAGCTTCAATATAAAGAGATTCATTCCAGCCCTTCGCTCCCAAGAGATTTCGCTGGCTGCTTCGAACCATTTGAAGCCCTCGAAGTCATACAAGAACGACGCTATAACTTCAGTTTGAATCGGTGCTTTGAAAACTCCGCTAATCGGCAGCATGTTAGCACTTTCGCCTTCGGTGTCTTGCGAAGGAATTTTCCAAATTAAGCGGCCTGTGTCATCGCTCTTGGAGCCGTTCTCAAATAACCACATTCGACCGTCGCGCGATATGCACCAAATTTTCCCTCGCCATTCGACTTTGATCCACGCTTTTAGCCATTCGATTTTTGTTGTAAAGCGTCCTAATTCGGTCATGCGAGTTTCAACTGTAACGGGCATGTCGCGTTCAAGAAATTCTTTCAGGCCATTCGAGTCTTTTAATAAGTATGGCCAGAACGTGAGACAACGGCGCGGAAAAATTTCCCACAATCGCTGCTCAATGACGCTAGATTGCGCTTCGACTTTGTAGCCCTCCAACACGAACCAAAATTTGTAATCATATATATAAAAACAAAATCCGGCTACCATAGCCAGCAGATAAATTCTTGAACGTAAACGCCTCCAATTTATTTTGCGCGCAGCCACAATTAATCACTTATCACTTACTTACAAATGAAAACACGGATCTATGATTTTAATTTCCGGTTCCAGTTTTATTCCCGTGTTCTCATAAACCCGTTTGGCGCAAATTTCGATAAGTTTTATTATGTCGTCCGCAGTCGCGTTGCCGCGATTCAAAATAAAATTCGCGTGAACGTCAGAGACAACCGCGTCACCAAAACTTAAATTTTTGCAGCCGCATTCATCTAATAATTTTCCTGCGGAATTTCCTTCGGGGTTTTTGAAAGTGCAGCCCGCGTTGTGAAGTCCGTGAGGCTGTGTGCCGCGTCGCAACAAGAAATTTTCGAGGACTTCTTTATCACCGTGCTTTGCTATTCTGAAAGTCATTCGCGCTGACACGATAACGCGCTTATCGTTTGCAAGTGAGCATCTTCGGTAGCCATGATCGATTTCGTTGTAGTTCCACATTTTTACACTGCCGTCGGCTTCGACCGCAAGAACGTAATCAAGCAATTCGCATATGCCGCGACCGCCTGCTCCAGCATTCCCCATAATCGCCCCGCCTAAAGTCCCGGGGATTCCGGCCATGAACTCCATACCCGCGAGATTTTTTTCGCGAAGCTCTTTCATTAGCAGCGGCATTTTAAATCCCGCGTCAACATCGGCAGTTATATTTGTTCGCCATTCGATGGAGTTTAGATTTTCTGTGGAGATGACAACTCCTTTAATTAAGCCGTCATGAAATAAAACATTGCTGCCGCCACCAAGTACATAAGTTGGAATTTTTTCTTTACTTAAAAAATAAAAAAGTTCTCTTAAATCTCCAAGCGAATCGGGAGCAACAAAAATTTCAGCCTCGCCACCAACGTGAAGAGTGCAAAGCGGCGCTAAAGGCCAACGTTCTTTTATATTTTTTATCTGCGGTAAAGCTGCATGTAATTCATCAATTAACATAACGCGTTTCCAAATTTAATGATTAAATTTTGCGTATTATATCAAAAATTCTTCGCCAATTTGATAAACATCGCCCGCGCCCATCGTCAAAAACAGATCGCCATCTCTTAACGAAGATTTTATTTTTTCGCTTGCGTCATCGAAATTTATAAGCGTGATTTCTTTTTTTGAATGTTTAATTATTTCGTTCGATGAGCTGTGAGAAATTTCTTTTTCGCCCGCCGAGAACACAGGCAGCAAAAAAATTTCGTCGGCAATGTCAAGCGCATGAGCTATCTCCGAAGCAAATTGCGCGGTTCGTGAAAATCTATGAGGCTGAAACACAACCACAAGCCGACGTTCAGGATAAATATTTTTTACGGCGTTCAAAGTCGCTTTGATTTCCGACGGGTGATGAGCGTAGTCGTCCATAACTAGGACATCATTTTTCATTTTGCCTTTCAGCTGCATACGACGTTCGGAGCCGTGAAAATTTTTCAAAATCGCCGCGGCGGTTTCAAAATTAATTCCGCATTCGTCAGCAGCCGCTATCGCCGCCAATGAGTTCAAGACGTTGTGTTCGCCAGAAACTGAAAGCTCAAGGACTCCAACCGCTTCGCCGTTGTGAAAAACTTCACAGCTAACGCCGCCACCGTGAGAAGATTCGAGATTGGCCGCTCCCCAATCAAAATTTTTTCCGAAGCCGTAACGAATGATTTTGCCGCGCGACTTGTCGCACTCTCTGAAGACCCGGGCCGCTCCGTCATCTTCGGCACAAATTATCAAAGTCCCGCCGGGCTTTCTGCCGTCAGCGAAACGAACGAACGCTTTTATAACGTCGCCACGGGTTGGGTAATGGTCAACATGGTCCCAATCTGCGTTAGTGATTATTGCGATTGAAGGATTAAATAATTCAAAAGTTCCGTCGCTCTCGTCAAGTTCGGCGATAAAATTTTTGCCTCTTCCTGCAAAAGCGTTTGTGCCGATGTCAGGAACGTTAGCGCCGACGTAGATTGTCGGATTCAAACCGGCCTTCATAAAAATTAAACTTGTCATTGATGTTGTAGTAGTCTTGCCATGAGCGCCAGCAATTCCAATGCCGTTGGCCTTATTGAATAGCGCGCTTAGTGCTTCGGCGCGTGAAAAAATTTTTACGCCGTTCTTAATCGCGGCTACGACTTCTTCATTGTCGCGACTGACAGCGCTACTTAAAATCAAAGCGTCGGGATTGAAAAGTTTTATATGTTCTTTTGAATGTCCGAGAATGCAGGGAATGGAATCTAAATCGTAATGAGGTTCTTTGAGGTCACAGCCAGATACTTCGAGGCCGTGGGCTTTGAGGAGTTTCGCGAGTGCACTCATACCGGCGCCACCTAGGCCCATGAGGTGGACACGCTGAATATTATTCAAAAAAAATTTCCTCCCTTTAGAGATTTGCTTAAAATTTGAAAATTATTGTAGCATGACCCCAGGGAGAAAAAATTTAACTTCTGAAATTAGAGTTGTTGCCGGGCAAGAGCGTTGCGCCCATATACTCGACAAATTCTAAAACTTTTTCGTCGCTTATGAATGGAGCTTGGAGTCTGATTAATCTCTGACTCTCGCTGTCTTTGAAAAGCATATCGCCTTGGCCCGTGAGTTTGTCAGCGTCGGTGAAGCCGATTATATTTTTAGAATCGCTCTGTGATTCTAAACTGAACGTAACGCGCGCGGAGATGTTCGAGCGTATTAAAGTCGTTATAACGTCGGCGGAAGGTTTTTGCGTCGCTATAATCATATAAATTCCGGCGGCCCCGGCCTTTTGAGCAAGTCGCACGATTAAATCTTCAATTTCGTTTCCGGACTGATACATTAAATCAGCGAGTTCGTTAATCACAATCACGATTTCAGGGAGCCGATCTTTCTTTTGAAGCTTTCGATTATAAGCTGCGAGTGTCCGAACGCGAGCGCTGGCAAAATTTGAAGTTCGTGATTCCATTTCTTCGACAGCCCACTGAAGAGCCTGAAGAGCGTCGGCATAATCAAAAATCGGAGCAGTGATTAAGTGCGGAAGTCCTTCATAAATTGCGAACTCAACATGGCGCGGGTCAATTAAAATCAATCCCAAGTCTTCAGGACGACGGCGCGAACATAATTCAAGAATTGAAGCGTTAAGGAAAGTATTTTTGCCCGAGTCTTTGCCACCGGCGACAAGAAGATGAGAAATTTCTTCAAGTCCGCGAATAAAAATTTTGCCGTCAAACTGAACTCCAAGAGCCAAAGGCAAGCGCGCAGAATCATTTTGAAAATCTTCGGATTCTAAAACGCTTCTTAATGAAACTCTTCGGCGGTCAGGATTTGGAATTTCGATTCCTATGTAACGAGTGCCGGGGATCGGTGCTTCGATTCTGACTGATACAATCGCAAGCGACATAGCTAACTCTTCATCAAGTCCGGCGATTTTATTAATTTTCATGCCCGGCGCGAGTTCGATTAAATATTGAATTACGGAAGGCCCGGTTAGAGTGCCTGCGATTGAGGCGTTGACATTGAAGCCCTTTAGCGTAGAAATTATTTCCTTGCCGGTCTTGTCAGAAAATTTCAAACTGTCGCGAGGAATTTCAAATTTCGTTGCCGGCCCGAATAAATCCATAGGCGGCGGGAAAGATGAATCAGCGTCTTGAGAGTTGTTGACATCGGCGGGCATTTCCGGAATAAGATTTTCAAGTCCTTCACTAAAATTCACGGCCGGGACGGGTCTGCGAGGTCTGCGGACTCTTTCGACACGTTCGATCGGTTTAGCGCGTTTCTTTTCTGGCATTGAGAGTGCGCCAGCATTAATCGACGCAAGCAAATTGTCAATTATTTCTATAGCATAATTATTTTCAGGAGCTTCCGGGGCTACTGTTTCTTGAGGCTCTTCATTAAAATCAAAATTAAATTCTTCGTATTCGTCATCGTCAACTTGCGCGGGCGGTTCTGGCTCTGATTTTAATTTTGGCCGCGGAAAATCTGGGAACTCTGGTTTAGTCATTTCTAATTGCGCAGCTTCTTCCTCTTCTTTCAACTGCGGAGCCGGAAGGTCTTTCATAAATAAAATATTTTCGGGCCTGTCTTCAGGATATTTGCGCTCAACAGCATCACGAACAGGCTTCCTTCGGCGTCGCTGCGTTTGGTCCGGGGTTTCAATAATTTCGAGCTCGCCTTTATTTGTGAATTTGTTTCTTAGCGCGCTGAAAGACAAATCTGGGAACGAAAAACTCAAAATTTTTGAACCAAAGAAGAACGCCGACAGCAAAAACGACATTATCACAAGCAGCAGCGTTATAAACACTCCGAGATTAAGAACAAAAAAATTAGCGAGGCCGTAGCCGAAATTGCCGGGCAAAAATAAAGTTAGTTCAGAGTTCCAGCCGGTTACTTTTAGAAGTCCTAGCATGAACGCAAACGATATATAAAGTTGAATAGTCCCTAAAATCTGACGCGGAAGATATGGCACGCGCATCTTCGTGAGTTTTGCGACACACAAGTAAAGCCAGAATAATAACGGAACTATAATTGCTCCTCCCCATGCCATCCGAAGATAATCGCCCCAACTTTGTCCGCCGCTTCCAACTAGCGAACTCCCAAAAAGAGCGAGAATGAAGTACAGGCACAATAATATGAGCAAAATTAAAATTAATTCTCTCCAGTTTCCTTTTCGTTTATTTCGTCTGCGTCCCAAATTTTTTGACCTCCTCTATTTTTCTGAACGCGCCTGTTTGATATTTTGCAAGTGTTCTTTATAAGTTTTTGAGAAATAATGATAGCCGTCCTTGCCCGCAACATAATAATAAAAATCATTTTTTTCCGGGTCAAGAGCCGCTCCCCATGCTTCGATTCCAGGAACACAGATAGGCCGGGGCGGAAGTCCTGAAACTCTATAAGTGTTATACGGCGATTCGACTTCAAGGTCTTTATTAAGGACGCGAGTTAATTTTTTGCCCTTCAATCGCCACGCATATACTACAGTCGCATCAATTTGAAGCGCCATATTTTTATTTAATCTGTTCTGAATAACGCCCGAGACCGTGCGGCACTCCGTATCGTGCAAAACTTCGCGCTCAATCATAGAAGCGATTATAGAAGCGTCTTGAAGTTGCTGCGCTGTGAAGCCGTGCGTCTCGATAAACTCACCCCAATGTTTCCACCATGCGGAGGCCGCCGCGTTCACAACTTCGTCAGCCGTTCTGTCGATTAACATGTAAGTTTCAGGCATTAAAAAAGTATAACGTGTATATTCGTCGTCGGGTAACTCGTTGAGAAACTCAAGCAACTTCGGCGGGTAATTGTCGTCGCGCAGAAGTGCTTCAGCAAAACTTTGCCGCGAAATTTTTTTATCTTGATTTTCAAGTGAGTCCGTCAACGCAAAAATATCAAGCCCGGGAAGAATCTGCGCTTTTAATAAGGCCGGCCTCGCAGTTCTAAGTTGCCTTGCGAGATTCCAAGCGTCAGACGGGACGACGCTATAATGTCCTGCGCGAATTTTTTTATCAATCCCGAATTTCACGAACCATTTTGCGAGTTTTGCGGGCGTATCGCGTTCAAGCGCTCCTTGAATTTCAAAAGCGCGGGCGGCTTGCGAAGCTGTCATTCCGTTTTCGATTGAGACGTTAATTTTATTTCCGTCTGGGATCGGGATAATTTCTTCCCAGAATTCCGGCGGCACTTTCAGATAATAAGCCGAATAAGCAGCGGCCGCTACAGCGAACATGAGCAAAGAAAAAATTAATCCGTAAAATAAAAATTTACGGCGTCGTTTTTTGCTGCGTTTTTGAAGTTGAGGATTTTGGGAGCGTGATTTATTTTGCAAGTTGAGCACTTCCTGTTTATTTTTGGGATTATTATAGCAA
>JAFSUP010000081.1 GCA_017445205.1 Synergistaceae bacterium
GCACCTGTATCTGTGTTATAGTCTTCTTGCGGTTATCAGGAGTTCGCTTTTGTGTACTGAGATTAGACCGAATGACAGACAGGCAGTCCGGCTTATTAAAACAGCTGGAAGCACGCGACTTTAGTCGTGTGAGGCTTCACGGCGTTATGAAAGCTGATATTGTAATGGCAATAGACACTTCTGCGTTCTGGGATTTTTATATTAAAATTCTAACAACGCCAATATATTAATTTCTTGACATTAAAAAAAATTTGAGTTATTTTCGCAAAGTCCTGTTGAATTTATAATCAGCAGGACTTTAATTTTAGAAAGGATTTAGATTTACTCAATGCCAATTACAGATTTACTTGAGAAAAATTCAAAACTCTACGGCGATGAAGTCGCTCTCGTTGAAATTAATCCAGAAGTTCAAGAGCCGTTGCGTCTCACATGGAAAGAATATGATTTAATTCAGCCGACATCGTTAAAGCCATATCGACGCGAGATTACGTGGTCAGTGTTTGACGAGAAAGCTAACAGAGTCGCTAATCTGTTGCTTTCACGAGGAGTCAAGAAAGGTCAGAAAGTCGCGATCTTGTTAATGAACTGTCTGGAATGGCTGCCGATTTATTTCGGGATTCTTAAAACCGGAGCTATCGCTGTGCCTCTTAATTTCAGATATTCATCAGAAGAAATTGAATACTGCGTTCAGCTTGCCGATGTCGATATTTTATTCTTCGGGCCTGAATTTACTGGCCGCGTCGAAAATACTGTGCTTGCACTCGGCGAAAAATGTTTATTGTTCTTTGTTGGGACTAATTGTCCGACGTTCGCGGAGAGTTATAACGACGCTGTGAATAATTGTTCGTCAGTGTCGCCGAAAATTTTCGTTGACCAAAACGACGAAGCCGCGATTTATTTTTCGTCAGGCACAACGGGATTTCCCAAGGCGATTTTGCATAATCATATAGCTTTAATGCAAGCAGCGCGAATGGAAGCTATTCATCATCAAACTACTCACGACGATGTTTTTCTTTGCATTCCGCCGCTCTATCACACGGGCGCAAAAATGCACTGGTTCGGGTCGCTGTACACCGGAAGTCGCGCAGTGATTCTCAAAGGGACTTCGCCGAAAGCAATTTTAGATGTAGTCTCGTGGGAGCATTGCACGATAGTTTGGCTTTTAGTTCCATGGTGTCAGGATATTCTCACAGCTCTTGACCGCGGGGAATTAAAACTCGCAGGCCGTCATCTCTCGCAGTGGCGATTAATGCACATTGGCGCACAGCCCGTTCCACCGTCGTTAATAAAACATTGGCTCGATTATTTCCCGAATCACAAATACGACACAAACTATGGACTTTCTGAATCGACTGGCCCGGGCTGCGTTCATTTGGGATTAGACAACATCAATAAAGTTGGCGCTATCGGGATCCCCGGCTACGGCTGGAAATTAAAAATCGTTGATGAAAATGGCGAAGAAGTCAAGCAAGGCGACACGGGCGAATTATGCGTCAAGGGTCCCGGCGTCATGCTCTGCTACTATCACAACCCCGAAGCCACGGCCGAAACGATTAAAGACGGCTGGCTCTTTACGGGCGACATGGCAATGATGGACGAGGACGGATTTGTGTATCTCGTTGACAGAAAGAAAGACGTTGTCATCATGGGCGGCGAAAATATTTATCCTGTCCAGATTGAAAACTTCTTGGCGGCTCACCCGAAAGTTCATGACGTTGCTGTTATAGGACTCCCTGACCCGAGACTAGGCGAAATTCCTGCGGCGATCATTCAAGTTAAAAAAGGCATGGAATGCACAGCCGACGAGATAGACAGATTCTGTCTTGCGCTGCCGCGCTACAAGCGTCCCAAGAAAATTATTTTTGCTGACGTTCCACGAAATCCGACAGGCAAAATCGAAAAGCCCAAATTAAGAGAAATGTACGCGAAGGGCAGCAGCTTCTTCAAAAAATAAATTTTGAATCAAAAATCGACTTCTGGGCATCGTGTCCAGAAGTTAAATTATTAAGTTGTCATTCAAAAATAAATTATCTAGTTCCGTTGTTGAAAAAATTTTTTTGACTTCATCTCTCACGTAGCTCCTAGAAAAATCTAAACGTTTCATTTTTTTGTGCCCTGTGAGCGAATCTTTTCCTGCGCGGATTAACTGAATCCTTCCAATTTGCGCGCTCGGCTGTCGCTCCATATACCTCATGAATGCTTTCGCCTTTGAAAGATTGTCCGTTAAGTCGCCTCTAGGCGGTTCCAAAATATCAATTACATATCCCGTTTCAGGAACATCACGGACGATTAAAAAATCAGGATAAAAACCTTTTATTGTGTCATTTTGATTGAAACACTTCGCTTTGTCGCCGTTAATTTCGATGACGCGGAATAAATTTTTAATTTCGCCTTTCTTAAGGGCAACTAGCGAGCCGATTTTAATTGGAATTTCATAGAGTGGTGTATATTCATCATGATTTTCAAAGACGAGTCCGAATTTCTTTTGAGATTTTAATTTTTTGACTTCGGCTTCTATAGCAAGACGTACGGTATCGTCTTCAATCATTTTAATCAGCTCTTCGAGAGCGGCCAACTTGATAACGTCCCTTCGGATAAAAAATTATGGATTTCGCAAATTATATCAAAAATTCCTCCTTTAGAATTTCTGCGAGTTTCTCCGGCGAGTCGTCCTCATGAAAAATTTTTGAATGCTTAGAGAGTTTTATAAATTCGATCGCGTTTTTATTTTGATGGTCATCAGCTGCGCCCGGCCACGGGATCGTTATAGCCGGGATTTCCCATTTTAAAATTTCTGCGAGCGTAGAGCCTCCCGCCCTGCTGACTATAAAATCACAAATTGAGTAAAATGGATTCATGTCCCATTGCGGCGGAACAAAATGAGCGTTGCCTTCGTCGCGTCGTTCGTGAGACAAAAAGACAAATTCAAAATCGCGGCAAAGTTCGGCAGCCTTCATTAAAATTTCTTTGAGCGCTCCGCTTCCCAAAGACCCGCCGACGATTCCGACAATTTTAGAATTTTTGTTGAGATTTAAGCCGAGAATTTTTAATGCGTCGTTGCGATTAATGCGCACAGGCTCGCGAACTGGGATTCCGAAATAACGAAAGTCATTGATGCCTTCGCATTCGGGCCAGCCGGTTAAAATTTTAGCTCCCCACTTTAACGCAATTCGTGTAACTTTCCCGGCGACGGCGTTTTGTTCGTGAAGAGTTACGGGAATTTTGTTTAATTTCGCGATGGCCAGCGGCGTAAACGACACATAACCGCCGAATAAAAAAATTTCGTCAGGCTTGAAAGTTTTTATGTAACGTCGCGCTTGAAAAAAAGATTTTCCTAAATCCCAAAGGCGGCTCAAAATTTTTTTTAATGCTCGCGTCCCGAATGGTGAGCCCGAAATTGAAAGTTGTAGCGGCTGAATGTCGGAGGATTTATAAATCACTTGTTCTAAATCGCGAGAGCCGCATAGCCATTTGACTTCGTGATTTTGTGTTTCGAGTTCCCGCCCGAAGACTATCGCCGGGAAAATATGCCCGCCGGTGCCGCCTGCGACAATTAAAAATTTTTTATTCTTCGTCATCTTGAGTTTTATTTTCTTTCTTGATTTTTTTCTTTTTTTGAGTTTTTTCCTGATTTTCGTTTTTTATCGTCATCAATAAACCGACTTTTGCCCACATGAATAGCATTGAAGTTCCGCCGGAGCTCAAAAACGGCATCGGGATTCCCGATAGCGGCAATAATTTTGTAACGCCGGCAACGTTCACGAACATTGGATATATAACTGACGCAGCGAGGCCAAGGGCAAGAGATTTTGTGAACGGTGATTTAGCGTCGCGATAAATGTAATAGACTCGCCAAGTCCACAGCGCATATAATGAAACTAAAAATAAAGTTCCGACGAGTCCGAACTCTTCGCCGATTGCCGGGAAAATATAATCTGTGTCAGTTTCGGGCAAATATCGCTCATCTTGCAAGCCCTTGCCAATTCCAACACCCGTTAAAGAGCCATTCGCGAATGCTACAAGTCCTTGAATAATTTGAAATCCTTTGCCCAGCGGATCTTCCCACGGGTCCCAGAAGGCATAAAATCTTCGCAATCGATACGACGATGTTAAAATCAAAAGTGCAACTATAATAACTCCAATCACGCCCCCGAATAATGGATACTTCCAGCCGCGTCGCTCTATATGCATCGTGATACAGATCGCCGCAACAAGAATCGAACCGCCTAAATTAGGTTGAAGCAGCAGCGGAATGACTAATAATAAAATCGTCGTCAATGTCGGACTTAGGAAAGAATGAAAATCTCCGCGCGATTGTGTTACGCCGGGCTCGTTTAGGCGCTTGGCCATGAAGATAGGCAATGCAAATAAAACAAATTCAAGCGGCTGAAAGTGAATGCCTGGCAATGAAATCCAACGTTGCGCACCGCCGGCCTTAACGCCAATACCTGGGATCAGAGTTATTATGAGAAAGAACCATGCGGCAAAAAAAATTTTTCCGCTGTGCTTCCTGAACCATTCGCTAGAGAACAGCATACACACGAACATAAACGTAACGCCGATGCCGATAAATTGAAACTGGCGCAACGGAGGCGCGAAGGGGTTGCCGCTAGTCATGCTGTTGCGGAGCGACAATGACGAAATCATTATCATTCCGCAGCCGCTAAGGATTAACGGGATTATGACTTCAAGAATGAACATTATGAATTTATTTTTTCACGCACGATTTTGCAGAAATGTTCGCCGCGGGCTTTGTAGCTTTTATACATGTCCCAACTTGTGCACGCTGGCGACAGTAAAACGACCATGCCCGGCTTTGCTAGCGATTGAGCTTCGTTCACGGCGTCTTCCATTGTTGAAACGCGTTTGAAATTTTTGAAACCGGATTCTTCGAGAGATTTTTGAATTTTCGGAGCCTCTTCGCCAATTAAAACAGCAAAATCACATTCGGCCTTCACGGTTTCAGCTAGCGGCGCGTAATCTTCGCCTTTGCCTTGACCGCCGAGGATTATAATTTTCCGTCCCTTAATGCACTTCATCGCCGTTACAGAAGCGTCAACGTTCGTTCCTTTGGAGTCGTCGATATAAGTAACGCCGTCAATTACGCCGGCATGTTCGCAACGATGCGGAAGCGGTTTGAAGCCGTCAAGTAAAAATTTTGCGTCGTTTGTCTTAACGCCGAGCAACTTTGCCGCGCATAAACACATAGCGATATTTTCAAGATTATGATTGCCGATTAAAGTCGTATCATCGAAATTAAAAATTTTTTCGCGTTGTCCGTCTAGCGTCAAGAAAGCCGCGTTAGCGTCCTCGCTCATGAAAATATGACCGCAGGCGGGGTGTTGCGAATTTTCTTTCCAACTTAAAGTTATGATTTTCCCGGCTGCGTTCAAAATTTCAAAATCGCGGTCTTGAATTATTCCCCAGCCTTCGGGATCGCGAAGTTTGAGAACGCGCGATTTAGCTTCGACGTAATTTTCAAAACTCCCGTGCCAGTCTATGTGGTCAGGCGCGATGTTCGTAACGATTGCGACTTTAGCACCGGAATTATTTTCTTCGCGAGCTAACTGGAAGCTGCTAAGCTCTAAAACTACCGCGTCAAAATTTTCTTCTGTGAATCGTGCTGACGCTGTTCCTAGGTTGCCGCCTGCTCCAGCTTTAAGCCCGGCTTTGTTGAGAATGTGGCCTGTGAGAGCGGTTACGGTGCTCTTGCCGTTGCTGCCCGTAACGCAGATTAAATTTTTTGCTTTCACGTGCGGCAAAACGAAATCAAGTTCGCCTGTAAGTTTAACGTCGTGTTTTTCGGCTTCGATTAAAATTTCTGACTTCGGAGAAATCCCGGAGCTGATTAAAATCTCGTCGGTGTTATCAAAAACTCGTGAAGTGTTTCCGCCTTCCTCAAATTTTATATTGTGATTTTTGAAAAGTTCTTTGACGTCGTCATTAATAATTTTTTGTTCAGACACGAAGACTTCCGCGCCGAGATTTTTTGCCAAAAGTGCAAGACCTTGACCACTGACCCCCGCACCAATGACGGAAATTTTTTTATTTTTGTAATCAGACATAAAAATTAGTCCCCTTGCAAATGAATTAGGAGTTAGGAATGAGGAGTGAGGAATTTTTTTCAAGTTATTGTTACTTCTTCTTCGTTCGTAAATTCATCAAAAGAATCGCCGCGATAAATCCAAGTCCCAAACTGTTACAGCCGCCGCCGCCAGAGCCTGACGACGAACTTGATTTTTTAGCTTCTGACGAAGTTTGCGAAGCCTGTTCCGTAGTTTTATTTTCTGTTGAGTCGGTCTTGGTTTCCTTCTCTGAAGTCGAGGCCGTGATTTTTTTCTGCGGGAAAGTCATTGTGCCGTAAATCTTGTTGTCGTTCGTTCCGTCCGGGACAATCAAAGAGCCGTTGATTATAGAAGCTCCTCCGACGTCCGAAGCAGCACTAACGGATCCGGTACTTACACCGACGTTTGCGAGCGTGGCAGTAAGTTTCAAGGCGATTCCGTTGCCATTGTCCGCAGGTTGAATGTCAAGCGCTCCGCAGTCGATGGCCTCTTCGACACTCACGGAACTATCCGGGCCAAGAACATGAATTAAATTTTCCTCGCCCTGAAAATCTATTCGCAACGTCTTGAAAATCTCCGCTGCTGTCGTCTTAGTGATGGCTGTGTTATAGAACTGCGAAGACATGATGTCCATTTGAACATTTGAATAATTCGATTCGCCAAGCGCAGTTTTGAGTTCGCTGCCCGAGAACGTGCAAGGGAACACAAGTGGATCGCGAGTCAAAGCGCCCGCCGATGCTCCTACGATATTAACTAAAGTGCTTGAAGTGTCAGATTCTAAAATTTGAATGTCGTTCAAATTTGCGGTCGAAACGAGCGAAGGCGTTACGCCCCAAATCGCTTCAAAGACGCTTGTAGATTTATCGTCCTCAATGAGCGCAATATTCTTATCGACAAGTCCGTAACCGATATTATATTCTTCAAATTCGTAACGAAGTCCGCGAACTATATCGACTGTATCTGAATTGCCACTTTCGGGCGAGGTGTTCAAGTCGCTAAATTCAAGCTCGGGGCTAATTTTTATTCTTGCGATAGCCGTTGACGGGTTGCCAGATAAATCCGTGCTTAACGTGCTCACGGTTATAGTTACGTAAGTCTCACCCGTGGTTGCGCGCATGGAAGTGAAAACGCCTGTTTCAGGTTCGACTTTCAAATAACCGGCCGGACTTGCTGACCATACTACAGGGACATCATTAGCGCCCGTTCCGCCGTAAGCTGTTCTTCCGTTCGTGAAATAAACTTTTGCGATTAAACTCACTGTTTGGCCGATTCGTCTAATCATGTTAGGGACGCCGCTAATTTGAATATAAGCGATCGAGTAGCCTGCGTTCTCGCCTTGACCAGTGCCGGGCCTAGTGCCGTCGAAGAACACAGCGCCAATGTCGATTCCGATGTCGGGATTACGTCTATTAACTCCGCGCTCGTCATCAGCGGGGAAGCTCTGACGACGTGAATAAGGGATCGCGTTCGTGGCTCTGTACTCTTCAGCAAGCGTAACGTCCTCGCTCAACATTAACGTGAGCAGCCTAAATTTCCCTTCCGAATATTTATCCGAGCCAATATAAGGCGGGACTGTGCTGCTTACTTCGTTTTCAGCAAGTTCGTTCGTAGAGAAGAAAGTGCTTCGTAAAGTCATGAAAGTGTTGTGCGGGTAGCTAGTTCGGTCCGTGGTGTTGCCGGTTACAGAATAGAAATCCGTAACGCCGCCGCCTTGGCCATAAATGCCTATTCTGTTGAAGCCGCCCGATAAGACAGTGCTATCGACCCAAATATCATAAGCTCCAACGTCAGTGTTTCCTACTGCGATTGTTCCCGAGATTGTAACTTTTCCATCTTTTACATAAATCGCGCTGCCTTTGTGGTCGGCCTTGTTGCTCGTCATTGTGCAGCTTCTGATATTAGCGATTTCGCAACGAATTGCAACCGCGCCGCCGCCGGACGTCTCCCAGCTGCCGCCGTCAATGTAATTATTAACAAACGTGCAGTTTTCGATGACGTCATTGTCGCTGCCGGTCGGGTTAATCGTCGTGTCGATATAGAGCGCTCCGCCATAATCGCCGCCATTATTCCCTGCCATTAAGAAATTGCTATCGAATGTACACTTTCTAATCGAAACCGTGTTTGTAGCAACGTAAACAGCGCCGCCGCCGCCTTCAGTCTGACCGCCTGTGCCTTTGTTCTCGGTGAACATTGAAGAAGTCATCGAGAAAGATGCTTCGGGGTCGTTGGAGTTACTCTGGCTGAAGAAGACCGCACCGCCCCAACGCGCGGCAACGTTACCTTGGAAGTAGCAATTAGAGATGCTCAAGAGTTTACCTTGTGCAGATAAAGCGCCTCCGTCGCGTTGGCTCTCGTTGTTTGTGAACGTGTTATTAGAAACCGTCGTCGTTTGGTTATTTTGAAGATTGACAGCGCCGCCGTTGCCGTCGATTAAGATTCTATTGTAGTTGAAATATGAATTATCGATCCGTGCTGTAGTGTTTGAGCCGGGGTCATTGTTCGCAAAAATCGCAGCGCCTTCTTTGTTGGCGGTGTTATTTTCTAAAACTGAATCTGTAACCGTTAAATCACCAACTACGTAAACCGCGCCGCCTCCGACGCCTTGGCCCGTGCCTTGACTGCTGTTGCCTGATAATTCCGAGTTCTCGATTAATATGAGGCTCGTTGCATAAATCGCTCCGCCGCTTCCTGTTGTCGCATTATTAGATGTAACTGTCGAACCATTAACACGAACTTCAGACGCGTAAATCGCTCCGCCGTCCGGGGCCTCCTGATTGCTGACGATCGTTCCGTTTTGAAGAGTAATTCTTCCTGTTGCAGAACTTGCGAAGCCGCCGCCGACTCTCGCAGTGTTTTTGAGAGTTATGTCGAATGAGTCGAACGTAATATCAGAAGACAAAGTATAGATCGCTCCGCCGAAAGCGTAGGCTTCGTTATCGGTGAAAATGTAATTATAATCGCTGTTCAAAACTACGCTGCTAGAAGTCGCGCCTCCGATATAAAGTGCGCCTCCGTTGCCGATTGTGTCATCTTTCTCATCGACTCGTTCGGCCGTGTTTTCATGAAACGTAACCGTGCCAGCCGGAATTTGAGTAGACGCTGCTAGCCACATAGCGCCGCCGTTGCCATCTGTTACGCGATTTGTTTCAAAGAGGATTGGCGCTCTAAATGTAATTCTTGAGTTCAAGCCCGCATAAATCGCTCCGCCACCGTTCGTGGCAGTATTGTTTGAAAACGTTACTAGTCCGGAGCCGTTTACGTTGAGCCTCGCTCGGTTGGATTCAGCAAGATAAATAGCGCCGCCATAATTCGCGGTGTTGTATTCGATTATGACATCGCCGGAAGCCTCCGTTGAAGTTCCAGAGCTTTCAGAAGTCCCAGAAATATTTACAATTCCGTTCGCGATATAGACAGCACCGCCGCAATCCGCAGCCGTGTTATTTCTGATTGAGCCGTTTATATTCACGGTCAAATTTGAGCCGTCAGCATAAAGTACTCCGCCGTTGCTCGTGCTAACGCCCTCGGTGAGATCGCAATTAAGATTCAAAGTTCCGTTAGTCGCGTAAATAATTCCGCCATTTGCCGCGCTGTTGTTCGAGAATGTAACGTCGCTTTCGATATTGACAGTTCCGCTCGTCGCGATATAAAGAACGCCGCCGTTCGTGATGTCGTTATGCTGACTAAATTTAATATCGTCCGTGAATGTCACGTTACCGGCCAAGAGCGCAACTGCTCCTCCGTTTACAGCGTGGTTGTTGTTGAACGAGATTCCGGCGAACTCAGGCGCGGAAGATGTCGCAGCGTTGTAAGCAATAGCGCCGCCATTATTGCCCGCGGTGTTGTCGTCGAACTCGTTTTCGCCGCTGAAGGTCAGACTGCTGCCGCCTGCAACGTAAATCGCGCCTCCGTCGTTTGCTGCGGAGTTGCTCTGGAAAGAATTTTTCTTTGACGAACTAGAGAATGTGAAATCGTTTCCTCTTGAAAGATATATAGCTCCGCCGTTAATGTCCGCGCTGTTCGTTGTGAATGAGCAGTCAGTAACTGAAAGACTTCCGCCGGTGATCATGATAGCGCCGCCAAGTTGCGCAGTGTTGTTCGTGAAGACGGCTTCTTCAAGATTTAATGTAACGCTCGCTGCGGTCGAAACGATAGCGCCGCCGTTCGTGCCTGCGGTGTTGCCCGTGAATGAGTTTGTGCCGGTGAAAGAAATTCCAGAGCCGCCTGAAATATAAACCGCTCCACCATTGCCCGCAGTGTTATTTGCGAAAGTGCAATCTACGAAGCTATGATCCGAGCCGCCTGAAATCGAAATAGCTCCGCCGTTGCCCGACGACAAATTCATATTTTGAAAAGTGATTGTGTCAAGCTCAACTGTTCCAAGAGAAATTGCAAGGCCGCCCGTGGCGTCGTTAGGTTCAAAAATTAAATTTGAAAGTTTGACATTAGCGCTTGAATCAAAAATAAAATGTCGCGTCGCTGAAGCGGGCGTGTAGAACGTACGAATATTATTCGGCGCGATTTCAAAATCCGTAACGTTTGAATAATCGTTCATTCTAATTTCGCCGCCGATTATGCTGGTAGTTTTCGAATCGGTCGCCTCAAGAGTGATTGAAACGTTCGGAAAATTACTCTCCGAGTCCGTGAGCTCAAGTCCCAGATACTCCGCAGGGTCGTCCGCAAATTCGAGAGCGTCCTTAATTGTGTTAAAACGATAAGGCGCGGGCCTTAGTTTATATTCTGTAACGTCCTCGCTCGTAACGTCGTCGCTGTGTACTTCGACCGTGTATAAGTCTGACGACGACACCGTGCTAGACGTTATTATGAACTCTGTAGCCGTCGCCGGTAAACTGAACGCAACGACAAGGCCAAGAGCAAGCAAAAATTTTTTTGCGTTCATAAATTTTTTAACTCCTTTCGCGTTTCAGGAATGCAAAAAGCGATAAAACTCCCAAAATTCCAAGACCAAAATTACAACCGCTGCCACTGCCAGAGCTTGACAAGGTCCCGCCGTTCTCGCCTTGCTGCTGCGTTGCGGAGTTAGTCGGGTTGTCGTTATAGCCTGCCGGCGCGACTAAGAAGGTCATCTTCCAGCGATTATCGTTAATGCCGTCGCGAATTACGATATAGTCATTATCGTTTGTGATTGAATGGTCTTCGACAACGCTAAGTTCAGGGCGAACGCCGTCGCGAGTTCCGTCCATTAACATGGCGATGAAGCTGACGGTGATTAATCCTTTGTCGTTATCGCGGGTAGATTTTCCGGTGCTATCATTGAAGAAAACGTGAATTTGTTTGTTATATTGTCCAAGTCTGTCAAGCTCCTGCGACAAATTCCAAGGATTAGCCTGCGAATTTGTTTCAGTCAGCAATGAAATCTGATATTTTTCAAAGAAAAGGTCTTCAATCTCTTTGCCGCTGTTCCAAAGACTTATCATCTGATTAAGCCAATTTCGATCGCTAATTTGTGAGACCGGGATATTGAACGTAATGTGAACGGGCAAAAGTCCTTCGCCGTCGTTCGTCCTAAGATTTGCCGGGATAGCTTGGTCAATCGTGAAGTGCTGAAGCACTGTGCTAGGCATTGACTCATCGCGCTTGATTGAGTTTTGACCGAACGTCGAAGTCGTCGGGATATTCACACTGCCCTTGGCCTTCGTGATTTCTTTAACGTTCTCATAAAAACTGTCGCCGGCCGGACGATGTTTGAAAGCCGTAACCTCGAATAAATTAAAGTCGCCGCCGTTTGTTGATTTTTGTTTGTAAGTGTCGCCGAGACGCTGACCAAAAATAATTTGATGATTTAATCGAAGCGAACGAGTTCCGACGACTGTATCACCGACGGGATAGAGCATAAGCGGGCGTTTGTTTTCTTCGTTGACGTCGTATTTACGTTTGAAAACTGTTACGAGGCCAGGCGCAATGTGAGCTTTACGAGCAAGTTGAAATTCTCTGTCTACGTAAGTGGTGCCTTGGTCGCGCGCTAAATCAAATTTCCAGTAGCTCGGATATTCAAAATCTCCGTAGCTGTCGTAAGTAGTCGCGGCGTATCTGACGGACGTATGATTAACTACTTCGGTCGTGAGATAAAGATTTACTTTCCTGTTGTCTGTCAAAAGGCTCTCGTCATCAATCGGAACGAAGACGAGCTTATTGCCTCCGACTTCTTTGTCGCCGGTCATGTCCCATTCTACGACGTCAGCAGCAATAATGTTCGCGTCTTTCGTTGCGCCATCTTTCAAAATCATTCGGAC
>JAFSUP010000082.1 GCA_017445205.1 Synergistaceae bacterium
ACAGTCGGCGCGAACAAGAACTCAATCAAAATCATCGGCGACCATACAGATATGTACGCTCAGGGCTATTTCGATTATGACTCGAAGAAGTCCGGCGGTATCACAATGTCGCACTTACGTTTCGGCAAATCACCGATTAAGTCAACATACCTCATTGACCACGCTGACTTCATCGCCTGCCACAAACAAGAATACGTCAATCAGTATGACCTTCTTCAGGGAATGAAAGAGGGCGGAACGTTCCTGCTTAACACACAGTGGACGGACATGGCAGCCCTTGAGGAGCATTTACCGGCAAGCCTCAAACGCAAACTCGCGACGCTTAAATGCAAGTTCTACATCATCAACGCCGTTGACGAAGCTCAGAAGATCGGACTTGGCAACAGAACGAACACGATCATGCAGTCTGCATTCTTTAAACTTGCGAACGTTATTCCGATTGATGATGCTGTCAAGTACATGAAAGAAGCTATCGTTCATTCTTACGGACGCAAAGGCGAGAAAGTCGTCAACATGAACTACGCCGCCGTTGATGCCGGTCTTGCAGGACTTAAGGAAATCACAGTCCCGGCAGAATGGGCAAACGCCGAAGACAAAGCCAGAGTTAAACCCGGTATGCCTTCAGAAGTTCCCGGATTCATCAGCTATCAGGTCGAGACAATCAACGCCCAGAAAGGCAACACGCTTCCTTCAAGCGCATTCGTTGACGGTTACGAAGATGGACACTTCCCGGCCGGCACAGCTAAGTTTGAGAAACGCGGAGTCGCCGTCATGGTTCCTGAATGGAACGCGGCCAAGTGTATCCAGTGCAACCAGTGCTCAATGGTCTGCCCGCACGCCGCTATTCGTCCGTTCCTGCTTGACGAGGCTGAACAGGCTGCTGCTCCTGCAAACTTCGGAGCAGTCGACGGCAAAGCACCGAAACTCAAAGCCGCTGGTTACAAATATAAGATGCAAGTTGACACGCTTGACTGCTTAGGCTGCGGAAACTGCGCGGATATTTGCCCGGTCAAGGCTCTTGAAATGAAACCGACAGCTTCGCAGACTGACCAGATCGACAACTGGACATTCGCAGTCGAAGAAGTCGCAGACAAGACCGACGCTGGCGACAAGTTCACCGTACAGGGCTCACAGTTCCAGAGACCGTTATTCGAGTTCAGCGGAGCTTGCGCAGGCTGCGGCGAAACACCTTACGCGAAGTTAATCACACAGCTTTTCGGCTCAAGAATGATTATCGCCAACGCTACCGGCTGTTCATCAATTTGGGGCGGCTCTGCACCGTCAATGCCTTATACAACCGACGCTAACGGACACGGACCGGCTTGGGGCAACTCGTTATTTGAGGACGCGGCTGAGTACGGAATGGGCATGAAGCTTTCTGTCAACGTCATGGTCAACTACTTAACGACAGCGGCTGAAAACTTAATCAAGATGGACGACGTACCTGCCGAAGACAAAGCAGTTCTTCAGGGCTGGCTCGATGCTCACCTTGACGGCGAAGCTTCAGTAGCGGCTGCCGAGAAAGTCGAAGAATTATTAGAGAAAGTCTTCTGCTGCTGCGGTTGCGAAGAGCATCAGCACGCACCGTTAAGCGAAGCGGCTCAGAAAGAGTTCTGCACGCTTGCAACGTATCATGACTACCTCGTCAAGAAATCCGTCTGGATCATCGGCGGCGACGGCTGGGGCTATGACATTGGCTACGGCGGACTCGATCACGTACTCGGGAGCGGCGAAGATGTAAACGTTCTCGTTCTTGACACGGAAGTTTACTCGAACACCGGCGGACAGTCATCGAAGTCAACACCGACAGCGGCAATCGCTCAGTTTGCTGCAAGCGGCAAGAGAACTCGCAAGAAAGACCTTGGCCGCATGGCTATGACCTACGGAACAGTTTACGTTGCACAGGTAGGCATGGGAGCAGACAAGAATCAGCTTCTCAAGGCCCTCAAGGAAGCCGAAGCTCACAAAGGCCCGTCGTTAATCATTGCTTACGCGCCTTGCATCAACCATGGAATCCGCGCAGGCATGGGCAAGACTCAGGAGCGCACGAAACTCGCAGTTGAGGCCGGTTACTGGCATCTGTATCGTTACAACCCGGATTTAATCAAAGAAGGAAAGAATCCGTTTGTACTCGACAGCAAAGCACCGAAGAGCGACTACAAAGAGTTCCTGCTTGGCGAAGTTCGTTACTCATCGCTCAAACTTGGGTTCCCGGATATTGCCGACGAACTCTTCGAGAGAAACGCTCAGGAAGCCAAAGAACGTTACGAAACATACAAGGCTCTCGCCGAAATGGCCGCCGCGCCTGTCGAAGCGAAGTAGTTTTTATCAATTAGAAATTAGGAGTGAGGAGTTAGGAATTACTTTCTAATTTCTCGTTCTGATGAATTAAAAATTTTGCCGGGTGTTCACAAAATGCCCGGCATTTTTGTATCATTAATGCGCTCTCCAAAATAATTAGCGATTATCTTCAATGCTATAATCTGAAAATTATTTTTAGTTTTACATGGAGGGTCTTTTTTTATGCCTAGTCTTAATAAAAACTCGACTTTGAGTTCAAGAGAGACATTCGCAAGCCGTCTGGGATTTATTCTTTTGTCAGCAGGCTGCGCAATCGGTCTCGGTAACGTCTGGCGCTTCCCGTTTATAACTGGTCAGTACGGCGGCGCGGCTTTCGTTTTGATTTATATCATCTTCCTTTTGTTTCTCGGTATGCCGATTATGGCGATGGAATTTTCGGTCGGTCGTGCATCAAAGCGAAGTGCTTCGCGCTCGTTCGCGGTCTTGCAGCCCAAAAATAAAGTCTGGTCGTTATGGGGCTATGTCAGTTGGATCGGCAACTGCATTCTCATGATGTACTACACGACTATAACCGGCTGGATGATTGCTTACACATATTATTCAGCGATTGGGAAGTTCAAAACTTTTGACTCCGCGGCCGTAGGAGGATTTTTCGATGGCATTCTTGCAAACCCGACCGAATTGACTTTCTGGATGGCTGTAGCTGTCTTAATCGGAACTTTAGTTTGTTGGTCAGGACTTCGCAACGGTGTCGAAAAAATCACGAAGGCTATGATGAGCGGACTTTTATTAATCATGATTGCGCTTGCGGCTCGTTCAGTTACGCTTGAAGGTGCGGAAAAAGGTTTAGAGTTTTATCTGCGTCCGGACTTTGGAAAATTATTCGCAAACGGACTCGGAACGACTTTATACGCAGCACTTGGCCAAGCGTTTTTCACATTAAGTCTTGGAATTGGCTCGATGGCAATTTTCGGGAGCTACATTGACAAAGACCGAAGATTATTTGGCGAGAGCGTTTTAGTTTCCGGGCTTGATACGTTCGTGGCAATCACAGCCGGATTGATAATCTTCCCTGCGTGCTTCGCTTATGGAATTAACCCCGGCGCAGGTCCCGGATTAATCTTCGTGACGTTGCCGAACATGTTTAATCAAATGCCAAATGGTCAAATTTGGGGAGCTTTATTCTTTTTGTTCATGAGCTTCGCGGCACTCTCAACGGTTATCGCGGTCTTTGAAAACATTGTTGCTTGCTTCATGGACGCTTGGGGCTGGTCGCGCAAAAAATCTACAGCGACAATGGCAATTTTAGTTTTCGTGCTCTCCATTCCGTGCGTGCTTGGCTTCAACGTGCTTTCAAACGTTCAACCTTTCGGCCCCGGGTCCGGAATTCTTGACTTTGAAGACTTCATCGTCAGCAACAACTTACTTCCGATCGGTTCCGTGATTTATTTATTATTCTGCGTAACGCGCTATGGTTGGGGTTGGGACAACTTCACCGAAGAGGTCGATATTGGAACGGGTATGAAATTCCCGAAGTTTTTGAGATTTTATTTCACGTATATCGTGCCGATTATCATGCTTGTGATTATTGGCGTTGGATATTGGCAAACATTCGCAAAATAATTAGGAGATATTTTTATGAGTGATTCAAATTCGCGTGAGACGCTAGGCAGCCGACTAGGATTTATATTTTTGTCGGCGGGTTGCGCCATCGGCCTTGGGAACGTCTGGAGATTTCCGTTTATAACCGGGCAATATGGCGGAGCGTTCTTCGTTTTAATTTACGTTTTATTTTTATTGTTCTTCGCGCTTCCGATTTTAGTAATGGAATTCGCCGTAGGACGTGCGTCGCAGCGCAGCGTAAGTCAATCGTTCGCGGTTCTCGCTCCGAAAAATAAAATTTGGTCTTTATGGGGCTATGCGGGCTGGGTCGGTTGCTGCCTGTTGATGATGTATTACACTGTCGTAGCCGGCTGGATGATTGCTTACACGTTCTACGCTGCTTCAGGAGCGCTCGAAGGAATTTCGCCCGAACAAGTCGGCGCGGCCTTCGGAGAACTTGTTTCAAATCCTGAACGTACTGCGCTATGGCTCTATGTCGCTGTGTCGATCGGCTTTATCGTTTGTTGTTCAGGACTTCGCAGCGGCGTCGAACGCGTAACTAAAATCATGATGGCGGGATTACTTGTCATTATGATAGCGTTAGCGCTTCGTTCCGTAACTCTCGAAGGCTCGGAGAAGGGTTTAAGTTTCTATCTCAAACCTAGCTTTGAAAATCTCACGGCTAAAGGCTTCTGGACGAGTGTTTACGCGGCGTTAGGTCAATCGTTCTTCACGTTAGGACTTGGCGTCGGCAGCATGGCTATCTTCGGGAGCTACATCAGCAAAGAAAAATCTTTGATGGGCGAGAGCTTAATCGTTACGATTCTTGACACGTTCGTAGCTTTAACGGCAGGCTTAATAATTTTCCCGGCTTGCTTTGCATACGGAATCAACCCCGGCGCAGGCCCCGGATTAATTTTTGTAACGCTTCCGAACATGTTTAACTCGATGCCGAACGGACGAATCTGGGGAACATTATTTTTCTTATTCATGAGCTTCGCGGCCCTTTCGACCGTTATCGCCGTGTTTGAAAATATAATCGCGTGTTTCATGGACAAGTTCGGCTGGACGAGATTAAAGGCTTCAATCGTAACTTGCGTAGGGATTTTCATTTTGTCATTGCCGTGCGCGTTCGGTTTCAATATTTGGGCAGGCTTCCAGCCGTTTGGCGAAGGCTCTAACGTTTTAGACCTCGAAGATTTTATTTTGAGTAATAATATTTTGCCGATTGGAACGATAATTTATTTATTGTTCTGCACGACGCGCTACGGTTGGGGCTGGGACAATTTCATTAAAGAAGTCGATGAAGGCACGGGCTTGAAATTTCCGAAGTTCCTGCGCGTCTATCTGACTTATATTGCGCCGGTCATCATGTTAATAATTTTCATCGCGGGCTATTGGGAGAAATTCAACTAAAAGAATGTATAAAAATTAGTAACTTACTTTAGCGGTCTTCCAAAAGTGAAAGGCCGCTTTTTTATTAAAAAATTAAAATTGTTATAATGACTCCACTAAAATTTTTTTAATTTTGGAGGAGGAATTTTTTTATGTTAGGTTATGGCTACGGACTTGACCCTACAATTATTATAGTTATCCCAGCTCTGCTGCTCTCAATGTGGGCACAGGCAAGCGTTAAAAGCACTTTCAGCAAATATAGTCAAGTTATGGCGCGGGCAAATGTTACCGCCGACAGCGTCGCTCACAGTTTATTATCTCTCTACGGAATGTCCAATATGCCCGTCAATCATGTTTCAGGCTCTCTGACTGACCATTACGATCCACGAAACAGGACTCTTAATCTTTCTGATGACGTTTACGGAAGCCGAAGCATCGCTTCAATCGGAGTTGCTGCTCACGAAACAGGCCACGCCATTCAACATTTAGAAATGTATTCGCCTCTCGTCTTAAGAAATTCTATTGTCCCAGTCGTCAATATCGCAACGAGCGCTTCAACGCCGTTATTTTTTCTTGGACTTCTTATGTCAAATTCTACGCTCGTTACTGTCGGGATTATGTTATTCACGGCGGCACTTGTCTTTCATCTTGTAACACTTCCAGTTGAGATTAACGCGAGTTCACGCGCTTTGAAACTCCTCGAACAAACTCACACGCTTTCACCCGACGAATTACAGGGCGCGAAGAAAGTTTTGACGGCGGCAGCTTGGACTTATATTGCTGCGGCTCTTACTTCCGCTTTGACTTTAGTAAGAATGATTTTAATCGCTCGTTCACGGAGGCGTTAATTAATTGCGTGGGATCGAAGCCGCTCTGAAAATTTTAAGCGAAAATAAAAATTCTTTTGCGTCCGAAGCTCTTAGAAAACTCGCCGACCGTGAAAAAATGAAACAAACTGACATTTCTCTTGCGTCATCTTTGATTTATATCGTCATGCGTCGGCGCGAACTTTGGCAAAAAATCACCGGGACTTTCATTCATTCTAAAGATAAACTTCCGGCGCAAGTCTACACGGCTATGCTGATGGGCGCGGGCGGCTTGATGGAGCTTCGGCGATTTTCCGAAGGAGTTTTGATTAACGGCATCGTCGAAACATTAAAAAAGAAGAAAGAAAATCAAAAATATATTTCACTCGTCAACGCGGTCTTGAGAAAAATTAAAGAGAACGGCGCGGAAATGATTGAGAATTTGAAAAAATCTTCCGTGCTTGATGACAGAGCCTTATGCGCGGGCGTGCCAGTCTGGTTTATGTCGGCTTGGATAAAGTCATGGAGCAGAACTGAAATTAGTGAAATTTTCGAGATGTTCTCTTCGTCGTCGCACTCGGCTGTAAGAACGCTAGAGCCGGAAAAATTTTTAAGTCTCGTTGAAGGAAAAGATTTCCGCGCCTTCAAATCCGATATTTCGCAAGCGATAAGACTAACTGAAAGCGTATTGCCCGTGAGCTTGCCGGGATTCAGCGAAGGACTTTGCAGCGTTCAATCTGAAAGTTCAATAATTGCAGCGTCGCTCGTGAAAAAATTTTACACAGGCAAAGGACTAATCTTAGATATGTGTTCGGGACGCGGAGTCAAAGCCGGGCAAGTCTTGCAAGAAAATCAAAATTCAAAGCTCGAATGTTGGGAACTGTCCGCTAATCGTTCAAAGAGCGCCGAGCACGAACTTGAAAGACTTCACGTTAAAGACAGAGCGATTTTAAAAATCGGCGACGCACTCATGATTACGCCCGAAGAGTCGCCTTCATTTATTATGCTTGACGCGCCGTGCAGCGGTTCAGGAACTTGGAACAGAAAACCCGAATCAAAATGGCAATTAACATGGAAAAAATTTGACGCTATCACTGACACACAAAAAAAATTATTAGAACGCGCCTTGACGCTTTGCAAATCTGGCGGCTATGTTTTATATATTACGTGCAGTTTGTTGCGTCAGGAAAATGAAAACGTCGTCGCGGAAGTCCTCGCTTCGCATTCAGACTGCGCGGAGGTTTCTTCAATGATTGACTTCAAAGGCGCAGCGTTTAAGAAGGGTAGACCCTACGGATTTTATATAATGCCGTGTAACGCGTGGCTAGATGGTTTTTACTGTTCGTTGATAATGAAAAAATAATTTTTTTTAAGGAGAGAAAATTTTTTGGCAACATTTAGAAAAGTTAAAGAACAAAATTTTATTGATATTTGCGACGAAGGCACGCTCGAAGAAGTTCAAGAGGCTATTAATTCCGGCATTGATGTAAATGTTCTCGATGAGTATGGCGAAAACGGTCTTCACTGCGCGGCTGCGCGAAACTCTGCCGACGTAGTAAGAGCTTTGATAAAAGCCGGGTGCAAAGTTAATCTTGCTGCATACGACGGCAACACGCCTTTAGCATGGGCAGCTGCTCACAACACTCCTGAAGTCGTTCAAATTCTCATTGACGCAGGCGCGGAAGTCAACGCAGCGCGCTATGACGGACTAACGGCACTTTTAGGCGCAGCCAGGAACAACACTCCCGAAGTTATAAAAATTTTGGTTAACGCTGGCGCTAACGTCAACGCAAGAGACACGAACGGAATGACAGCTCTTTTAACGGCCGCGCAGTTTAACGTTCCTGAAGCCGCGAATATTTTAATCGACGCTGGCGCAGATGATGTCGTGAATAACTCCGGCGATAATGCTTTAATGCTTGCTGCGCGCTGGAACTCTCCGGAAATGGTTGAAGATTTATTAAATGCTGGCGCAGAAGTCAAAACTAGAAATAAAGAAGGAAAGACAGCATTTGATCAAGCTCAAGAAAATGAAAAACTTCAAGGCTCTGACGCTTTGAAGCATTTAGAAAAATTAATGAAAGAGGAGGCGGAGATAGTTTGAAATTGAAAAAACGTCAAGGCGGCATTATAAGTTTAATTGTGCTCTTAGTCGTAGTTACGATTTTCGCATCGGGAGCTATCGCTGTCTATACGATATTCTTAAAACCGGATAATAAATCTAAAGTCCCGCAGTTCGTTGGCAACACAACCGTGGCGGCTGTCGCTGAAGCTGAAAATCTTGGACTTGTCGTTCAACTTGAACCAGTCGCTTCGACATTGCCCGAAGGAAGAGTTCTCGCTCAAACTCCGCAGGCCGGCGAAGAATTGCGAAAAGGTCAAGTCATTGTGTTACAAGTAAGTCAGGGCGGCGAATTACATTCAGTCCCGAACGTTCAAGGACAGACGCTAGCGAAGGCTCAAGAAGAAATTAAATCTCAAGGCTTCACTCTCGGCGACGTAATCAAAATCAGCGAGCCTAATGTAAAGCCCGGCACTGTCATCGCACAAAGCCCGGCGGCTCCCGCTGAAGTTACTTCGGGGCGAAAAATTGATTTACTTGTTCAAGCCGGGACTGCTCAAGCTGAAAATATTACGGTCCCGGACGTCAATAGAATGACCGAAGAAGAAGCTCGCAACGTCCTTGAAACGGCGGGCGTGAAAGTTCAAGCCGTCGATCGCGTTTATAGTCCGTTGTTGCCCGAAGGCCTCGCCATTGAAACTCGTCCTAGCGCAGGCACTCTAATGAAACCGGGCCAAGGCGTAATTTTGAAGCTCGCGACGCAACGAAGGCCGGCGGGTTATTCGGACGTGGATTCTAAAAAACAAACCGCGCAAACGTCTAAAGGCAATGGCACCGTTACAGCTCCTCGAAACACGGCCGCAACAACTCCTGAACAAAAAGGACAAACTCAAACTACTCCGGCTCAAACGCAAACGGCTAATAATAATCGCGGCGTTACAGTGTCCGTAGGCGGTGAAGATGAAGTTTTCATTGGCGACGATTACGACTTAGGAACGCCGACAACAAAGACAGCTTCAAAACCTGCTACTCCGACTTCAAATTCAAATTCGACAAGTACGCAGCAAAAATCTTCGACTTCAACTCCGGCCCCGGCTCCTGCAACAAACACGCAGCAATCGCAAAAGGCTGAAAGCACTCCTGCGGCTTCGACTTCAGGAGGCGGGAACAAAACCGCAAAAATTCGTTACCCTGTGCCACCGCTCGCGCGTCCTATGGATTTAAGAATCGAAATCACAGACCCTAACGGCACAAGAACCGTATTAAATAGACAAGTGCGCAGCAATGAAGTCATAAATACGACGGCGAAATATTCGCAAGAGTGCGTGATTAGTTATTATCTCGGCGGCGAATTTGTCTGGCAAGAAAGACAGAAATAATCATGAGAAAAATTTTATTAGCTCCTTCGCTGCTTGGCGCTGACCCTCTTAACATCTCTGGCGCGATTAATTCTCTTGAAAATAATTTCGATTGGCTTCATCTTGATGTCATGGACGGGCATTTTGTAAAAAATTTATCGTTCGGGCCACGTTTTGCTGAAGCTCTTCGTGCGGAATATCAAGGCGTTTTCATTGACGCACATTTAATGACTGATAATCTCGATGTCGTTTTGCCGCTCTTTATTGACGAGAAGCCGTCCTCAATTACGGTTCACGCCGAATCAGAAGGCCATTTGCTTTACGAATCGTTAAGAAAAATTAAAAACGCCGGTATCAAAGCTGGAGTTGCTATATGTCCTCCGACGAAGGTCGCAAGCCTCGACGAAAATATTTTAGAAAACGTTGATTTAATTTTAGTCATGTCTGTAACACCGGGCTTCGGTGGACAAAAATTTATAGAAGGCTCGCTAAAGAAAGTTCGCGAACTTGTGAGCATTCGTGCCGCTCATAATTATAATTATTTGATTGAAATTGACGGAGGCATAAACGAAAGTAATATAATCAGTGCCGTGCTTGCTGGTTGCGATGTAATTGTTACGGGCAGCGCCGTGTTTAGAAGTGGCCAGCCGGGAAAATGGCTCGCAAAGGCAAAGCACGATATAGAGGAGGTAATCGTATAGTAAGCAAATAAATGACTATAGTTACTATTAGCTCATAAAATTTAAGCGAAAAATTCAATTTAACAGAAAGGAGGACGATGCAAAAACATATTCGAAGGGAGGTGCATCGAGTGTATAAAGCGATAGTGATACGTTTATTTCCGACGAAATCACAGGCAAAATTATTGTGGCAGAGTGTCGGTACAGCTCGCTGGACTTGGAATTGGGGACTTGCTTTTCAGAAGAACTCATATTCTGAAACTGGAAAAATTTTGAACATAAACGCACTGAAACGTAAATTCACGGAAGTTCGCAACAGTGAAGAGTTCAAATGGCTTCAAGAAGTTTCCAGACAAGTTGAGGCAAATGCATTAATAGATTTAGATAAAGCATACCAAAATTTTTACCGGAAATTAAGAAAAGGTGAAAAAGGAGGGTTGCCAAAATTCAAATCTAAGGGAAAAAATACACCATCATTTTGTACTCGTTCTGAGAAAGTTCGAGTTTATGGCAAAAATATATATCTCGAAAAAATCGGACGAGTAAGATTTAAGGCAAAAGAAAATCTTGAGAATGTCAAATTCCATAATGCAAGAGCAAAGTTCGAGAACGGAAAATGGCTTTTGAAATGTGCGATTGAAGTTTTGCAAAAAAAATCAACAATAATTTTGCGAGATGTGAAAATGGGAATAGACGTAGGAGTGAAATCGCTGGCTGTAGTGAGCTGTGGAGGCCGAAAAAGGGTATTCAAAAATATTAATCGAAATCATGTGATGACAAGATTAAATAAACAGCTCAAGCACAATCAGAAAAATTTATCGAGAAAGAAAAAAGGCTCGAAAAATTATTTGAAAGAAAAATACAGAGTGCAGAATATCTACGGCAGGATAAAACGCAAAAGGCATGAGTATATTAAACAGACAGCACGGGGAATCGTAAACATGAGGCCGAAAGTCATAGTGCTGGAAGATTTGAACATACAGGGAATGATGAAAAACCGTCATTTAGCAAGAGCAATAGCAGAACAGAATTTATATTTATTGCGAATGCTGATTGAACGTAAAGCTGCTGAAGCCGGAATAAAAGTTAAATTGGCAGATAGGTTTTTCCCAAGTTCAAAAACATGTTCAAATTGCGGTCATGTAAAGAAAGATTTGAAGTTGTCAGAGCGAATATATAAATGTCCGAAATGCGGAAAAGTAATCGACAGGGATTTCAACGCAGCTTTGAACTTAGAGAGATTAGCTGACTAGCCTAAACTCTAAGGGGATTCGATGCCCCCATAATGACTGCGGAGAACTATACAAACGACGCACTGATTTTCAGAGCGTTGGGTTCGATGAAACAGTAAGGAAAATGTAATTAATATTAAATATTGTTATGTTTTTTGCATCGGCATTTAGAAATTTTGATAGAGCATAATGAAAAACTCGTAGAGCTCGGACGAATCGTAGCGGAACGTCGCGAAAGTGTCGGCATGACTTTAGAAGCCGTCTTTGACAAAACTCGAATCAGGCCGGAATATTTGCGCGGCATCGAAGAAGGAGATTATACGGATTTCCCGGAGCCTGTTTACGTCAGAGGATTTATTCGGACTTACTTGAAAGTCATCGGTGCGGAAGACTTGCTCGAAGATTTTAACGTTCACTTTTCTACACACACAGAGCATTCCCGCGCATCAGTCAAGAAAGAATCCGGGCACAATATGGCAAATATTTTGGGCAATGGCTCATCTATGCCGGAAGGCTTCAAGCCTGTGTCGCACTTTTGGCTATTTCTTGTTTTAGTCGCGGCCCTCGTTGGAACGGCTGCATATGTCTGGTACGCAATGAGCAACGGCGGACTTGACCTCAAAAATCTGAAACTCTTCAACTTTGGCAACAATAACGGCGGCTTAGTCAGCTCCGAAAATTTATCGAACGACATCGCCATAATCGAAACCGAAATTGAAGACGTGGTTATCTCTGACGAGCCTGTAATTTCAGAAGAGCCAGAGCCGGAAATAAAACCTTCGCTTGAAATTCACGCGATTAATGACGTTTGGTTGAGTGTCGCTTTTGGAAACGCACAGCCGACTTTCAGAAGGACGTTAAAGCGCGGCGATGTCATGCGATGGGATCTCGAAGAACCCGCAAGAGTTGTTATCGGGCGGCCGACTTCGGCACAAGTGATTTTGAACGGTCAGGATTTGGGAATTGTGAATCCACGAGCCAAGAAATCAGAAACTTATCTTTACAACGTCGATGGAACTTATAGGAAGATAAAATAATTTTTTCCCCGCGCCCTCGCTCTCCCACCCACCCACCCTGAGCTTCGGGCGCGGCCTTTGCTTCACTGCCACATTCCTAATTTTGATTCTTTAGCTTCGTTTTGAATCTCATTAAATAAATCTTTATATCTGTCATTCGGCTTTATGATTAAGACCTTCGCATAACCTCCCGCTAACAATTTCGCGTTAAACATGTTGTTTCGGATCGTCGTTTTATTAATCTTGCTCGGCTTTGAGAGCCACACGTAAGCAAGATACCTGTTATATCTGTCCGTCGGGGACTTGTCATACTCAAGCCAGACGTTTCGCCCCGTCAATGATTCCTTCGTGAAGTTGCTCGCCTCTTTGCCATATGGCTGCACGCCCTTCGTCGGGTGAACAGTCTCGGGCGTATCGACGCCCAGAAATCTCACGCGCTTATCCGTTCCGTTGACCCTAATAACCGCTGTGTCGCCGTCAATAACTCGCGCGACAAGTCCTTGTTCGATTCCGGCGGGAGTGCTGCCGGTGTCGTCGCCGTTGTTGCTAGTTGTGAATGTCGAAGGGTCGATCCCCGTAAAATAAAGAATCGCCGCGACAATCACAAGCAAAATAAATTTCAAAGGGCCGATTCGTTTTATGTCATCGAGTGTAATATTTTTTTTCTTCGCCATTTTGATTTCTCCTTTCGATTTTAATTACAAAGTTGCGCTCAAAACTTCTTCAAGCGAAGTATGTCCGCGGAGCGCTGCATTAATTCCTGCGCGTCGAAGTGTCTTCATACCCGACTTAACTGCCGCGTCACGAAGTTCGATATTATCTGCGCCCTTCAAAATCATTTCGCGCAAATCGTCATCAACAACCATGATTTCATAAATCCCCTGGCGTCCTTTATAACCGTTTCGACATTGAGGGCAGCCTATGGGCCTGTAAGCGTGCGTCCCCGCAGGCGCGTGAATTTTTTCGCAAGTCATCTCGTCAAGTTCATACTCATCTTTACAATGTGGACATAATCGCCGAACAAGTCTTTGAGCAATCACTCCCGACAATGACGCCGACAACAAGAACGGCTGAACCCCCATATCTATAATTCTCGTGGCTGCGCTCGGAGCGTCGTTTGTGTGAAGTGTCGATAAAACGAAGTGCCCCGTCAACGCCGAACGAATTGCGATCTGCGCGGTGTCAGTGTCGCGGATCTCTCCTATCATAATCTTGTCCGGGTCCTGTCGCAAAATCGAACGAAGCGCCGCGTCAAAAGTAAGTCCTGCTTTCTCATTCACGTTTACTTGATTTATACCGGGGATAAAAAATTCTACAGGGTCTTCAACAGTTACGATATTAATATCAGGATTGCTAATTCGTTTTAACATTGAATAAAGCGTCGTTGACTTTCCTGAACCCGTCGGCCCTGTCGCGAGCAAAATTCCCCACGGCATTTCGCAAAATCTTTCAATGTACATTAAATCTTCGTCATCAAAGCCAAGTTGTTCAAGTTCAACAGAGGCGTGGTCTTTATCCAAAATTCTCATAACGATTTTCTCGCCGCTCATCGTCGGTAGCGAAGAGACACGCAAATCTATTTGTTTGTTGTCAACGACCGTGAGAATACGTCCGTCTTGCGGCTTTCGTTTTTCGGAAATGTCCATGCCCGACATAATTTTTATCCTTGAAATTACAGAAGGGTGCAAACTCGAAGGATATTCAAAATGCACGTATAAATTTCCATCTACGCGAAATCTAATTCGGCTCATAGTTTCGTAAGCTTCAATATGAATATCAGAAGCTTCTTGTCGGACGGCTTGCGCGATTGTATCGTTCACAAGTTCGATTAAAGGAGCGTCGTCAGGCCCGGCCACTACCGTTGTAGCAGAAAGAGCCGTGTAAGCGTCTCCTTGTGCGGCGGCGTTCTCTGTAGCTGCCAAAATGCCCGCCATGTTCGTAGTGAAGTCGTAAATTCGCGATAAGTTTCTTCCAATGTCATCGCGGCCGGACGTTGCGACGCGGATATTATGGCCCGTGAGTAATTTAATTTCGTCCTGCGCGGGCAAGTCCAGCGGGTCGGCCATCGTAATTAATAAAGTCTCATCGTCATCAACCTGAAGCGGAACTAAACTTAATCTTTCGGCTACGCTCTTGGGAATTAATTCAATCGCCTCCGCCTTTGCCTGATAGCGATCTAACTGAATAAACTGAAGCTCAAGTTGTACCGCTAGAGTTTCTGCAACCTGTGTATAAGTCATGGCGTTAATAGATACGAGGATCTCGCCGATTCTTTTATCTGAAGTTTTTTGGATTTTCAAAGCATTGTCAAGCTGCTCTTGAGTAACTAAATCATATTCGCGAAGAATCTCGCCGAATCGCTTTCTCTGCTTTATGAAAATATCCGCCAAGTTTATCACCCCGAATAAAAATTTTTTTGTTTTATTTTTAAGATTATAATACGCGGCGTGATTTTCGAGAGAAAGGAGCAATTTTTACAAATGATAAGTGCACCGCGAGGAACGCGTGATATTTTGCCGGGCGAGTCGTGGAAGTGGTCTTATATCGTTCAGACGGCTTCTAAAACGATGAAAGACTTCGGCTTCAGTGAAATTCATCTTCCAATTTTTGAACACACGGAATTATTTTCGCGAGGCGTCGGAGAAACTACAGACATAGTAGAAAAAGAAATGTACACTTTTGAAGACAGAGGCGGTCGAAGCATTACGTTAAGGCCCGAAGCTACCGCCGGAGTTATGCGTGCGGCAATCGAAAATAATCTTTGTGCTCAAGGAGCAAGCGCGAAATTATGGAACTGGGGGCCGATGTTCAGGCATGAACGACCACAGAAGGGACGTTATCGGCAGTTCTATCAGATTGACGCAGAGAGCCTCGGAATTTCAAACGCTGCTGCTGATGTCGAAGTTATTGCGCTATCAATAGAAATTTTTCGGCGACTTGGATTAAAAAATCTTGAAGTCGTGATTAATTCCGTTGGTTGTGAGAAGTGCCGGCCGGTCTATCGTCAAAAACTCATTGAATATTTTGAAAAGCACAAGAGTGATTTATGCGAAACATGTTTAACGCGGCTTGACAGAAACCCGTTAAGAATTTTAGATTGCAAACAAGAATCTTGCGGACGCGTTGCAGATGGCGCGCCTGATATTTTTGATTCTCTTTGCGACGAATGCCGCGAACATTTTGCCGAAGTCAGAGCCGGTCTTGAGCGTCTTGGCTTCACTTACACTCTTAATAAACGACTTGTGCGAGGACTCGATTATTACACAAAGACGGCTTATGAAATTTTATCAGGCGACTTGGGAGCTCAGAACGCTGTAGCAGGCGGAGGACGTTATGACAATCTCGCAAGCGCGATCGGCGGCAACAAAATTCCCGGCGTGGGCTTTGCGTGCGGTCTTGACCGAATCATGTTAGTAATGGAAGAACAGGGCTGCGACTTCGGACAAACTCCAAAGACTGACGCTTACGTCGTCGCTCTTGATGATAAGTCGCGAGGAGCGGCGCAAGTTCTTACTTACGAGTTAAGAAAAAATAAAATTTCAGCGGCTTGCGACATTGCGGGAAGGTCTTTCAAGGCTCAAATGAAGAGCGCGGGAAGTTGCGAATTTGTTTGCATAATTGGCTCGGAAGAACTCGCGGCCGGAACAGTTTCGATTAAACATGACGGCTCGCAAATTTCAATGCCTATGAACGAAGCAGCAAGTTATATTTTGAAAAGTAAGAATTAATTCATAAATCTTTGCGCTGAATTAATTTCTATGATATTCTAAACTCAAATTCTAATTCGATTCATTCATTAATAATAAATTCAAAAGGAGGAGCTTGTCGGATATGGGATTTCGTACTATTGAAGAGCTTTGCGCGGAACTCGATGAGAAACGTTCAAAGGCTCTGGCAGGCGGTGGAAAAGAAGCCGTCGAAAAACAGAAGTCCAAAGGCAAAGGCACTGCCCGTGAACGTATAGCACAGCTGCTTGACCCAGGTTCTTTCGTCGAGATTGACGAGTTTGTAACACATCGCTGCAATAATTTTGGTCTTGACGAGAAAAAAATTTTAGGCGACGGCGTTGTAACAGGTTGGGGAACAATCGAAGGGCGAAAAGTTTTTGTTTATAGTCAGGACTTCACGGTCTTCGGAGGCTCGCTCGGCGAAGAACACGCCGCAAAAATTTGCAAAGTTATGGATATGGCTATGCAAATGGGCTGCCCGATCATTGGCATCAACGACTCCGGCGGAGCTAGGATTCAGGAAGCTGTTGACGCACTTAACGGTTACGGAAAAATTTTCAAACGTAACACAATGGCAAGCGGCGTTATCCCGCAGTTCTCTGTAATCATGGGCCCGACAGCCGGCGGAGCAGTTTATAGCCCGGCACTTACAGATTTTATTTTCATGGTTGACGGCGAGAGCGTCATGCACATCACCGGCCCCGAAGTTATAAAAGCCGTAACCGGCGAGGACGTAACAGGCGAAGAACTTGGCGGCGCGGCAGCTCACAACACCGTCAGCGGCGTAGCTCACTTTGAAGCCAAAGACGAAGCCGAATGCTTTGCACAAGTTAGAAAAGTTCTTTCATATCTTCCATTAAATAATCTCGATGACTCACCAGTAAAGCCCACCGGCGACAGCCCGGAGCGTGCTGACGTTTCATTAAGAGAAGTCGTCCCCGTCAATCCTAATAAAGGCTACGACGTTCACGAAGTCTTAACGAAAGTTTTTGATGACGGCGAGTTTACAGAAGTTCAAGCCGGTTATGCAAAGAACATCGTTACGGGTTATGCACGAATCGGCGGGCGCGCTGTCGGAGTTATTGCCAACAATGCTGACGTTATGGCCGGTTGCCTTGACATTAACGCGTCAGATAAGGCTTCAAGATTTATTCGTCATTGCGACGCTTTCAATTTGCCGATCGTTACGTTCGTTGACGTTCCCGGATATTTGCCCGGCGCTGACCAAGAACGTGGCGGAATCATTCGCAAGGGAGCGAAACTTCTTTATGCTTACAGCGAAGCGACAGTGCCGTTAATCAGCGTCATCATGCGCAAGGCTTACGGCGGAGCTTATCTCGCAATGAGCAGCAAGTCGTTAGGCGCCGATGTCGTTCTTGCGTGGCCTCAAGCTGAAATCGCAGTCATGGGAGCCGAAGGCGCGGCTAGCATCGTTTTCAAGAAAGAAATTAACGACGCCGCCGATCCGTCAGCAAAGAGACTCGAGAAGATCGACGAGTATCGCGAAGCGTTCGCCAATCCTTATAGAGCCGCCGAGCGTGGTTATGTTGACCGCGTGATTACGCCCGAAGAAACTCGTAAGGCGATTTTCATGGCGCTTGACGGAATCCAGAGCAAACGCGACGCAACACCGAGCAAGAAGCACGGGGTTATCCCGCACTAATATAAAACAGGAGGGAATAAAGTCATGCAAGCTATGCACTTTGAAGGACTTTCGGGAGCAATTAACGTCAGTATCGTAGCTTTCTCGATCGTCTTCGGCGTCCTTTTCATTCTTACGATGGTCATCTACGGAATGAGAATTTTCGCCGGCGGTGGCGAAGAAAAAAAAAATGATGTAGCAGCTCCTAAACCCGCAGCCCCAGCTAAGCCCGCTTCGATTGTAAAGGCAGCTCCTGGCGCAGATAAAGCCAAAATTGTTGCGGCAATCACGGCAGCGATAGTCGAATTCACCGGAAGTTCAAATTTTAGAATTTTATCCGTTGAAGCAGAACACGGAAGCGACTATTGGACATCACGCTGGAAAGCTGCGGGAATGATTAATCTGAACACAAACAGATTAACTCGAAATTGGAACCGATAAATTTATTCATAAATTCAGAAAGGAGAAATTTTAATCGTGAGTAATAAATATAGAGTAATCGTTGACGGAACGGCCTACACTGTTGAGGTCGAAAATCTTGGCGCGGGCGCGGCAATGCCTGCTCCTGTAGCGGCCCCGGCGGCACCGTTTGCAGCTCCTACACCTGCGGCGGCTCCAGCTCCTGCTGAAGCTCCTGCGGCCCCGGCAGCTGTAGCAGAGGGCGCTTCGACCGTAACGGCCCCGATGCCCGGAAAAATTCTTAGCGTGAAAGTCAACATTGGCGACAGCGTCAACAATGGCGATTTAGTTCTTTTACTCGAAGCTATGAAGATGGAGAACGAAGTCTTCGCGACAGCCTCCGGCAAAGTTACAGAAGTTCGCGTGAAGTCCGGCGACAGTGTCAACACCGGCGACGTTTTATTAGTAATCGCGTAAATCGTAATCTTAAAAATTAAAAATCAAAGCCGCACTCTTTATTCACACGGGAGAGCGGCTTTTTATATAAATAGCATGAATATATTAAAAAATACTGAAAAAAATTTTTTAATTAATTCAAAAAATCGCGTGGACGGTCTGGAACTTTTAGATGCTCTTAACGATAATTCCATTGCCGTAACTTTTTTTGATCCACAGTATCGCGGAATTTTAGACAAATTAAAATATGGCAATGAGGGCGTATCGAGGGGCAAAGCTCGTTCAAGCCTTCCGCAAATGGACGAAGAAACGATTATAAAATTCATCAACGAGATTAATCGTGTTTTGAAATCGAGCGGACATTTATTTTTATGGGTCGATAAATTTCATCTTTGTCATGGCGTTTTAGATTGGTTCATGGGAACGGAATTAAATCTCGTCGACATGATCGTATGGGACAAAGGCAAAATAGGCATGGGCTATCGAACAAGGCGAAAATCAGAATACTTAATTATTTTTCAAAAGTCGCCAGTGAAAGCTAAAGCCTGCTGGACAGACCACGCTATACCGGACGTATGGCAAGAAAAATTAGAAAGCTCTGAAAAAATTCATACTCACAGTAAACCTATAGAACTCCAGAAAAGACTCATAGCTGCAACGACTCAAGATGGCGATTTCGTTCTTGATCCTGCCGCCGGAGGCTATTCGGTTTTGAATGCGTGCCGACTTTTAAAAGCAAGAAATTTTATTGGAGGAGATATATTCTATTAATTACTTTGCATCATTGAAAATGCCAAGAGAAAAATTTATTTAATTTCAGATAAAGATTTTTATTAGAAAAAACAATTTAAAATATTTGTAAACAACACTCTCATAAAATTATTTATGGCGATGTTTTATATAAAAATTTAAGGAGGTATTCTTATGAAAAAATTTTTTATCGCATTGTTAATGATTTTCGCATTGACAGCGGCAGCGGCAGCCTATACACCTGGCGTGTACAAGGCAAAGGCGACGGGCAATAATCCTAATGTTCCCGTCGAAGTTGAAGTTACGTTTGACGAAAAAGCCATCACTGATATTAAGGTCGTCGCTCACGAAGAAACACCTGGCCTCGGCGATAAGGCTTTTGAAAAAGTCATTCCGGCAATCTTAGCTGCACAAAAGACCGACGTTGACGGCATGACTGGCGCGACAATGTCATCGAACGCTTTGAAAGAAGCCGTTGCGAACTGCATAGCGCAGGCGTCAGGTGCTAAATCCGAAACTGTCAGCACTTTCAAGCCCGGCGAGTACAAAGCTACGGTAACTGGTCATAACGGTCCGCTCACGGTTACGATGAAGTTTTCAGAGAATGAAATTCTTTCTATTGAATCTGAAGGCGTCGAGTCAACAGGAATCGGAACAGCGGCTATCGAGATTCTTACGGACGAGATCCTGAAAAATCAATCTCTTGCGTGTGATGCCGTCAGCGGAGCAACGGTTACGAGCGGGGCTTTCTTATCGGCTGTTCGTGAATGCGTAAAGCAGACAGGCGTAACTCTTTCAGTCCTTGAAGCTCGTGAAATCGCATATCCCAAGAAGAGCGACTCTCCCGTCGAAATGGAAGCCGACGTTGTTATAATCGGAGCTGGCGGAGCAGGTTTTGCGGCGGCTACTGAAGCATTAGAGAACGGCGCAACCGTAATTATTCTTGAGAAGAACGAAATGATCGGCGGCAACACCGCACGCGCAGGCGGGACTCTCAACGCTCCTGACCCTGAACGACAGAAAAAAATTAACGTTGAAGATAGCGTAGAGCTTTTCACGAAAAACACTCTCGAAGCCGGCGACTATAAAGCCAATCCCGAACTCGTAAAAGTTTTGGCCTCTCACGCTCTTGAAGCTCGCCACTGGCTTTCAAAGCATGGCACAGTATGGAGCGAATTTGTCTATCAGACTATCGGCGGTTTGTGGCCTCGAAGCATGGACGAGAAAGACAAGAACGCCTATAAAGGATTCATTGAGCCTCTTGCGAAGGCCGTTAAGGAATTAGGCGGGAAAGTCGTTCTTAATTGCAAAGCCGAAGAGCTTACGGAAGATAATTCGGGACGCGTTACGGGAGTCATTGCCTACGACACTAAGAACGGACAGAAATATATCTTCAAAGCTAAGAAGGCTGTTATTCTTGCAACGGGCGGTTATGCTGCGAATGGCGCACTTGTAGCGAAATATAACGGCGTCAGCGGGCTTCCGACTTCAAACGCTCCGACATCGACTGGTGACGGGATCGAAATGGGCTTGAAAGCGGGCGCGGCTCTTGAGGGCATGGACTACGTGCAGATTCACCCTCACGGAAATCCCGTAACTGGCGGCTTACAGAGTCATTTCGCAGGCGTGATTAAAAATTCAATTTACGTAAACAAAGAAGGCAAACGCTTTGTCGAAGAAAGCGGACGACGCGACGTTATCTCTAACGCTACAATCGCACAGCCGGGGCAAGTAATGTTCTCGATTTTTGACAGCGAAGGCGGGTTCTATGCGGGCGTTAAAAAACTTTCTGACCTCGATAACCTGAAGGCCAAGGGCTATATCTATGAAGCTGACACTCTCGAAGATTTAGCGAAGCAGGCAGGAATTAATCCCGAAGGTCTCAAAGCGACAGTAGCGCGTTACAACGAGCTTGTGAAGTCAGGCAAGGATACAGACTTTGAAAAAGACGAACTTGAATTAACGATCGGCGTAGCTCCGTTCTATTGTGTGCCTCTTTCACCAACACTTCATCACACGATGGGCGGTCTTAAAATTAACACCGAAGCGCAGGTCTTGAAGGCTGACGGCTCAATCATTCCGGGATTATACGCAGCCGGAGAAGTTACTGGCGGCATTCACGGTTCAAACAGAGTCGGCGGAAATGCTTTAACTGATGGCGTAGTGTTCGGAAGAATTGCCGGCAAAAACGCCGCCGAAGGAAAATAATTATAAAAAATATCCGTAAAATTACGTATAGCATTTTTAGAAATTAGTTGTATCATATTCACCGTGCTACGGGAAATACGTAGCGAACAGTCGTAAAACTGACGCAATACAAAATCAGAAGCAACAAACGGGGCGACTGGGTCACGTAAGCAAATGATAAGTAAAACGTCAGCGCGCAGGAGGTATAACAAAGAGCCTTCGGATCTGTTAAAAGGGATTAAAGGAAACAAGGCAACTTTCAACCCCCCAGAGCTCAGGGCTTAACGTCAAAGACTGAGTGCGCAGCGACTAAAGTTTATTGAAAATTTTATAAGGGGGTTTTTTCATTATGAAAAAATTAGCAGTATTAGTAGCAGTAGTTTCTATTGCAGCACTCGCGGCTCCCGCCCTTTCAGCGACGAACCCGTTTATGGACGTGCCCATGAATCACTGGGCCTATGACGCAATCGGTCAGTTAGCAGCTCACGGAATCCTTTCAGGTTATCCTGATGGACTTTACAAGGGCAAACAGCAGACCACGCGTTACGAGATGGCTTCAGCATTGGCCAGAGCATTAGCGGTTGTCGATATGACAAAGGCGAGCAAGCAGGATGTCGAAATGCTCAAGAGACTCGTTGTTGAGTTCAAAGACGAGCTTGAAGCACTCGGCGTTCGCGTTGACGAGCTTGACGAGAGAGTAGCCGTTCTTGAGGAAAGACTTGGCGGTTGGCACATTCACGGCGTGTTAGCTCTTGACCTTAATTACAACAAGGCTCATAAGCCGGATAATGATGACGGCCCTGACGGTAACTTCACATTCGATGACGCAAAATTATTCTTTGAGCGTACATGGGGCGAAGATGACGAGTATTTCTTCAGAGCCAGACTTAACGGCGGCGACAACGGAACAGTAGCTAACTTCGACCGTTTCTATGCTGAGATGCCTTTCTTCTTTGACACAAGACTCACAGTCGGTCTCTTCTCATGGAATTGGGAAAGCGCTTACAAAGTTGACAGCAACATCGGCAACGCTGAGACTGGCGGCTGGCACGGCGATGCTCCGATTACCGACTGGAAATGGACAGGCTTCGGCTTAACAAAGAATTTCGCACTTGGTAATTTCCAGGCTGTTGTAGCTCACGTTGGTGAAGGCGATGCAACTGAAATTTTAAACGGTGGCGTTCGTAAAACTGGATTATATGCAGCTAATGCTAAATGGTATGCTTGGATGCTCATGCTTGGCTTCAATATGCAGTTCACCGAGCAGATCGGACTTGACCTCGGTGCTCAGGCTTTCATAGGCGATAACGCAGAACATTGGAGTGCAGCTACTCCTCAATTAGGCGATAACGCTCTTGATAAGTTCTGGACAATATGGGCCGGCTTACGCTTCAACTTCAACGACAATATCGGCTTGAAAGGTGTTTTCTATCATCAGAAAATGGATACTGATGAAGTTTATGCAAACAACGCCGGAACCCTTTACTGGGGCGATAGTGGTTATGGAATCCTTGATAATAACAATAAGGTTGTTGATGACGCGAACCACTGGGCAGTTATGTTTGATGCCAAGCAGGAAGCTTTGAAGTACACCAGCATTTGGCTTGAGTACGGTCAGTATGATCAGGGCTTTGTTACTCGTTCAGACAGCTCGATCTTCTTTGGACCTTGGCTCAGTGAGCGACTTGGCAATCAGGCGGATCAAGACGTTAAGTACTGGAGAATCGCTCTTGGCCAGGAATGGAACGACAAGTGGGCAACACACATCTTCTACTATGGCTACAAGATCGAAAATGGCTTAGGAGCTAACAGAGATGCGAAACCGAAGGAAATGGGCGTAGGTGTACAGTATAAGCTCAATGACTACACAACGATGGGCCTTAACTACATCCACACTGATACCGATGACCTTACTGCTGACAACGACGACAGCATCCGCTTCAGAACGAGCGTAAGCTTCTAATCGAGCGAGCAGTAAAAATAGAAACACAAACAGCGTAACAAAGGCGTGAGGCTTAGGCTTCACAAAGAAAAAGAATTTTGAATTTGAACCCGGGATTTCCGAGAGTGGAAGTTCCGGGTTTTTTTATGCAAGTAGGAATTAGGAGTTAGGAAGTAGGAACGAAAAGAATTGTGATATAATTGAAGGCAAGAAAAAAGTTACCTCGACGAGGGAAGGTAACTAAAAACTGGTCAACAGGCTGGGACGTCATTCCCAAACCTGATAAACCAGAGTTCGAGAACGCTACATCTTAATTACGCGGATTAATTC
>JAFSUP010000083.1 GCA_017445205.1 Synergistaceae bacterium
AGGCGTTCCGGGGACAAGTGAATCACAGACTGCCGCGCAAATTCCTGCAACTGCCATCGGGGTCTTCAAAACTGCCCAGACCATTCCGCCAAGAGTCTGCATTATCTGGCTGCTTTCGGAGTTCATGAAAAGTGATTGATTAGCTTCGACCCAGCCCGGAAGGCCAAGAGCCATTAAGAACGCGAAGCCTACAATTAAAATATTTCTCTGGCTGCTCATGTCCGCGCGCATTAAAACTTGAATACCCATTGCGCCTATAGTTCCGAACAACGCTATATAAGCTCCGCCGATTATCGGTGAAGGCATCGTGGCGATTAACGCGCTCAATTTTCCTACGAAGCTCATGAGAATTAAAATAATCGCGCCTGTTCTTACGACTATACGCGAGGCAACGCCCGTTAAACCAATTAAGCCGATGTTTTCAGTGTATGAAGTCGTTCCGACAGAACCAAATACGCCAGATAAAGCGCAGCAAAGACCTTCAGCACCAATCCCGCGGCTGATTGTGTCAGAGTCAGGATCGTCAACGCCTGACGCGTAAGAAACTGAATGATAATCGCCGATAGATTCGATCATCGTAGCGAAGAATCCCGCAAGCAGTGCCGCGAATGACATCAAACTGAATTTAGGCACGCCCCAAGGGATTATTACGTTTCTAACGTCTCTAATCCAAGGAGCTTCTGTAACTTTCGCTAAATCTACATAAGCGGGGTGATTGGGTGCAAACGTCCCAGTCTTCGAGAAGAAAAGGCAAGTGCAATACGTAATGACGATAGCTAAGAGAATGGCGAATATATTTATGTATTTATTTTTTAATACGAGGCTGAATAAGAAAATCAAAATCACGACGGCGAGGGAAGCGGGCCAATAATTCGCGGCGTTGCCCTGAACGGCAGTTCCGGCGAGTGAAAATCCGATCGCCATGATGACCGGGCCAATTACGACCGGCGTAATGACTTTGCGAATAATTCCCACGATTTTGCTGTAGCCGATTATAGATAAAATGACGCCGCCGGCAATCAAGCCTCCGCCCATGTATTGCATGACCGTTTCCGGGCCTGACGCCTTATAAAGCGCTATGACCGTCATAACCGAAGGGATAAAAGAAAAGCTCGATCCCTGAACTATTGGAAGTCCTGAACCGAGCCTTTTGCTGGTCTGAATGAGCGTCGCCACTCCCATTCCAAAATATACGCAAGAGATTAACGAAGCAATTTGTAAAGCGTCCATTCCCATCGCGGGGCCGAATATCAAAGGAACAAGGGTGGTAGAACCGAAAAGAGTTAAGACATGTTGCGCACCTGAAAGAAGAGTTATTAAGAAAGGCGGCTTGTCATTGATCCCATAAATCATTTGTCTGGCCATAAAAAAACCTCCTGAAAAATTTTAATTTCCGGAGGCGTCATTTTACGGATTTTTGAATTTTTGTCAAGCCGTCCTGTTTGGATTTTTTGGAAACCAGCCACGCTCTACGCGACGTTTTTGTTCTTTAAGTTCACGAATGCACCATAGCAGGACGCAAGCAAGAACTCCTAAAACTTCTGAAAGCAAAAAATTTTCAGCCATCAATGAAAAAATTCCACATATAATTCCCAAAAAGAGAAAAACCGGCCAAATTTTTTCACCGAAATAATATTCGCACTTTATAACAACAGGGTGAAAAATTCCGATTATTAAAAACGAAACTACACCCAAAATTAATCCAGAATAATTAAAAATCATCTTCTACACATCTTCATAACGAAATAGCCGACACTCGTAAATAAAATCATAATGGCTATGTAATCCAAGAAAAAATATACAATCGGCTCTTCAAAATCAAAAAATACAAACTCCGTCATCAAAAACATATATTCATAAAGCTGTCTTTTCACGAACGCATAGCAGCCATAAAGCGCAGGAATGAAAATAATCGCTGGATATTTTTTTATGTGAAGCCCGGCGTGAAAACTCATTATGACGTAGCCCCAATATGCCGCGAGCATGTGAGCAGTCCTAGCGAATGACATTCCGAAGCCTTCATCAGAATCAAAACCCAAAATCCGCGACATCATTACACCGCTGACTAAAAGAAAAATTATGTCAATGATTAAAACTACGTCAGCCGCGACAAGAATCGAACGCGCCAAGTTATAACGTCCTTTGAAAATATTAAGAAGCCAGCGTCTGTTTAGCCACAAATGAAAACATACAACTGCAATAAACGCCGCTCCTATGATTTCATGAATTAAAGCTCCGTATTCGTAAGCGTCAAGGCCGAAAAATTTTTCAAAAATATTGCCGATCGTTTCATAAGCCATTGACATTAATAAAAGCAATGTCATAGCGACATCTACGATCGGTCTTAAATTTTTCATCAGTGAGCCTCTACTTTGTTATTTTCTAGCCAGTTTCTGACCTCGTCTTTCAAAGCACCACCGCCCGAATAATGCACAGAAAGGCCCTCTGTAATCACAGCCTTGGGAGCAAGTTTCGCTATTGCTGTCAAACTTTGTCCGAATCTCCCGCCGCCGTGTGAACAAAATGGCATAATCGTTTTTCCTTCAAAATTGTATTCTTCAAGAAATGACGCAATAGGCATCGGAATTGAAGCCCACCAGTTAGGATAGCCAAGCATGATGATGTCATATTCATCAAAATTTTTCACACGATTTTTTAATTTTGGGCGTGCGTGTCTATGTTGATCTCTTTGAGCTTCGCGCAAGACAGTATTGTAATTTTCAGAGTAAGATTTTTCCGGCTCTATTTCAAAAATTTCTGCCCCTGTCTGTTTTTGAATCTCAAATGCTATTCCTTGAGTGTTGCCGCTCCATGTGAAATATGCGATAAGAATTTTTTTGCCAGTTCCTGAAGTTTGCTGTGATGCTAGACTTGAGATTAAACCCGTACCGACCACGCCGCGTGCGAGCCTGAAGCCAACATTATAGAGTCTTCGTTCCTGCGGAGCTGCCGCTCTGTAAGCCGAACGCATGTTTTTTGCGAAGTCGTTCCAGCCGCCGCCACGATTAACGCGACGTGTACCCGTTGAAGGCCCTGCGGGATTTGTTACAGCTTCTTTTGAATAATTGTCGTAAATATCCCAACACCATTCGCCGACGTTACCGTGCATGTCATAAAGTCCGAGTTTGTTCGGCGCAAAACTTCCGACTTCTACAGTCTCGCCTCTATAAATTCCCGGCTTTGTTGAAAGTTTATGCTGTGAAAAATAATTTTCTTCGATTTCGTAGGGATAATGGCCGTAAAAATTTGCTTCGTCGGCGCCGATTGAGTGTTCGAGATTAAACGGCGTTGAAGTTCCAGCGCGGCAAGCATATTCCCATTCTGCTTCGGTTGGGAGTCTGTAACCGTCGGCGGACAAGTCCCAAGTAACTTTGCTCCCTTCAATTTCATAAGCAGGCTTGAGATTTTCGGCTTTGCTTTTGGCATTGCAAAATTCTATAGCTTCAAGCCAAGTAACGTTTTCGACGGGGTTGTTGTCGCCGCGAAATGTCGAAGGATTATCGCCAATTAATTTTTTATACTCTTGCTGTGTAACTTCGTAGCGTGAAATATAAAAATCGTTTAATGTAACTTCATGCTGTAATTCGTCGTCGCTGCGCCAGTTTTCAGAAGAAGGGCTGCCCATTAAAAATTTTCCGCCCTTCACTAAAACAAAATCATCAGCGTAAGAACACGACGCAAAAATTAAAACTATCATGGAAATTAATAAAAATCTCATATGCTCAGCTCCTTAAATTGCAAGTATTTTTGAATTTTAACAAATTTTTATCGAGGCTTCAAATTTTTTATACACGATTATCGACACGATAGTCATTAGCACGTCCGCCAAAACTTGAGTCCAGACTATGCCATACATTCCGAAAATGTAATTCATGATGAACAGCAACGGAATATTAAACACAACCCAACGCGCAGCACCAAGGCCAAGAGCTTTATCTCCATATCCTACAGCTTGAAAGAAATTTACAAGATGAAAGCATATAAACATAAATGGAGTTGCCAAACTTCTAGCGCGCAAAAAATCTGTGCCAAGTTCGACAGTAAGTGCATCAGCTATGAATATCCTCATGATATACGGCGCAAAAATTTCATATAAAATCACGCTTAAAAATCCTAAAATTATTCCAACTTTGCGAGAGTAGTTTACAACTTCGTGCATACGAGCGAAATTCCCTGATGAATAATTGTAAGCGGCAAGCGGCATCATTCCCATGCAAAGACCGATTCCAATATTAAGCGGCAATCTTTCAGCTTTTAATACAATTCCAACGGCTGCTAATGGTATATCACCATGTCCGGCCGCAAGTCTATCAATGATGATGTAGGTTAAATCGAACAAAAACACAGCTATAGCCGCCGGCACACCAACGGAGAAGACAGAGTATATATTTTTTCGTGGAGGACGAATATTTTTTATAGATAACGACAGAATCCCCGCGCCTTGCAATTTATAAATTACAATTAAAAAGTATGAACACGTTATTACGTTTGATAGCATAGTGGCAATCCCAGCGCCTATAACTTCATATCCTGACGGCATTAAGACGAACATAAATATAGGATCAAGAATTATATTTATGATTCCGCCCATTGACATTCCGAAACCTGATTTTTTTGCGTAACCTGTGCTGCGGAGGAAATTTGAAAGCGTCATCGATAAAATTGTAGGAATTGCACCAATTACAATTACACATAAAGTGTATTGTTTAGCAAAGATTAAAGTGTCATCGCTTGCTCCAAACAGTCGCAATGCGGGTTCCATAAAAATAAACATCGTCAACGAAAACAGCCCCGCAGCGATTATAGTCATGTAAAAACAAAATGCGCTAACCTTTTTTGCCTCATCATCGCGGCCCGCTCCCATTAATCGCGATATTAGAGTTCCGCCGCCAATACCGAAAAGATTAGCAAACGAAATCGAAATGTTGAACACCGGCAGCAAAAGCGAAACGCCTGCGACCATCAATGGATTATTCGTGCGGCCTATATAAAATGTGTCTGCAAGACTGTAAATTAAAATTATTAGTTGCCCGAAAATCATCGGCAAAGAAAGCTCAAACAAAGCACGTGGCACGGGCCATAATTCAAAAATTTCGCGGTTATCTTTGTGAGTGTCTTTCATGAAAATTTCACGCTCCTTCAATTTTTGAAATTATTATATAAGAACAAAAAATTTTTATGTTAAAATGTTTTTCAATTCCAAAAAATTTTGAAAAATATCACGAGGTTAAAAAATGTCAGGGGAAACTTTAATTTTGTTTTTGGTATTATGGCCAATGATAGGCGGATTTGTATCTTACGTAATCGGGCGTTATAGCCGAATTGCGCGAGATTATTTTGCTGATGTCGTTTGTGTGATTGAACTTATCGCCGCGTTATCAAGTTATAAATTTGTTGGCTTTGAGCTTGCAGTGCCGGGCGTTTGCGGACTTGGGATTAAGTTCGCGCTTGATGGATTTCGATACATTTACGCTGTAATAATTGCTTTCATGTGGACAGTAACAACAATTTTTTCGCGTGAATATTTGCGTGGCCATCGAAACAGAAACAGATATTATTTTTATATAATGATGACTTTCGGGTCAATTATGGGAGTATTTTTATCGGGCGATTTATATACAACATTTTTATTTTTCGAGATGATGTCGCTGTTTTCATATATCATGGTCATTCAAGAAGAAAATCAGGCCGCACAACGAGCCGCGCAAACATATTTAGCAATTGCAATTATAGGCGGATTAGTAACGCTCACGGGATTGATTTTATTTTATGCGGAGGTGGGAACGCTTGATATGGCAGTACTTTCGAAATTAAAAATCGAAAATAAAAATTATCTTTACATACCCGGATTTTTAATTTTTGTTGGATTTGCAGCAAAAGCCGCCATCTTCCCGTCGCATATATGGTTACCGACTGCACACACAGCCGCGCCAGCTCCTTCAAGTGCTTTGCTTTCAGGTCTGCTGACAAAATCCGGGCTTTTCGGTGTAATAGTATTAAGTGCCGGGCCCTTCCTTCATGATTCATATTGGGGATTTATTCTGCTTGTGCTCGCAGTAATTACGATGGTCTTAGGCGCTGTTCTAGCAGTGTTTTCTGTGAACATCAAAAGGACTCTTGCATGTTCTTCAATGTCGCAGCTTGGATTTATTTTAACAGGCATCTCTATGCAGTGCTTCCTTGGCGTTGATAATGATTTAGCCGTCAGAGGAACGATTTTATATATGGTTGGGCACTCGCTAGTAAAATTAGTTTTGTTCTTCTGTGCCGGAGTTGTATATATGAACACTCATCAGCTTAATCTCAATGATATAAAAGGCTTCGGGCGCGGCAAAAAAATTTTTATGTTTGCATTCTTAATGGGAGGACTTGGCCTTATGGGTGTGCCACTTTGGAACGGCTATTTAGGAAAAACTCTGATACATGAGAGCATCATAGAGCATATTCACGCGCTTAATGAAGTTGGTACACTCACGTTTATGAATGTAACCGCTGAAAAATTTATGTTTGAAATTTGTGAATGGCTGTTCTTAATGTCAGGAGGACTTACGGCTGCTTACGTCATAAAATTATTTATCGCTCTGTTTATTGCAAAACCATCTTCCAACATGCACCAAAAGGAAGTTTACATTGGAAAATTAAACGCATTCTTGTTAGCTCTGTCAGCGATAATTCTCCCTGTTATCGGACTTTTACCGAATAAAATTGGCGATTCGATTAGCATTTTTGGTGCGCCTTTTATGAACGGCCCGGAACATCATCATATTGTAAGTTACTTCTCCTTTGATAATATCGAAGGTGCAGCAATTTCAATTATAATCGGCATTTGTGTTTATATATTCTTCATTCAAAAATTTTTGATTAAAGATGAGGAATATTTAGACTTATGGCCAGAAAAATTAAACATTGAGAACGTTTTATTCCGTCCCGTTATCGGTGTGATATTGCCATTCGTGGGAGCACTTTTCGCGAGACTCACGGACTTGATAACAGCCGGGCCAGTTGTTTTAATGTTGTCGAATATGTCCAAAATAAAATTTGTAAGACCGCCTGAAGATTTAGATTTCGGATTTTATCAAGACTCGGGCAGAGTTGAAACTATGGGGACGCTTTTGCCTTCAAGTCTTGCTTACGGTTTAATGACATTTGCGTTAGGGCTTTTATTTGTGATTGCGTTCATGATGTCGTAGGGAAACGGAACCCCATGTATAAATTAGAAAGATTACTTAGAAAAAACGACATTCAAGAGAAATGGCTTTTTTGTCCTTTTGTTTAGCAAGAAAAAAACGACGGGGACACTTATTAACTTATCAACGCGCCTGAAATTCTTGAAGAAATTCGTAAGTATATTAACAAGTGAACAAGCAAAAATTTCGTTGACGCTTGTCAAAATTTTGTTATAATTCCGGCATCCTTATAACAACAAAATTAAATAGTACCTAAAGTAGAAAGAAGGTGGAAGAAATGCCTGAAAATCAAGGGCAGATGATTCTGGAAATGACGGACATCGATAAAACTTTTCCAGGTGTACATGCTTTGGACCATTGTCGCTTCGATCTCAGAGAAGGAGAAGTTCACGCTTTAATCGGAGAGAACGGCGCTGGCAAGTCTACGCTTGTGAAAATCATGACGGGGATCCACTCGGATTATACGGGAGATTATCGCCTGTTCGGTCAGCCGGTTCATTTTAAGAACATCAGAGAAGCTCAGGAGGCAGGTATTTCTATTGTTCATCAGGAACTCAATATGATGAATGACCTGACTGTCGCTCAAAACATCTTCATCGGTCGCGAGTCCAACGGATTTTTCTGTAACGACAAAGTTATAAATCAAAAAACAGAAGCTTTGCTCAAAGATTTTAACGTTGACGTTAAACCTACAGATCGAATCCGAAATTTGACGGTTGGAAAATGTCAAATGGTAGAAATCGCGCGCGCAATGTCTTACCCGGCTACAAAAGTTTTAATTTTGGACGAGCCGACGGCAGCTCTTTCTGAAGCAGAAGCCGAAGACCTCTTTGAAAAAATGGAGCAGCTTAAGGCGCGAGGCGTTGCGATTATATTCATTTCTCACAGACTTGAAGAAATTAAACGAGTTTCCGACCGAGTAACGATTATGCGCGATGGCCAATATATCGACACTCTGAACGCAAAGACATGCACTATTCAAGATATTGTGCGCTTAATGGTCGGCCGCGAAGTTCTTGAAGAGCCAAAGGCGAAGAGCAATGTTCCCGAAGGCGCGCCCGTGGTGCTTACAGCCAGTCATCTGAAATCAAATAAAGTTAAAGATGTTTCCTTCGAGTTGCATAAAGGCGAGATTTTGGGCTTTGCGGGCTTAGTCGGAGCTGGACGCACGGAAACTATGAGATTAATCTACGGAGCTGACCCAAAAGACGACGGCGAAATTATCGTCAACGGCAATAAAAGAGAAATTCATCATTCTAAAGACGCTATCGCAAATGGAATCGGCTATCTTTCCGAGGACAGAAAACGCTATGGCCTTGTGCTTGGATTATCTATAACAGATAACACGGTGTTATCGTCTTATGATTTAGCGGAACTGCACAAGGGAATTTTCGTGAACGAGAAGCGCAGCGCGGAGGTTTCTGAAGATTATGTTAATCAGCTTAAAACTAAAACTCCCTCCGTTCGACAGCTCGTCAAGAACTTATCCGGCGGGAATCAACAAAAAGTCGTTATCGCTAAATGGATGTTGCGAAACTGCGACATTTTAATTTTTGACGAACCCACTCGCGGTATCGACATTGGCGCTAGAGCAGAAATTTATAATTTGATGGATTCGCTGGTCAAAGAAGGCAAGTCTATCATCATGGTGTCCTCCGATATGACGGAGGTCTTGAAGATGAGCGACAGGATCGTTGTGATGTGCGAGGGACGTAAGACGGGCGAATTAGACATCGCCGAAGCGACTCAAGATAAAATCATGACGCTAGCCACAAAATATCAGTGATGGAGGAAAAGCAACATGAAAGAAAGCAATGGAATTTTATCCTATTTAACAGGTGATGCTCTACAAAAAGTCATCGCCGTGGGCTGCTTAGTAGTCCTTTATATCTTTTTCGGAATTTTCGGCAATCACTTCCTGACATTTAATACTTTCGTCAGCATTCTCGACTCTTCGTATTATATTGGATTCTTAGCTGTCGGCATGACGTTTATAGTCATAACCGGCGGAATCGATTTATCCTGCGGCACCGTTATGGTGGGTAGCGCATTGATCGGCGGCGTAGCGTATAACGTCTGGAAATTGCCGATCCTGCTGTGCTTAGTGATAGTCATGTTAGTGGCGCTGCTCTTCGGTTTATGCAACGGCCTTTTAGTCGGCAAATTAAATCTTCCGCCGTTCATCGCTACATTAGGAATGCAGTTTATCTCGCTGGGAATTTGTTCCGTTGTTGCGAAGGTGCAGACGCAGACTTATCCGTCGTTGAAATCCGTAGACGGTTGGTTTAAGCAACTGATTTATAAAAATCATAATTTCCCGGTTGGCGCTATATGGCTCATTGTGTTCTTCATTGTTGGTTGGATTTTGTTGAACAAAACTATACTCGGCCGATATACATACGCGATGGGCAGCAATGAGGATGCCGTTGAGCTTTCAGGCATTCAGACATCGAAATGGAAAATGTTTGTTTACGTCGTAAACGGCTTCTTTGTCGGCTTAGCGGGAATAATTTACGCGGCGACTTATTCAACAATCACTCCACAGACTGGCAATGGTCAAGAAATGTACGCTATTGCGGCTTGCGTTATCGGCGGAACGTCGTTAGCGGGAGGGGTTGGAACGCTTTCCGGAACTATCTTGGGCGTTTTTGTAATTTCAGTTCTTAAGACCGGATTATTATCAATGGGCTTGCCTGTACAGTGGCAGCAAGTTTTAATTGGCGTCGTAGTTTTGCTGGCGGTTCTGGTTGATGTTATTCGTGCCCAGAAGGCCAAGCGCACATAAAAATTAAACACAGGAAATAAAATAAGGAGGAAATAAATTATGAAAAAGTTTCTCAGCGTTTTGTTCTGCGGCTTATTGGTTCTGTCCTTGATCGCCGCGTCGGCCCTTTTTGCGGAAGATTACACCAACACTTCCGGCAAAAAAATGGATATCCGCATAATCTCCAAGAGTTTTAATAATCAGTTCTATCAGGCGGCCTTCAAAGGTGCTGCTGATGCGGCGGCTAAGTTGGGAGTAACAATCACAACCAACGGCCCTGACGTCGAAACAAACACTTCTCAGCAAGTCGAACAGGTTAAAGCAGCCGTAAACGCCAAGCCCGACGCAATCGTTCTCGCAGCTTGCGATACAGCTTCACTTGAAGAAACTCTTGACGCAGCCAAAGAAGCCGGAATCCCAGTAATCGGTTTTGACTCCGGTGTACCCGGTGACCCCACTGGCGCAGTTTTAGCAACAGCTGCTACTGACAACGTGAACGCCGGTGGAAATGTTGCCGAAAATTTGATCGCCGATCCGAATTTCCAGAAAGCAATTTTAAAAGGCGTCAAAGGCTCGCCCACTGTTTTAGCAATTCTTGCTCAGGACGCTACATCAGGATCAATCGTGCAGCGCGTTGACGGTTTCATCGCTAGGGCAGTCGCCGCTCTCGAAGCTCTTGAAGGCTTAGCCGGTTCCGTGTCCGTGTCTGGTCAGGAAAAATGGACGAAACCCGCCGCGAATGATGAGAAAGTAAAAATCGTCGTCGTAGTGCCGCCGTCCTCAAGCGCAGCTGACATTCAGGCCGCTTCAAAAACTATTTTCGCAATGGACAATCTTGTGGGCGTTTTCGCAGCCAATCAGGACGCTGTGAACGGAGTAATTTCTGCCACAAACGACGGAACAGACCTTGACCGCGCCGACGGAACTTACAAAGACATTTTTGTCGTAGGCTTCGATTCCGGCACATCACAGCGCGAAGCTATTAAAGACGGTCAGTTCTTCGGAAGCGTAACGCAGGACCCCTATCAAATGGGTTATCAAGCTGTCGGCTTAGCAGTTCGTGCCGCCAACAAAGAAAGCGTTTCTGACGTTGATACAGGCTCAAAGTGGTACAACGCCGCCAATATCGACAATGAAGAAATCGCGATTTTGCTTTACGATTAATTTTAATAATTCTGTCAGTCATACAGGGGGAGAGCTTAAGGCCTCCCTCTTTTTAATATTAAGAAACGAGGTTTAAAAATGAAAGGCATTTACGGGATTCATCATATTTGTATCTATACTCCTGAAATAGAAAAGTCGATAGATTTTTATCGCGACATTATAGGATTTAATCTCATTGGGCGTGAAACTTGCGATTTCGGTGAATACGCAATGATGAAGCTTAACGATTCCAGACTCGAATTAATTCAGCCGATTGAACAAAATGAAGACACTTTCGGCAACAAAGGCTCTATCACTCACATCGGGCTAGCGGTGCGCGGTATCGACTCCGTTTGGAACGAACTTTGCGAAAAAGGCGTGCCGCTCTTGTCGGAGTCAATCGAAGATGACGATGCCCCTATGGGAGGTTTACGAGTCATTCAGCTACTCGGTCCTAGTCAAGAACACATTAATCTCTACGAATGGAAACGCGATTTCTAAAATTTTTGAATTTCCTGTTGACTATATAATCCATTTGCCAACATAAGGGCTATTCTTTGTTATTATGATAAAAGAAAATGGAAGGGAGAAAATTTTATGAATCTTGATTTTTTTACAGTCGCTTCTAATTTAGTTAGTCTGTTTTCATTAATCGCAGTAGGATATATTGCCGTTCGTTTGAAAATTTTAGATGAACATGCTTCGCACGCGTTCTCGTCGCTGCTAATGAAAATAACTTTGCCGTGTACGATTTTCGTTTCACTTGTTCAAAGAGATTATGACCCGTCGTTTCTTCGTGACGGGATCACAATAATCATAGCGGGAATTATAGTTTTTGCGGGCCTGATGTATCTGTCACGTTACGTTGCAATTTTATTTAGAGTTCCTGAAAATTGTCGAGGCGTGTGGGCATTCACTGCGGCTTATACGAACTCGGGATTCATGGGTTTCCCTATAGCTCTTGTGCTTTTTGGCGGCGAAGGGCTCGCTTTGTCCGTTCTTCTGAACATTGCTTTCAACATGACTATATACACGATAGGACCGCTTGAAATTGCGCGCGACAATCCGGGGCATGAAGGCGAAAAAATTAATATTAAGTCAATAATCTTCAGCAACATAAATTTTGCTACGCTCGTGAGCTTAATTTTTTATTTCGGTCAAATTAAAGTCCCTGCTGCAATAATAAGTCCCTTGAATTATATTTCAGGCATAACCACTCCGCTCTCGATGATTATGATCGGCATAGCGCTGGCGCATTCAAAAGCTTCTGAATTATTCACAGACATTCACGCGTGGACAAACACGATAATCGCTCTTCTTGTTTATCCGGCGGCAATAGCTTTAATTTTGAAATTCTTCCCGCTGAGCACGAATCCTCTTGTCGATGCCGTTCTAATTCTTATCGTAGCTATGCCCGCTGCAAGCGTTACGGCCGTAATGTGCGAGATGTATCACGGGAATATAGATTTTGCTGCTAAAGTGATGTTCCTTCAAAATTTATTTTGCGTCGTTACGATCCCGTTAATCTGTCTCATGATTTAACATCGCCGCGCGCCGTAACGATTTCATAACCGATTTTTTTCATTCGGTTGCTTAAACACCCTCTGCACTGTGCACTTTCTTCGCCGGTGCAGATTTTATTATCGTAGAGTTCGTATTTTTTCCTGACGTTCACGGGCGATAAGTTCGGCATCACTACATTAGCGCCGGACATTATGCCAAGTTCGCGACCAGTCGGGTGAATAGTTCCGAGTGCTGTCGTTGCCGGAAGTAAAACAGGCGGGTGAATTAATCTTATTATCGAGAGCAAGTAGCAAGTTAGTTCGACGGTTCCGGCCGGAAAATTTTTGAACGGCGTTTCTTTATGTGGAATGAAAGGCCCGATCCCGCACATATCCGGCTTAAATTCTTCGATAAATTTCAAATCTTGAGCGAGATTTTTTTCAGTCTGAAACGGCGATTCGACCATGAAGCCGCAGCCGACTTGATAGCCGAGCGATCTTAATTCATAAAGGCATTGAATGCGATTTTCAAATGACATTGAGGCCGGGTGAAGTTTTGAATAATGTTCTTTGTCGGCGGTCTCATGTCTTAATAAATATCTGTCCGCGCCGCATTCACGCAAAAATTTATAACTCTCAAAACTTCGTTCGCCCATCGAGAGCGTTACGGCGCAGTCTGAATGATGCGATTTAATTTCACGAACGATTCCGCCAAGTACGTCATCAGTGAAAAAAGAATCCTCGCCGCCTTGTAAAACAAAAGTTCTAAATCCTAATTCATAACCTTCATCGGCGCACGAAAGAATTTGCTCCGGCGTGAGCCTGTAGCGTTCGCAGTTCGTGTTGCTGCGTCTGATCCCGCAGTATAGACAATCGTTGCAGCAAATGTTTGAAATTTCTATTAAGCCACGAACATAAACATCAGTGCCGTAAATTTCTCTGCGAGTTTTATCTGCGAGTTTGCGAAGAAGTTTTGCGGCCTCGTCATTTCGATTTTTAATTAAAAATTCGTATTCTTGAATTTCAAGCGAATGAGATGCCGCGAGTTTGTGAATTAAATTTTGCATGTGCGAAGAAGAGCGCCTGCTCGGGTGGGCGGGTGGGGAGCAGGCGCTAAAAATCTTATTTTGAAAACGCTGTTTTTACGCTGACGCCTTCAAGATTGCCAATGCGTCCCGACAGTGCGGAAATTTCATCTTGCGGAGCGTCAAGGGCGATGCTGATGATGTTAATTTTTTTCTGGTGATAAGGTATCCCCATGCGGCCAATTATAAAATCGCGATACTCGTGAAGAATATTGTTCAGCGTTTCGACCGATTGAATGTTTTCGACGATGATACTCATAACTGCGACTCTTGTTTCCATTTTTAATTCAAAACCTCCGATTATTAAACTGAATTTTTTCTTATTATATAATAATCTTCATTCACGAAAGGAGGAATAAATCATGATTAACATGAACAGTTATGACACCCTAGGCAAAAACGGCATGGCCATGATGCAGAACTCTTTGAACTCTGCCAACGCCGCAAGCACAAAAGTCGCGGAGAGCGGAGCTGACCCGATGAGCATTGCGGAGGCTTCAATGGATTTAAGCCAATCGAAAGTCGAGATGGCCGTCGGTGCGTGGCTCGTCAAGCAACAAAACGAACTCATGGAAACTTCGTTGCAGATGCTCGGTATCGGCACCAAGTTCAGTGGAACATTTTAGAATTTAGGAATGAGGGATTAGGAACTAAAATTAAAAAACAAAAATCCTAATCCCTAATTTAATAATAAAGGGGTGAGCCTCTAATTTGAATCAAGCACAACAGGAAAAAATTTCTTTAGTGAACGGCAGAATATACACTCGTTCGGGCCTAGCTTCAAATTTGACTTTTGAAAACGGGCGTATCGTTTCAATCGAGGACGAGTCCGGCACTTTCAGCGGCAGAATAATTAATCTTCAAGGCCGAACGGTCTTACCGGGATTTTGCGACGGCGGAACTGATTTTTTATCTTGGGCAGAAAGTCAAGAACGTTTGAATCTCGTTAGCGCTCATTCGGTCAGAGAGTTCAAAGACGCTTTGGCCGCTTTCTTTCGCGCTAATCAAAAACCTTTGCGCGGCTGGTACATTGCTTGCAATCTCTCTGAAGATGTCGCAATCTCGCGTGAGGACATTGAAGAAATCATAACGACTTTGCCTTGCGCGGTCATTGACGCTCAAAACACGCACATAATTTTAAATACGCCGGCCATGAACGAATTAAACATGCCTCAAGATAACGTAGAGCCGGACGAATTCATTCAACATCTTCCAGACTTGACCGCCGACGAAATTAAATATCTGATTAACACATACGCGCCTAAAGCCAACGCCTTCGGAATTTCTGAAATTTGGGCAGATTTTTATAACGCTTCTCTAAATCTCTGGAACATACTTTCAAACGAAATTTACGATTTATTAAAATTCAGATTAAGGTGCAACTTCGGATTTAATGAAGTCAGCGCGCTGAACGAATTTTTATCTTCAGGACTTAGAACCGGCGACGGCTTTCCGTTCTGCAAACTAGGCGGAATTTTGATCCGCGACGCTCTCGAACAACAAGACCAAAAAAATATGATTTACTCGGCTCATTTATCTGGTTGTCAGATAATCACCGACAATAATAAATCTTGTCTTAACGCCGTCGAACGTGTCGTTAAGAAAGTCCGAAAGAGTTCGCGCCATTTAGTCAAAAATTTCACGGGCGGGAATGTCGTTGAGCGAATGCGATTATTAAATCTCGGAGGCTCGGCCGTTTTGACTCAGGAAGAAAATTTTATTCACGAGGCTTTTCAAAACGGGCTTGTAGTTTCTGGCGGTTCTGGCGAAAATCTGACCGCGCCATTAAAAAATATAGGTCGGCTTGTCATGAACGGCTTGAGCGTCGCGGAGGCCTTGAGCGTCTATACATGGAACGCGGCATGGAACGGCGGAAACGAATCAAGGCGCGGCGAATTAGCTGTCGGGAGTGATGCTGACATCGTGATACTTGAACAAGATCCATTCTTAGTGAAGCCGGAAGAAATTTCTTTGATTGACGTTACTATGACTTTTGCGGCCGGTCATCTGGTTTATGAGTCAGGAGCGTTATAAAAGGGGGAAAATTTTTATGAATAAACGAAGTGCTGGAATATTATTGCCGATTACGTCTCTTCCTTCAAAATTTGGAATTGGAGATTTTGGGCCGGAGGCTTTGAATTTTGCTAAATTTCTTCATGACGCTGGGCAAAAATTATGGCAAGTCTTGCCGATGACGACGATTGACCCCGGCTGCGGAAATTCGCCTTATAGTCCGACGTCGGCATTTGCGGGAAATTTTTTGTTGACTAGCCCGGAACTTCTTGTGAGCGATAATTTAATCTTGTCCGACGAACTCAACAGGCTCGCCGCAAAGTATGATTTCAATAAAGACCCCGATAAAGTTGATTACGAGGCAGCACGCGAATTCAAGACTGAAGTTTTGAACGCGGCGTATAAGCGTTATGTCAAGATTGGCGGCGGGAAGTTCGAGGCGTTCAGAAAGTCTGCTTCGTGGCTGCGTG
>JAFSUP010000084.1 GCA_017445205.1 Synergistaceae bacterium
GAGGCAATTTTTGCAATTTCGTTAGGTACGTCATTCAAGCCTGCGACTAAATCTTTAAGCGGCATTGATGAAATTACAATATCACATGCCTCACCAAAAACTTCTCCGGCTTTCTGATAAGAAATTTGTGTGATAGCGTTTCCATTTTTTGTAAGCCTGATGACTTTTGCGTCCGTGATTATTTCGCCACCGAGTTTTTTAATCTCTTCAGCTGTAATTTCCCACAGTTGTCCCGGTCCTAATTTTGGATACTTGAAACTTTCTATTAAAGATGTCTCGACCTTTCGCGAATTTTTGTGAAAAATTTTCCCGAAGATGTCTTTGAAGATCGCAGTTATTGAAAGTCCTTTGACGCGCTGTGCTCCCCATTCCGGAGAAATTTCTGAAGGGTGTCGGCCCCAAAGATTTTCTGTGTAATTCTCGAAAAACATTGAATACAATTTTTTGCCGAAACGATTTATGTAAAAGTCTTCGAGAGATTTTTCTTTTCGTTTGAAGAGCGCGCTCTTGATATAACTGAAGCCAGCCCACAACGTTGTAACAAACCCCATGTTTTTAATCGTACTAAATTTTAATGAAACCGGGTAATCAAAAAATTTTTGGTTAAAAAAGATTCTTGAGAGTCGATTTCGATTTAACATTACGCGGTCAACTTTGTCTGGATCTGGATTGTCGGCGATTATCTCGGAGCTGCGTTTTAAAATTTTGTCGTCATACGGTAAAGCACCTTGCGACGGCATCATTTTCTCCCACCATTCGTTGACTTCAGGAACTTTTGAAAAAAATCTGTGCCCGCCCATGTCCATACGATTGCCTTTGTAATTTACAGTTTTTGAAATTCCGCCGATAGAATTGGATTCTTCAAAAATTTTTACGTCGTAATCTTTGCTCTTGCTTAAGATTTCGTAAGCGGCAGTTAGACCCGCAGGGCCTGCACCAACGATACAAATTTTCCTGCGCATTAAATTGCCTCCTTATATATTTGTCTAAGTTTGATAGCAATTAAAAATCCCATAAGTACTTATGTGTAGCAGGGGAAAATTTAATTTTTACCTTTTATTAAGATCAGAATCACCGTTGGCAACACTAAAAATGAAAGATAAAAATATCGCGGGCCTGGTCCTGTCAAAAATAGCGTCGTTCCCCAATTATGAAGCAAAATTGGAAGTGCAAGTGTGAATTTTTTCCAGCCGTCGGAAGTTTCAAAATTTAATTTTGCCAAAATAAAAATTACAATCGCGAGATTAATTAATCCCAAATTTTGGAAAATATGTTTGAAAATCACCATTACGCCATTAAGTACGATGAACACAAGAGCTTGAAGCGTGATGTCATCTTCCAGCGATAAGTGCATTTTTACAGTGTTGTAATTAGCGAGAAAAGAATTTTTTACAAGCGGCGTTAGAAATTTTAATTTCAAGAATTCTGCGTGATGAAGCTCAACGCCCTCTCGAATCGCGACTTCTTGTTGAATTAAAAATGTAAATACAGCGTTCGAATGTCCAAAGATTCCGTTTGCCGAATTTATTAAAACACAAGCACCGCGCAAAGCCGCTAACGGAGCTTCGGCAAAACATCTCGCAGTTAAATTCAAAATTTTTTTCCAGCCTGCTCGTTCGATAGCATAAACGTCGATCACAGAAAACCGCTTGCGTGTTTCTTCGTCAAGTTTTATATGTCGTGAACCGCCTTTGGTGCTGTTAAAGCCCTGATAAAGTTCAAAAGAATCTTCCCAGACGTCCTGCGGCGCGATTGTATAAGCAAATTCGAGAACTTCATCATCAAGTTTTTCGTGCGCTTCTTTGACTGCGTTGCCTATAATCGTCATTGGAAATCCAAGCATTTCTATTTGTCTGTTGTTCATGGATCTGTCAACGTCAAGCCAGTTATATAAAGGATAGCGGACAAGATAAATCATGCTTGCGACACATGCAATCATACAAATTAATTTTCGTTTGCTTACATAAAACGACATCGCGAGCATCAAAGGCAGTGTGAATAAAATCGCGTTATGTCTGAAAATCGTTGCTGCCGTGAGAATTATTATAAATATCATTGTGTTTTTCCAATTTTGAATCCAAGCACCGTTTGTGTAGTACGTACGAAGAGCAAAGCACATTAAAATCATAGCCGCAATCGCTAGCGAAGAATCTTTCAGCGGACTGATCCCCATGTAAAGCGTAAACGGATTCAGCATTATGTAAATTAAAAATTTTTTCGCGTAACGGCGATTCCCGATTTCAGCAACAGTAACGCCCATGTATGCTAAGCTAAGCGAAAATAAAATTATCTGAAATAATACAATCGAACCGACCCAACCGCCAGTTAATCGTAACGGCAGAGTGAAAGCAAAAAGTGTATGAAACACAGGGTGATGATCGTTGTAACCATGCGCGCCGACTGCTTGAGCGTATTGAACTACGTTATCCCACCCAATGCTACCGGGATAATACAACAAATACATCACAAAAAATTCAAGGAATGTAAAAATGAATGTCTTGATGAAAAATTTTTTTCGTTCACTTTGTGTAAGAGTCTTAGATGTGAGCGTGATTTTTTCGGCGTGCTTTAATAACTTCGGGGCCGCATAAATTGCAATGGCAAATACAACTTCAATGACGGAAATTATATAAAGGGTCTTTCGCGGTATTTTGCTGTGAACATCGACATGCACAATCGCATATGCCATCAAGATAAGCCACAAGTAAATCGCGAGTGTTAAGCCGCGCCAGCCTCTTATATAAGAATATAGTTTACGGAACGGAACATTTTATCATTTTGAATAACTTTGTCAATAGTTTTTTCAATTTGAAAATAAAAAAATCAGCCGCCAATTAAAGACGACTGACTTTCAATTTTTTAGCCGATTTCGGCGATTAATTTTTCAACTGCTTCTTTAGCGTCCGCAGGAAGTTTATCAATTCCGCCGCGTTCTGTTTCTTTCGCGTTGATGAAATTCAATCTGTCCTGGAAACGCTTCTTTAACTGCGTCTTGTATTCTTCATTCTTGAGATCAGCGTCGAAGCCGTCGATCTTCATGATCTTAACGCCTGAGAGATTTCCGAACGGTTCCCACTTAGCTTTGCCTTCGACGATTCGCTCAATAATCATGAGCGTGTTCTCTTTGCCTACGGGCTTGCCCATGAAGTTGCCGGTGTTGAGAATGTAGCAGTCAACTCCGTCAGAGATAAGCTGTTTGAATCTCTCGTAGTCCATGCCGAGCGGGTAAGTTCTGAACGGGTTCGCGTAAGGCTCGCATACAAGAGCGTCAGGGTCAACGCCCTTAGCCAAGTTCTCTGCGCTTGTTCTCTTTGTTGCAAGCGTCGCGCCTAAAACTGAACCAAGTGAAGGCCCTTCGAGCTTAAGAACAGGCGGGATAGTCGGGTCTCTCATGAGCCAGAAAATAGCGTTAAGAGGCTCGTCGATTCTGTCAACTCTGTTCGGCGACCACATACGGGACTTAATAGCGCGTCCGTTTCCGTTGCGAACGTCTTCGGTAACGGCGATTAACTTTCCGTCCTTGTCTTTTACGCAGCCGCAGTTCTGCATCGTAAGCAGGAATTTGTTATCCGGGCAGCCGATCGGATAGTCCGCGACTTTGTCAAAGTATGTCGGCTCAAGGGCGATCGCGTATTTGTCTTTGACGTTGACGACGAAAGCATCATCGTGAAGAACCATTACATCATATTTGCCGTCGTGCTTTGCGTGAGTGATTGTGGATTTTCCTGAACCAGAAAGTCCGAATGCCGCGAGAACAAATTTCTTGTTGCTTCCGTCTTTGAGGGTGTAGCGTTTAAGTCCGCCGTGGCATGAAGCATAACCATTGCGGGCGGCGATTCCCCAAGCAAGCGTCAAAGTGCCTTTCTTTAATTCTCCGAAGTAACGGAGGCCAAGAACGATTGCGCAGTTTTCTTCCGGTGAGAAGAACGCGAGGCCATTCGGGAATTTCTCTTTAAGTTCTGGATCTCCGTGCGGCCAATCAGGATCAGCTACGAAAAAAATATCTCCGTCGTGGTCAGAAATTCTTCGTGATTTTTCATAGCGCGGCTTGTAAGCTTCGTTTGCATACTGGAAATTAATCATCCAGTTGTATAAATTGCTCTCGTAACCTTCCGGCAAAATAATATGTGCCGAGGTCATAAAATCTTCGTCAAGTCCGACATAAGCGTCAGCCTGATAAAGTTTACGATAGCGCATGTTGTAGACGGCTTCGCGAATGATTTTGCAATAATCCGCGACGTTGACTTCGGGCCAGCCTACGATGCGGCGAGCGGCGGCAGTGCGTCCGAAGATTGCGCCGTCGTTGAAGAGTAAGACGTTAGCGTCCATAGGAAGCTCTTGCTCTGTCGGCTTGTAAACGGGCATTCCGGTTAATTCGATTGTGCCCGGAGAATTTTTGGCGAGATTATAAGCTTCTTTAAGGTCTAAGACGTGATGAACGTTATTTCCGTAGAATAAAGTTTCGATCGTTGTACGTGGTTGAGCGTGATAAACTTTTTTGAAATTTTCGGGATCGTAATATCCAATTGTTGACATTCTGAAAAATTGCCCCTTTCTAAAAAAATTCAGATTTCGCGGTAATTATAGCACTGATATATTATTTCGCGTGGTCATTAATTCCTTGTTCATGTGCTATGTCATCAATAAGATTACTCAATGGTCTGACATAATCCTTCATGCCTATGTGATTAGACGCGCTGAGGTATCGCTCGCCATCATCATTAAGATAGAATACATGCCGTTGTTGGCCAAGCATTGTGATTTTATCGTCGCTTAGGTCGCTATCGTAAGTAATTAAGTGCCAAATCTCACGAATTTTGTAACGGTTCAATACATTTCCCTCCGCACTTGAAACTTGTTTCCAACGTTCTCGTAGTGTTCGCTTGCAACTTATGCCTATACTCCAGCCATCGCGACATTTGAACCATTTATCGACTTCAATATCGCTTTGAAAATGTTCGGGCGTTGCGTGCGATTTGAAATTATAAAAGTCAAATAAGAACGTAACGACATCTTCGAGACTTCCTCCGGCTCTGTTCTTTCGTTTTTGCCCGGCTCGACGTTCAAACTCCTGTACAAAGGCCGTTAATACTGCGTTATCTTCAATAGAGGTTCTAGGGAAAATTTTCAAACTTTCAAGTGCGGCTCGCAATTTCGTAAACTCTGTAATAACTTCTTCGCGCTCAACGTTAAGACAGCCTCTTACGCCTAATGTGTCCCATAACGCAATGACTTTTCCGACATGTCCTTTGCCAAGCGAAGTTAAAATTTTCGTTGCATATTCGCGGCAAAATTTGTTGTCATCACTTGGAATTTTTTTCAATGCTGAATTAGTCGGCAGGACAATATATTTTATTGTGAAAAGAAATACAGCAATATCTTCGAGATTTCTAATTTCGGTTTTAATGTCTTCACAAAAAATTTTCCTTTGAAGAGCCGCTTTTGATTCGCCTTCCGAAAAATTTTGCAAAATGCTTATCAGAGTATCCAGGCAAATTTTGTATCGCTCATCTTCAGAAAGATTCTTTACGACCATTAACGGTTCTAGCTCGCTCAAAATCAAATTCATGAATCTTTCATTTTTGCCCGGCGAAGCGTACTGGTCGGTGTTGAGCAACATTCGAGCGAACCAGTAACAATTCCGCCACGAACTACCATAAACTATATTGTGAATTTTCTTCTCCTGTTTCTCTTGCATTCCATTCGCTCCCTTCAAGACGAGCTTCAATCATTTTGCAATATTCTTTAGACTTTTCAATTAATATATATTCACGTCCGAACTTTTTCGCCGAGACTCCTGTTGTCCCGGAGCCTGCGAACGGATCTAAAATTATTTTCGCGTTCGTCGATGAAATTATTCTGTCTGTAAGTTCTTCGGGATAAGGAGCGGGGTGAGGATTCTTAGATTCCTGTTTTATTTCCCACACGTCGCCGATTCTGTTCGCTTTGTCAGCAAGTTTGAATTTTGGCTTCGCTATCATATAAATAACTTCGTAAGTCGGCAAAAAATATCCCGCGTTAAAATTAATTCCGCCGGAGCGTTTCCAGATTATAATTTGACGGACGGGGAAACCTTCTAAAATTTCGTGCCGATCTTGTAGGAGTCCGTTTTGAACGCGCCATTTGTGATTATAAAAAATCGCGCCATCGTCTTTCAATAATCTTATCATTTCGTTTAAGCAATCGCGCTGCCACGCACAATAATCTTCATATGGCATTGCATCATCATAGCCTTCGTAGCCATTTTGAAGAGCCGCATTAGCCCATTTGCCTCCGCGACCGTCTTTCATGCCGTTGCCTGTGGAGTTTTTGAGATTATACGGTGGCGACGTAACGACTAGATCAACGCACGAGGCTTCAAAGCCGCGCATGACTTCAAGACAATCGCCGCAAATAATTTTATTTTTGAAATTTTCGTTTGTCATAAAAAATCAGGAATGAAGAATCAAATTTTAATTCCTCATTCCTAACTCCTGATTTCTAATTTTATTACGCGATAATCTTTGTTGCTTCTTCCTGAATTTTCTTTAAGTGTTCAGGGCTCACAAAACTTTCTGCGTAAAGTTTGCAAATATTTTCTGTTCCTGACGGACGCGCTGCGAACCAGCCGTTAGCCGTCGTTACTTTCAAACCGCCGATTGAAGCATTATTGCCGGGAGCCTTCGTGAACTTCGCTGTGATTTTGTCGCCAGCAAGAGTGTCTGCTTTAATGTCATCGGGCGATAACTTTCCGAGCGCGGCCTTTTGTTCGGGAGTTGCCGGCGTGTCAATGCGAGCGTAATAACTCGTTCCATACTTAGCTTTAATTTCGTCGTAATGCTGAGCAGGATTCTTGCCTGTTACTGCCGTGATTTCGCAAGCTAACAAGTCCATGATGATCCCGTCCTTGTCAGTCGTCCAAACCGAGCCGTCTTTGCAAAGGAACGACGCGCCCGCGCTTTCTTCTCCGCCGAAGCCCATTGAGCCGTCAAGCAGGCCGTCAACGAACCACTTGAAGCCTACAGGAACTTCGCAAAGTTTTCTTCCGATCCCCTCCGTTACGCGGTCAATGATTGAACTTGAAACAACGGTCTTGCCGACTGCCGCGTCTTTTCTCCAGCCTGTGCGCGACGTGAACAAATGCTGGACAGCGACAGCAAGATAAGCGTTAGGATTCATGAGCCCCTGCGGCGTTACGATTCCGTGCCTGTCGTAGTCAGTATCATTGCCGAATGCAATATCGTAATCATCTTTGAGCTTGATTAAATTTGCCATTGCGTAAGGCGACGAGCAGTCCATTCTGATTTTTCCGTCATGATCAGGCGGCATGAATGAGAATGTCGGGTCTAAGTTCGGGTTGACGACTTCAAGATTTTTAATTCCGTAGACTTCGGCGATAGGTTTCCAGTAATAGATCCCTGAGCCGCCGAGAGGGTCAGCGCCAATGTGAAGTCCTGACTTTGCGATAGCTTCCATGTCAACGACCGTCGCAAGAGCTTTGACATAAGGCAAAACGAAATCTTCAAAGTGAACGTTATCGAGCTTAATTGCCTTTTCAAACGGAACTCGCTTAATCGAGCTAAGGCCATTTTTAATTAATTCGTTGGCGCGATTTTGAATCTTGCTTGTGATTTCGGGTGAAGCAGGGCCGCCGCTTGGTGGGTCATATTTGATTCCGCCGTCTGTCGGTGGGTTGTGTGAAGGAGTGATAACCATTCCGTCGGCTGTTTTCTTGCCGCTGCGATTGTGAGCAAGAATAGCGCGTGAGATTACAGGCGTAGGAGTCGGGGCAAAGTTTTCCTGTAAAATTAACTCAACGCCGTTGGCAGCGAGAACTTCGACACAAGTACGCATAGCCGGTTCTGAAAGTGCGTGAGTGTCAGCTCCAAGATAAAGAGGCCCGGGAATTTTTTCAGCCGTTCTGTGTTCGTAAACGGCTTGAGCGATCGCCATAATGTGAGCTTCGTTGAAACTGTGAAGAGCAGAGCTGCCGCGATGTCCTGATGTTCCGAAAGCGACTTGCTGCGTTTTATCGTCAATGTTCGGGGCGAGCGTGTAGTAATCGCTGATTAATGACGGGATATTAACGATTTTCTTTTCCTGCATGAAAACAAAAACCTCCGTTATTAAAATTTAATTCTGAAATTTGGAAATTAATGAAATTATAGCAGGATTTATTTTTTCTGCCGCTCCCTTGTCCTCCCACCCGCCCAACCCGGACTGCGGTCGCGGCTCACCGGTGAAGCGCTAGATTCCCCAGAAAGTTATGCCACGCTTTGAACCTTCATAAAATTCTATAATATGCTGAATTTCTGGAATATATTCGGACTTTTTGCTCACAGCTTCGTTAAAAGCGTCAGTAAATCTTTTTTCTTTGTCGTAAAGATTTCTGTAAAAATTATAAATTTCTCGTCGTTCGGCTTCGCCAATTCCTGCGCGTTCGAGTCCAACTTTGTTCAAACCGTTTAATCTCAAAGGCTCTCCTGACGCAAGCGTGTAATGCGGCACGTCCTTAACGACACGATACAAGCCGCCTATCATGCAATATTCGCCAATCCTAACGAACTGATGAACACCCGCCATTCCGCCAAAGACCGTGTGGCTTCCAACTTGAACGAATCCAGCAAGGCCGACTTTGTTAGCAATCGTTACATAATCGCCGACATGAACGTTATGAGCAAAGTGCACGCCGTCCATAATGAAACAGTCGTGGCCGATTATTGTCTCATTGCCTTCGCCGGTGGCGCGGTTTACGGTAACGTTCTCGCGGATTAAATTATTGTCGCCGATTCTGACGTAAGAAACTTCGCCGCCGAAGCCGTGGTCTTGAGGTTCGCCACCGATGGCCGTGTATTCACAGATTTTGCAGTTCTCGCCAATCGTAACATAATCATGAATGCTGACATAAGCAACTAAGTTTGTCCCAGCACCGATTTTGACTTTGTCTGCGACGATGCAGAACGGCCCGATTGAAACGCCATCGCCAAGTTCAGCCTTAGGAGATACTATTGCGGTTGGGTGTATATTAACGCTCACTTGTCGCCCTCCTCACTTTTTGCTTTTTCTTTTTTTAATGTGTCGCCGATTATAAATAAAAATTCAGCTTCGGCTACGACTTCATCATCAACATAGCTAACGATTTTGGCTTTCCCAGAAGTGCTGCGCTGTTTCAATAATTCGACTTTCGTAACGAGTTTATCGCCGGGGCGAACGGGCTTTCTAAATCTCACATTATCAGCGCCCGCGAAGAAAGCAATTTTTCCGCTGTCCTCGCCGAGTTTCAAACCGACCATTACGGACGCTACTTGCCCCATGCTCTCAAGAATCATAACGCCGGGCATCGTGGGATCGCCGGGGAAATGTCCTTGAAAGAAAGCTTCGTTAATTGTAACGTTTTTGTAGCCCGTTATGTGAGTGTCGTCATAGTCCGTTATCCTGTCAACCATCAAGAACGGATAACGCTGCTTCAAAATTTTTGTGATTTCGTTTATATCAAGAGAAGGCATAAAAATTTTATTCTCCTTTCAAAAATTGCCTTAATTCGTTTGCTAATTTCAAATGTAACTCATGACCGGCCCGGCAAGCGACGATATGAGCATTCAAAGGACGACCGAGCGAAGCTAAATCGCCAATTAAATCTAAAATTTTGTGGCGAACAAATTCATCTTTCCAATGAAGGCCGCCTTTTGCTTGAATCGTTTCGCCCACTACGATCGCATTATCGAGCGAACCGCCCAAAGCCATTCCGTGCGAACGTAAATAATTAATGTCGCTCTCCATTGCAAACGTTCGAGCCGCCGCGATATTTTCAAAATAATTTTCCGGCGATTGAACATAATCAAAAATCTGTGCCCCGATGAAATCATATTCGACTATGTAAGTTACACGCAGACAATCGCAGGGAAACGCAGAAACGAATCTTTTATAATCGTCCGAATGAACTTCAACAGGGCTTGAGATATTCAAAAATTTTAATTCGTCATTCGAGTTTTCAGAATGATTTTTAATTTCGCCGCAAAGAGTTTTTGCGCAGCCGTCAAGCGCAGGCATCTCGCCGCCCGTAATCGTAAGACGCACTCCCGAATATATCCCCATGCCGGTCAAAGCAGAAAGAACATGCTCGCAAGTTCTAATTCTTGAGCCGTCAGGAAAAATATAATCCGAACCTCTGTTCGTGCCGTTGAGAGAAAAATTTCTCAAAGAAAGTTCGTTGTCGCCCGAGCGCATTAAAATTTCTTTTGAGTCGCAAGGCTCGATTAATAACTCACATTCTTTTCCAGAATGAAGGCCGAGTCCCTTTAATAATATTTTCCCGTTAATTTTCATTTTTTTGCATTTCTTCAAATTTTTTTTCAAGCAGTCTTAGTCTTCGCGACATCAAAGGCAAATCCGCAGCCAAAACTAAAGCGCGCTTGGCCGCATTATGAGGACGCGCCGGGAATCCTGAAATCAAAGCTCCGGCGGGAATGTCGTTCGTAACTCCCGTGCGTGCAGCGAGTGTCGCTCTTTCGCCGATTGTAACGTGGTCAGTGATACCGACTTGAACAGAAACAGTAACATAATCTTCGAGAACTGAACTTCCGGCTATGCCTGACATCGAACAGATTATGCAATGCTTCCCGATTTTGACGTTGTGGCCAATTTGAACATGGTTATCAATTTTTGTTCCGTCGCCTATGGCCGTGTCGTGCATTGCGCCGCGGTCAATCGTGGTGCAGGCTCCGACTTCAACATCATCGCCGATTGTTACGCCGCCGGTTTGAGGAATTTTTACGACAACTCCGTTTTCGCGAACGAATCCAAAGCCGTCGCAGCCAATCACCGCGCCCGAATGAATCAAGCAATTTTTTCCGACTTTGACATCAGCGACTAAAACGGCGCGAGGCTCAATGATTGTGTCAGCTCCGACTTGGCAATTTTTGCCGACAAAAGCGCCTGCATGAATTTCTGCACCTGCGCTGATAATCGCACCTTCTTCAACGACAGCGCAAGGACCGACGTAAGAATCAGAATTAATTTTTGCGCCTGATGATACGACAGCCGAAGGAGCGATGCCGCGTTTTTTTTCAGCAGGTGCAGAGAACAGAGCGAGCAATTTTGGCAACAACGCGCGAGGAGTGTCGCAGATTAAACCGTCTCGACCGTCAGCAAATAATTTTTGAGGCCCGGCGATTGGAATTTCGAGATTTAAATTTTCGAGAGCTTTTTTCTCCCAGATTACACACAAAGAATTTTTATCCGCGTCTTCAGGTGAAGAAATTTTTTTGATTACGTGCTGTGAATTTCCTGCAACAGAAATTTTTTCGTCATTTAATTTTTCACAGATTGAAGTTAAAGTCATTTCCATGATTCAAGTTACCTCCTAGAAAAAATTTTTATGGAAAAATTTAATTATTTAATCAATGTGCAAGCCTTTTTTGCTTAAATTAATTTTTGCGGGTAAGTTTTCAAAAACTTTGAAGCTGTTCAAAAGTTCTTCGGTTATCTTAACAAATTCACGATAACTTTCTGAAGATAAATATTTTTCGCGAGCTTCTTCATCTTTATAAATTTCAAGCGTGTGAATAAAATTGCTTCTATCTCCCTGTTCTGCCGTAGCAAACATTCCTAAAACGCCTTCGTCTTCGGCAACTGCTCTTTTCATTTCTTGAATGATTAAATTTTTGAACTCGTCAAGCTTTTCGGACTTGACTTCCGCCAGCATCATAGTGACGCATGAGCCAACGCCCTCGATTTTTTGTTCAAGCACAACCGGTTCTACAGGGAGAATAATTAATTTTTCAAGAATAGGCTTGCGTTCTTCAATGAAATTTTTGAATCCTTCGCTGCTTCGATGAATCTCGTAGGCTTCTTCGTCCTCATAAATTTCAAGTATTCGCATTAAATCGTGATTTTCTTTTGCGATTGCTCCGTAAAGAGAATAACTCCCCTTTTCGTTCGGCGTATATTGAGCGACTGTTCGCGCACTTATAGCGGCCATCTCGGACATCTTGCCTTCTTTTGCCTGCAAGACCGCCCAATGAACTTTCAAAGTTTTTCCTTCAGGTGCAAAGACTGAATAAGCGAACGCCGGCCCGGTTATTAATGCAACAAACAAAAAAATTATTGCGAAAATTTTCATTTTGATTTCCCTTCCTGAAAAAATTTTTTTTTACTTCCTACTTCCTAACTCCTACTTGCTTTTACAAGTTCCATGTGCCGCGAAGTCCTAATTTATCATCTCCGCCGCTGTAATAATAAATTTCTATAGACATGTGCTCATCAATTTTATAACCTAAAGCCGCTTCATGAACTTCAAGTTCGGGACTGTAACGCCACAGCGCGAACGGCCTGCGGATTTTCACAGGACTATATTGGAGCCTAAAAAAATATTTATTGTCGGGCCACTGATTTTCAATTCCGGCCCAAAAATTTTCAAATAGTTCGACTCGTCCGCCCCAACGATGCGTTAGCTTAAAATCTTCAAGCTCTAAAACTAATTCCGCGTAAATCTCCGGGTGAAACTTCCATTCCGGCCGAAATCCAAAAAACGCGCCTAACTCTGGATAACGCCCTTCAATACCGGCGTATGCTGACACCCACATTTGAAACATGAAGTCCCGGCTATCAACGCGGGCTTCAAGATTTGAAACAGTGTCCGGCGAAAAATTTATATTTACATCGGCGCGGAGATTTTCAACCGAATGGCGCTCTTCGAGATACTCGCGAGCAAATTTTTCAATTTCGGATTTGTGGTTTTCTGCCCATTTCACCGGCACACCGATTAAAGGCGAGAACGCAGGAATTAATTTCGCTTCCAAGTCCGAACGAATCATAACCGGCAGCGTGTGCGAATATAACGACGGCTTAATCGCTAAAATCATTTTCGAAGACGGCCTGAACGTGATATTAATTAAAGTTGCGTTTTGCGAAATATAAATCTGTTGCGAAAAGTCCCAACCGGGCAAACGCTCGTTAATTAATTTTTCGATTTCGTCATGTAAAGCTTCGTCAGCCCACGTCAAAGCGCTTTGCGGCAAGTCCTTAATTAAATCAAAAATTTTTTTTTCGAGTCCTTCAATGTCATTTTGAAACCATTCGAGCGAATAATCGCGCAGCTCCGGCAAGTTTAATTTTATTTCTGGCGTTATAAGTTCGTCGATGACATTAAAAAAAACGACAGGCTCGCCGCCAATTTTATTTTTTATTTTGACGTCGTAGCCTGTGAATAATCGTGAAGCAACAAGAATTAAAGTGCCTTCCTTGTCTATGCCGGGTTCGTTGGGAATTTCTGACCATACAGCATTAAGACTGCGAATTACAGCAGGCTCTAGCCATTTTGAAATCCCGGAAACGTTTAACTTCTCTGCATAGCAAGGACGGGCGAAAAAAAGAGAAGAGAATAACGCGATAACGACCGCGCTAAAACATTTCGCCGAAACCGAAATAAGTTCTGTTTTCGTCTTCGCCTTTCGCATAATCTACACGCAGGTTGCCGAACGGAGTTTTTACTCTCACGCCTAAGCCGTAGTCATCGTGATAATTATCCCAATCGAATTTTTCATCAGCGTTTCCAATATCGTAGAATCCAACGATCGACACCGCGGAGCTAACAGGGACTCTAAGCTCAAAGTTTCCAAGATACATATTACTGCCCTCGAACGAACGCGAGTTATAACCGCGCAATGAGTTCATGCCGCCAAGCGAGTATCTTGCGAACGCCGGGAGCTCGTCCTTTGTGGCCGAACCGATTCTAAGGCGCGCTGCAAATAAAAGAGGATTCTCGTCCGACCAATTTAAGTCAGAATCCGCGAAGCCGTTCACGATGCCATTCAATGAAGCGTAAAATCTTGCTTGCGTCCAGTACTTCAAATAATCATATTCGCCGCCAAGAGCCTTCACTGCTTGCTCTAAACTCGTATCCCACACGAAGCCTTTAGGATAAGGCGAATACTCGTCGCGCTTGTCCCACGTCAAAGAAAGTTCTACGGTTTGGTTCACTCCGTCCCACATCGTTAAGTCGTCAACGTAACCCGGGATCGCGTTTTTGACATCGTCATATTCGGTGTCTTCGTGGCGAAGCGTCAAGAACCAGCTCCAATCTTCGTTTGAAAATTTCTTTCCAATGCCTGCGAAGAATGAGATACTTTTTTCATCAAATTCAAATTGTCTTCGGCCTCTGCGATAATAATATCTGTCGTCGTAAGTTCTGTAGCGCGCACCGACTCGCCAGCCGTAAGTATTAGCGTCCATGTAAGTGCTTGCCAACGTCAGCCAATAAGTCGCCTCGTCGCCCTCGTTGAAGCCGGCCTCAAATAAAATTCCGCGCCCGAATAAGTTCGTTTCAGTGTAAGTCAGACCGCCGGACATTCCGCTTTCAGTTCCGTAAGCGACGTTCACACCTACCGAAGCCGTGCGCTTCTCTTTGACCGTGATAATTAAATCTACAGTCTGGTCATCGTCTTCAGGGACATCAAAGCCGACATTGACATCTTCAAAAAATCCGAGGCCTTGTAATTTTCCAAGGTGATGGCGAAATTTCGTGACGTTGAAAATATCGCCCTTGTCGATTTTTAATTCGCGCTGAATAACGTAAGTTTTTGTTTTTCGGTTGCCCTGAATAATTACGTCGCCGACGCGCGGCTCAAGAATAGTAACGTAGATATTGCCGCCTTGAATCTGAACATCAGACACGCGCACCATGACATAGCCGTCTTTATGATAATGTTCTTGGATTCTGTCTAAATCGTTACGGAAGAACATACGATTAAAAACCGTGCCTTCTTGTGAAAAAACTTCTTTCATTAATTGCTCGGTCGTGTACATGGTGTTGCCAGTGAAATTTATAGATTCGATAATCGGGTTTTCCTGCACGGAAAAGACAACCGCCGCGCCATCGCTATCAGGCCGAACATCAACATCAACGAACGAAAAGAAGCCTTGATTATAAATTGATTCGACGTCGCTCTGAATAGTGTCGCGATTAAGAAGCGTGCCGGGCTTAGTGTCAACGACGTTCAAAATATATTCGGTCGCGATATTAGGATTGCCGATAACTCCGACTGTCGTAACTTTGATTTCCGGAATTTGTTCGCCTTGGCTGGATACGTCGGCCGAAAACGCGCAAGCCGGAATTAAAATTAGCGCAATGACAATGAAAATCAAAAACTTATTTCTTGTTGCCACTTAAAAATCTCTCCCCTTTGTATTAAATCCTGAATTTTAATTTTCTATTTTTATTACCGAGCTATCGTTCTTCAAAGCTCGTTGACCTGTCTGCATGAGCGAAAAAACTTTATCATAGGCCACGGCTTTTTGCTGCGGAGCCGGTTCGACTTTTTGAGGCTGAACTTTCTCCGGCGCAGTCGGCGAAGTTTTTTTCACGTTCGCTGTACGCGTTGGCTTTTTAGGTTTTGCGTTCACGATATTATTATCACTTGGGATTTCTATTTTTTCTTCACGAACAACGATTATCGGCTTCGCGAGTGTCAATTTGCTTTTCTCATGTTCGAGAGCCGGCGCAGGGACGTCCTTTGCGATTGGAAACACCGCCAACAAAACTATAAGGGTCGCAATCGAAACGACGCGCAAAAAATTCCAGAGCCGCAAAAAAATTTTATTTTCTGATTTCGCATTATGGTCTAAGTTTGCCCAAACGTCGCGACGAAGATTTTCAAGGTCTGCGCGGGCGCATTCGGCGTCCATCAAAGCATTTTCCATAGCGCCGGAGCTGTAAGATTTTTTTAATCTTTCGAGCCATCGAATTATCCCGGCAATTTTTTTATCTACTAGCCTGTCTGTCGGACAAGCGGTTAATGAAATTTGTTTCAAATTTTTATCACTCCTGATTCTTTATGCTTCGCTGACGCACAGCCAGCCGCGAATTTTTGCAATCGCTGTCCGTCGCAGCCTGTATACATGACTGACATCTAATTTTTTTTCTTGAGCGACTTCCTTGGGCTTCTTACCCTCGAAGAACAACGCCGAAACGATTTCAGCTTCGCGGCCTTCAAGTTTTGAAATACTCTGCACGACATCAAGCCATTCTTCGCCGCTGTCGTCCTCGTTTGAATCTTCGGCGACTTGCAGCCATTCATCAGGTACAGGCAGCGGAGCTTTTTTTTCTGAACGTTCGAGCATGTTTATAATTTGTCCGTGGATTTTGTGATAAGCGTAAGTCGAAAACTTAAATTCGCGTTCAGGTTCAAATTTATCGACGGCATTTATAAGCGCGAGCATTCCTTCTTGGATTATGTCTTGCTTCAGCTCCGAGTCTGTAACATGAATTTTTCCGGCGATCCAAAATACAAGCGGTCTATACGCCACGATAAGTTCTTCGCGTGCGTCCATGTCGCCTTCAGAACATAAGCGCCATAATTTTTTTTCGTGTTCAGCTTCGAGGCTCATAATGTTTTTTGCTCCCCCCACACAGGCAATTTCTCGCCACATTCGCCGGCGCGGACATGAAGATCATCATTCGTGAAAATCAAACACGGGCGACCGCGTCGCATTTCGATTCCGCTCATTGAACAGTTTGAAACTTCCATGTTCCAGACCTTATGAGGATTCAATCCTACAAAGACGGCGTATAGCGCGCGCATAATTCCTCCGTGCGACACAACGACAATTTTTTTATAATCGCCGGCTAAAAAAGTTTTCACAGCGTGCGACATTCGGACGTAAAGTTTTTCCCACGTCTCTGCACCTTCGGGAGGATAAAAAAATGGGTCCGAACGCCACAGCGAGTATATGCTATGTTGTTCGTGTTCAAGATTAGGAATTGATTCGCCTTCCCAGCTTGCAAAATTAATTTCTTCGAGTTCGGGTAAGATGACGGGAGTTAAGTTATGACGTTCGGCAATGGCAGAGGCCGTATAGAAGGCACGATCTAAAGGACTTGTGTAAACAATTTCGACAGGCCACGACGATAACCGCGCTGCTAAGGCATGAGCCTGACGTTTACCTGTGTCAGTGAGTTTTACGTTAGTCCTGCCTTGAAATCTATATTGAATATTCCATTCGGTTTGTCCGTGCCTCGCTAGAATTATTCGGCGGGGTTCGTCTGATGTCAGGTTCATGATTCATTCCCTTCGTAACTTATAATTTTTTTTAACGATTATTTTTTACGTAATTATAGCATTTCTAAATTTAAATTTTGATTCTTATGGATTTATTTTTTAATTAATACATAATATGGAAGGGAAGAGCATATTTCGAGAAAGATTATATTTTTTATGTTGTGAAGCCTCACACGACTAAAATCGCATGAGGCTTCTAGTTGTCATTCGGTTTAATAGTTTTCCCCTGTATAGGAAACGAAAAGAAAAGAGCACTTCACTATCGCGTTAAATAATATTGAACAACAGCTACAGCAATCGGCGCAACAATAGTAGCGATGCTGAATAAAATTCCGAACACTGCGAACCATTTATTATGTGACTGATGTAAATCATCAATTCGCTTTTCTAATCCGTCAGTCTTAAAGTCGATTTTTTCATCAAGCCGCCTAACTTCTCCTCGAAGCTCGCTGAAACCAGTTCTAATTTCTGCTCTTAATTCCGCAAAATTTTTTTCCATTACCGCTTGAAATTTATCAAGTCTTTCATCTGTAATTTCTTTATCATAACTGGCTTTTTCTCTTAAATTTTGAAGATGAAGATCAAATATCCTCTGCGGAACGTATTCAGTGCTTAATGTGCTTGTGTCGCTCATGAATTTTCACCTCGTTAAATAATATTGAACGACAGCTACAGCGACTGGCGCAACAATAGTAGCGATGCTGAATAAAATTCCAAACACTGCGAACCATTTATTATGCGACTGATGTAAATCATCAATTCGCTTTTCTAGTCCGTCAATGCGTTTATCCATTCCGTTCATTCGCTGGTCAAGCACTCTGATTTCTCCGCGAATCTCAATAAGATTTGCTCTCATCTCCGCAAAATTTCTTTCCAGGATCGCTTGAAATTTATCAAGACGCTCGTCAATTAATCGCTTTTCATAATCTAAATCTTTCCTGACGTTTTCAAGATAAATATCAAAAACCTTCTGCGGAACGTATTCAGTGCTTAATGTGCTTGCGTCGCTCACGCTTTCACCTTCTAACTCCTACTTTCTAATTCATATTTGCTTTAATCGTCTTCGTCGTCGTAATCGTCATCGTAATCTTTGCGTTTGCGTCTTTGTTTCTTACCCTCATTAATCACAAATTTTCCTGCGTACCATGCTGACGGCAAAAAGCCTCCTAAGAAGCCTCCCATGATTGTAATTTTTGCGCGGCTGGGTTCAGATTTATAATCGGGCGGTATAGCCGGGTCGATAACAGTTATCATTGAGAGGTCAGAAATTTCTCCGAGCCTCGCAGATTCGTATTGACCGAACATAAAATCATATTTTGCCCCGGCGACTTTCAAAGCGCGCATGTAACGTTGATATTCGACGCCAAGTTCAGGAATTTCACCGACTGAAAGCATAATGTCGCCTGATGATGTTCTGTTCCCGCCTGCGCGTCGTTGTTCTTCTTCGAGATTTTTCAATTCTCTCTGCATTGCGGCGAGTTGCGATTGAGCTAATTTAAGTCTTGGGTTATCGGCCCTGATATAAGATTTCATTGAAGAAATTTCGACGTTCTTGGCTGCAATTTGAGTTTTTAACGCTGCGATTGCGTCGATTAATTTTTTTGCCTGCTCTTCAAGAACGATAACACCGCTCGTCTGTTGATATTTCATCATCGCTTCTTCGGCGTTTGCGAGTTCCTGCTGAACTTCAATTAATTGAGCTTCGTAAAATTCTCTTTTCTGTTTCGAGGCCGATAACGACATTTCTAACATTTTCTTTTGAAGCTCTTCGACGAATGCGTTTGTAATGTCGGCGGCGCGCTGCGGGTCTTCGTCTTTCCATGAAACAGTGATGATACCGCTGCCCTTCTCGTCAAATTTTGCGTCAAAGTTTTTGAGCATGGCTTCACGGGCAGTTTTTCGATATTCCCATTCGTTCTCTTCCATCAAGTTAAAGCGATCCATAATCGTATCGACGACAGTATCACTTTTTAATATATCGACCATTACCGCGCCTGTTCCGCCTGCGCCTTCGGGCATTGAGATCCCCATCATGCTAGCGAGGCCGCCGTATTGTTGAACAAGTCCCGCAAGTCTTCCGCCACCTCCCGAACCGCCCTGCGGCATAATTCGTGATTCGGCTTTGTATATAAACGGCAAATATAAAGCATAAGCGAGGCCAAGTGCAGTGCCAAGTATCCCTAAAAAAATTATTCGCCATTTCTTTTTCCAAATTGCCCCGAATAGCTCAAATAAATCAATTTCCATTTCTTCTTCTTGATTGTAGCGGGGCTGCTGAACGTATATATATTGTGGCTGTGGTTGCTGCGGCAAATTATTTTCAGGCATGTGCAAAATTAATCCTTTCAATTAAAAATTTTTGTAAATCATAACACAACGACGATTAAGAATTAGGAATTAGAAGTGAGGAGTGAGGAGTGAAAAAATCTAAGCCTCGTATAAAAATTTTATGCAAGCGTCGCTCAAGGCCTTCAAGCTCGAAACTTGACGCTCCATAGGCAAGCCCGACGCTTCGTAAGCTAAAGGCAATTCCGTGCAGCCCATCGTAACAGGGACATTGCGCTCGCTCCATAGCTCATTAACTACGGCGTTCATGATTTCGCCCGCGGTTTTCATGTCGCCAGATTTCACATAACGAATGCAAGATTGAATTTTAGTTTGCTGTTCGTCGGACGGTTTTAAAAAATGATAATGACGTTCTTCGGCGCACGCAGGATAGATTAGGCTCTTTTGAGTCCCGTCGGTCGCGAGTAACCATGAACAATTTCCTTTGCTTAGCTCTTTAGCGGCCTCAACGGTAACTTCGACAATATGAATTAGCGGCACGGGGATTTCATCTCTAAATCTGTCAATGAAATAATGCGCCGTGTTACACGGAACCGCGAGAACGTCCGCGCCCCATTCAACTAGCTGAAGCAGATTTTTGCGAATAACGGGCAACGGGTCAGGGCCGATCCCCATAAGTCCGTCGCTTCGGTCAGGTGTGGCAGGGTCAGACAACATTATAATTTTCGGGTGCTGCGAATCGTCTTTGGCTGGAGCATCACGCGCCAAAATTTTTAAAAATTCAGCGCAAGCAGCCGGCCCCATACCGCCAAGGACGCCGAGTATTTTCTCTGGGTGTGTCAGCATGTTAAAAACTCCTTTCTTTAAAATGAAATTAAATTATGAAAATTATACGTTATTTTGTGGAAAACGTTTTTCGAGAAAGATTTTCAAATGCGAAATTGCGCGGTTAATGTCTTCGGGCAAATCTTCAGGCGCGCCTTTCATTGCTTCGTTTAGTTCTTCGTCAGTGATTTCGACTTTTGCAGGACGCGCAGGACTTGCATCTATTTCTACTTCTTTAACTTTGAACGGTTCGCCCATCGTGATATTTAATTTGAGTTCGCCCCTTGGCGTATAGTCAAGACGTTTTAAAATTCGCGAAATATTTCCGCGCATTCTGGTTAGCATCGCCTTTGACTGTTCGTCGTCAACAGAAATTGAAATTTCATTAACTCCAAGATTATACGGGTACGAATGACGAGCAAGCGCCGGATTGTGAATATATTCACCCCACGATTCTTTGAGCTCTTCTAAAATTTTGACACGCCTGGCAGCTTCGGGAAAAAGTCGCTCGGCGTTAAAAGAAAATTTTTGTTCTTCGTCGTCAGTCATGATTTTTAATTTTTAGTTCGTTCGTTGCGAGAAAGAATTACGGAAATTAATTGAACGTCCGCGGGCGTTACGCCGGAAATTCTAAGCGCTTGGCCTAATGACTCGGGGCGGAAGTGTTTTAATTTCTGAAGACACTCGGCGCGTAGTCCTATTACAGAATCGTAATTAAAATCTTCAGGGATTTTAGCGCTGTCGAAATTTTTCATTTTTTCGGCTACGCGTGCTTCACGTTCAAGATAGCCCGTGTAACGCAATTCTGTTTCAATATGAGCGACTTCTTCACGCGACAAAATTTTTTCAGCGGGCGAAATTTTTGAAATTAATTCGTAATTAACTCCGCGATGTTTCAGAAAGTCCGCAAGCGTCATCGAGTCGGCTAAAATTTCAGCTTCGTAAGCTTCACAAAGAGCTTCGATCTCTTTCGACGGAGAAATTTTTGTGAACTTCAAGCGCGCGATTTCTTGATTTTCGTTTTCAAAGCGGCGTTCTAAAAATTCCCATCTTGAATCATCAATCAAACCTGCGGCGCGTCCGTAACGTGATAATCTGTGCGCTACGTTGTCCCAGCGTAATAATAATCTATGTTCGCAACGGCTAGTTAGCATTCGATAAGGTTCATCGGTGCTCTTTGTCGTTAAGTCGTCAACCAGAACGCCTAAATATCCTTCGTCGCGTCCGAGTACAAGCGGCTCACGTTCGAGAACATAAGCAGCAGCGTTAATCCCGGCCAAGAGCCCCTGCGCGGCTGCTTCTTCATAGCCTGAAGTTCCGTTCACTTGTCCGGCGCAGAAAAATCCCGGAAGATTTTTATTTTCGAGAGTGCGTTTCAGTTGGTCAGGGAGTAAATAATTATATTCAATTCCGTAGCCGGGTTTAATAATTTTTGCGTGTTCACAGCCCGGCAATGAGTGAATCATTTTTACTTGAACGTCATAAGGTAAACTCGTTGAAAAATTTTGAACGTAAACTTCATTTGTATTCAGCGAGACCGGCTCAAAGACTATCGGGTGCGTTATATGGTCAGGAAATCTTAAAAATTTATCCTCGATTGAAGGACAATAGCGCGGCCCATGTGCTTGAACGTCGCCCGTAACGAGCGGCGAACGATTTATATTTTGCGATAAAATTTCATAAGTCTGCTCCGTCGTTCTTGAAAACCAACAAGCATAAGCCGACGTATCGTAAATTTTCCCTTCGCCCCATAAATCGAAACACAGCGGCTCCGGCTCTGAAAGTTGCGGCGTAGCTTTTGAAAAGTCTATCGTGTTAATATTAAGTCGCGGAGTTGTGTCCGTTCTCATGAAGCCGATTTTAATTCCAAGATTTTCAAGCGACTTCGGCAGTGATTCAGAATTATTCTGACCCATTGGCCCAGACTTGAAAGACTTATCACCGACAAAGACTCGCCCGTTGAGATAAACGCCGCCGCATAAAACTATAGCTCTTGCGTCATATTTTGCACCGTGTCGAGTGAGAACGCCTGAAATTTTTCCGTTTGAAGTCAAAATCTCGATCGCTTCGTCTTGATTAACTTCTAAATTTTCTTGTGTCGTTAATAATTTTCGATAATAAGTTCCGTATTGTCCGGGGTCACATTGAGCACGCAAGGCACGAACTGCCGCGCCCTTGGAAGTGTTCAGCCATCGGATCATTAAAGTAGAAGCGTCCGCCGCTCGAGCTTGTTCACCGCCGAGCGCACTGACTTCGCGGACTAAATGACCTTTCGCCGGGCCTCCTATTGAAGGATTGCAGGGCATCAATGCGGTGTTATCGACGCTTAAATTTAACATTAAAGTTTTGCAACCGGCCCGGGAACTTGCAAGCGCAGCTTCGCAGCCCGCATGACCGCCGCCGATTACAATAACCTCATAAGACTCATGAAACATGGAAACTCAACTCCTATTATTTTAATTATTACTCGTGATTAAAAGCAATAATTTATTAATTTTATATCTTTGCCATTTTGTTTGAAATTGCGCCAACTATCTTCTATAAATTTTCTCAGCCATTTTAATGCTCTCGGGAAGACTGCGCTAAAATGGCTCGGTTTTGCGTGGTAAATTTTTCCGTAACTGCTATAATGTCTATCACTAAACTAATAATAAAGGAGGCTTGCTCATTAGCAATGATAGAAACGATTGGTGCGTTAGCAGTGATTACCGCAGCAGTTTCGTATATCTGCAAGAAATCCCATCAACCTCAGCTACCCCCCCCAACAATTCCGCACAAATAGTAATATATAATCGCAAGAAACCCAAAAGA
>JAFSUP010000085.1 GCA_017445205.1 Synergistaceae bacterium
ATGTATTCGCGATTGTCTTTATCTGCGTCATAGCTGTAAGGGTTCATGCTGTCGGGCAAGCCTCTATAGGCGTTGTGCGTCATGAAATTCACAGGAGTTTGAACGGGGTAAGTGTTTCTGAAGTTGAAGCCGTCGTCTGAAACATAACTTTCATAATTTCGCTTGGCAAGTTCATAACCCGGCAACGGTTCGCGCGGTTTAAGATTATCAGGAACGCTAGGCATATATTTATGAAGCACAGCTACCCACGTGATTTCTTGAACCATTGCATCAGGATTTAAAAACGGTGAAACAGAATTGCCGGCCCTATATGGAATTTTTGAAAGTGGGATCATGTCGCCATATTCCGTAGCGTCAATTAAAATTTTGCAGGCGTAACGCTTATCGCTGCCTTCAAATGTCCGCACTGTAACGCCGGTTATCGTGTTTTTATTTTTATTCACGCTTGTGATTTCAGAGTTCATTAAAAAATCTATCGTACCTTTGCGTCGAGCTTCATTGATGAGATTTACGAGAGCTTCTTGGCCGATATGAGGTTCAAAGGCGATGCTGTTGGGAGTCCAGTAACAAGTCCCCATGGATTTGCCGCGATAGTCGTAATAATTTTGCAAACGTGAAATTAATTCTCTGTATAATCCGCTCTTCTGTCGGCTCATGTCGTCCATAGTCGAAACGCCCGCGGCCGTCGCTTGACCTCCGATCCATGTGCTAGGCTCAACAACGAGAACGCTAGCTCCCATTCGTGCTGCTTGGATAGCTGCCGAGATTCCGCCTGTCCCGGCGCCCGCTATGATTATGTCGTAAGAATTTCTTGCCGCTCTTCGCGAAGCTGGGAAAGCTTCGTTCGCTAAACAGCAAAGCAGAAGCATTATTAAAATTATCCGCGGAATTTTAATCCTTTCGTTCCTCATTCCTAATTCCTCATTCCTAATTCATGAATTATCTTGTCAATGATACACCCGCCGTCTAAAATATTAAAAATGCAAGTAGGAATTAGGAATTAGGAGTTAGGAAGTAGAAAGTAAAAAAATGCAGGCAGAATTTATGAAACGAGCTTTGAATTTAGCTCTCAATGGACGCGGCGGGACTTCTCCAAATCCTATGGTCGGGTGCGTCATCGTCAAAGATAATAAAATCATAGGCGAAGGCTGGCATCGTTGGTGCGGAAATCCTCACGCTGAAATCGAAGCGCTTAATGACGCTTACTCACGCGGCAACGACGTCAAAGGCGCTACGGTTTATGTAACTCTTGAGCCTTGTTCGCATTTTGGAAAAACTCCCCCGTGCGCAAATCGTCTTGTTAAAGAAGAAGTGGCCGAAGTCGTTATCGCAATGCGCGACCCTAATCCTAAAGTCAACGGGCACGGAATTGAAATTTTACGTGAAGCCGGAATTAAAGTTACAGAGCTTAACGAATTTGAATCACAAGCTAAAGAATTAAATCGCGGCTTCGTTTTTGTTCATAAATTTCAAAGACCGTTCGTAACGTTAAAGGCCGCTTTGAGCCTTGACGGGCGACTTTGTCTAGCGAACGGCTCAAGTAAATGGCTCACAGGAATCGAAGCGCGCACGAAAGCTCACGAAATTCGCGCAATGAATGACGCTGTTTTAGTCGGTGTCGGAACAGTCTTAGCTGACAATCCCGAACTCACAGTCCGGCACGTCGAAGGCATAAACCCCAAGCGCGTTGTCCTCGATTCAAATTTACGAACTCCAACGGACGCAAAAATAATTTCAAATGATGGCAAGTGTTTGATTTTCACGACCTGCAACGACAAAAACAAAATTTCAAAATTACAAGACGCAGGCGCGGAAGTGATAACGCTCGCGGAACTTAGCGTAAAAAATATTTTAGATTCGCTCGTCGCACACGGAGTCTTAAATTTAATGGTCGAAGGCGGCGCGTCGGTCTTGAGTTCGTTTTTGAAGAGCGGAATGGCAGATTACGTGAATTTCTTTTACGCTCCTAAAATTTTAGGCGACGGGAAAAATTTTAATCTAAACTTGAATTTTAATTCGGTCAGCGAAGCTTTCGCATTGCGCGACATTAAAACACAAACCTGCGGTAAAGATATTTTAATAGAAGGGCGGTTGTCATGTTCACCGGACTTATAGAACGAACAGGCACAGTAAAAAAATTTTTTCAGAGCGGCGAGTTTTACACTTTAACTATCAACGCTGAAAATTTTGCGGGCGAACTCGTCAAAGGGCAATCAGTTTCAGTTAGTGGAGCCTGCCTAACGGTTACGCGAAACGATTTACATTCGTTTGACGTTCAAATGATGCAAGAAACTTTTAAGCGAACGTGGTTCGGGAAATCTTTGCGAGCCGGGACAAAAGTTAATCTTGAACGTGCGATGAGATTAACAGACAGACTAGACGGTCATTTAGTTTTAGGTCATGTTGACGGCGTAGCAAAGTTGATCGACCTCAAAGGCTCAGCAACGAAGGAAGCAATTTTTGCGCCTGAAGATAAAAATTTGTTGCGCGGCATCGTTGAGAAAGGCTCCGTAGCGATTGACGGAATTAGCCTCACAGTTATAAATGTCAATGATAAAAATTTTTCTGTCGGACTTATCCCCGAAACACTTTCACAAACAACGCTTGGAAATCTTAAACCCGGAAATTTTATAAATCTTGAGACGGATATTTTAGGGAAGTATGTTGCGCGTCTGACGAATTTCAATTCTACTTCGGCGAAGGACAGCGGAGATTATTTAGCGTCGCTGCTTGAATTATAGAGATAGCGTGGAATGTTACTTAATATCGCCATCGTCGATGATAATATTTTCGACGCTGAAAGACTTAATCATTCTGTAAAAAAAAGTCTTTCAGAATTAAATCCGGAATTAAAATTTGAAATAGAATCTTTTAAAAACGGCGAAGAAATTTTGGAAAGCTTCGAGCCGGGAAAATTTCAAATTATTTTCATGGATATAATAATGAAGACTTTAACTGGCATAGAGACGGCTCAAAAACTTCGCGAGCTTGATAATAAAGTTCTTATCGTGTTCACGACGACTTCGCAGGAATTTGTCTTTGACGCGTTCCCGATTCATTCGTTTGATTACATTCTGAAACCGTATAATCAGGAAAGAATAAATTATGTTTTGAGCGAGGCTGTGAAAATTTTATCGGCTAATGAGCCATATATAAACGTCAGAGTCTCTCGAAGCAGTTATAAAATCCCGCTAAAAAATATTTCCGCCATTCTTTCAAACGACCATAACGTTGAACTCGTCATGAGGAACGGTCAATCTATGCTTTGTAGTATGACGTTCAGGGAATTTCAAACTATACTTGCCGACGAAGAACGATTTCTTGAATGCAACAGAGGAGTAATTATAAATATGGATTGTGTTATGTCGCTTAGCAAAGACAAAGATACTTTCATAATGCAAAATGGCGCACAATATTCTATACACGTAAGACACCACAGAAATATTTTAGATTCTTTCACGCAGTATCAGATTTTAAGATTACGACGAACAAGAAATGAATTTTGAAATTTTTTTCAGATATTTAATCGAAGTCTCTATGATAATCCCGGGAATAATATTTGCAGTTCTTCCTGTGGGCGAATATATAAAAATTAAATCGCGTCGTTTAATCTTCGCGCAGATAATTTTGATTGCGATCTTAATTTTTAGTTCCGCATATGTCGCTATGATTTCTTCTGTTCGTTCACGCGTGGTTTTGATCGTTGACAGTGTTTTTTTATTCGGCTGGTACTCTTGGCTAACAGATTTGCCGATTAAGAAAAAGTTATTTTGTTTTTTCAATTCCGTAATGCTTTGCATGATGTCAAATTTCTACGCGATTATCATAATGTCGCCATACGAAATCAAAAATATAATCTGGCATTCGTTGCGGCTCTTCATGATTCAATCTTCGTGCGTATATTTCGGACTTCTCATTTTGTGCGGAGCGATTTTTTTTAGGACGCTCACATTAAAATTCTCGACCTTGCTAAGTGAAAAAAATTTTGAAAGCGTATGGAATTACTTATTTTTAATTCCGTTGTTCATGAGTGCGGTTTTATATTGGATGATGCCGATTAGTCCTTTCGTCATAATGACGGGACGAGTCCGGCCTATATCGCTTGTGCTTATAAGTTTTCTTTTGTTCATGGAATTTATGTTTTATGACATCTTGTGGCGAAGCACGAACAGCCTTATAAAAAGTGCGCGGTTGCAGCAGGAAAATAGTTTATTCAGAATCGAGAGCAAACGCTACAGCGAATTCAAAAATTATATGAACGAAAGCCGCGTTATGCGACACGATTTCAGACAACACCTCGCAGTTTTATCCGAACTTGCACGGGCGGGACGTCTTGACGAAATTTTAAGTTACGCTGAAAAATTAAATAAAAAAACTGGCGCTTATATTTCCTTCTGCGCTAATAACGCCGTCGATGCTCTCGCTTCTTATTACGATAATCAGGCGCGGACAAAGCAAACTAAAATAAATTGGCGGCTTGACCTTAAAAAAGAACTTCCCATCGAAGAATCAGAATTTTGTGCGGTGCTTGGCAATTTGATTGAAAACGCTTTGAACGCCGTCAAAGAACTTCCCGCCAACAAACGTAGCATAAAAGTAATTTCCTCAATGTTATCCGAAGTCATGCTAGGGATCTCGGTAGAAAATTTTTTTGTTGGCGAGATAAAATTTAATCGCGACGGCTTGCCCGTATCAAAATCAGAAAATCACGGATTAGGATTAGTTTCAGTTTCAAACATTGTCAAAAAATATAACGGCGCTTTCAAGATTACGACGGACGGAAATATTTTTTGCGTCGATATTCTTTTATATTGTTCTTCGTGAACGTCATTGTAGCTTCGTAAAAAGCAGCTTTGAGCCATTGAAAGCGAAATTTGAAAATAAGATAATTTCACCATTAAATCTTTTAGGAGGTTTTTGGAATTATGAAACGTTTATTAGCAGTTACAGCTGTTATCGCGTTGCTCGCTTCAATGGCTTTTGCGGCTACTCAGGATTTCGGAAAATTCACCATGGACGTTCCTGACGGCTGGACAGCAACTCAAGACGGTGCTTCGGCAATTATTGTAAAGAATGACAACACTGCTTCATTAAGCATCACAGTTGCTCCTACCGGCGGAAACTCAGTAAAAGATCTTGCAGACGCATTCGCAGCGGAGTGCCAGAAGTCGTACGCGAAGGTAGATACACCTGCGGCAGATGCTGACGGCGATTATGTATGGGACATGGTCAACAACCAAGGCGTAAGCAGCAGAGCAATTCTTTCTGTTGAAGGCGATCAGTATGTATTTATTCTTATAACTGGTGCTGAAGTAGCAGGCGATGAAATTTCAGCTATGCTTGCTTCATTCAAAGACAAATAAGAGATTTTTTAAATTAAATAATTAAAGGAGACTTTTGTAATTATGAAACGTTTATTTGTAGCTTTAACACTCGTTGCTTTATTCGCGGCCACAGCATTCGCAGGCGTGCAGGATTTTGGAAAGTTCACCGTTGACGTCCCTGAAGGCTGGACAGCTACGAAAGATGGCGAAACAGTCGGAATCGTAAAGAACGACAACACCGCAAGCGCAAGCATCACAGTAGATGGAACTGACGGCGCAAGCCTCAAAGAAATCGCAGACGCATTCGTCGAAGCACTCAACGGAAAGAATCTTCAGGCTGTAGACGGCGCCTTCCAGTTTGAGTTTGACAATCAGAATGGTGTAACGAGCAAGGCTTTCCTTTCCGGCGATGACAAAAACTACGCTTTAATCGTTGTAACCGGTTTAGAGAATGCCCAGGAAGACATCTCCAGAATGATTGACTCCTTACAGGAGAAATAAATCAGACTTCCCGACGGTAATCAAGATTTAAGAAAAAATTTTTAGTCGCGACTTCCCTTCAGCTTCATTAAGTCGCGGCTATTTTTTTATATAATTTTTTATGGAGGTGTTTTCGATGAAAAAATTTTTCTGCTCTCTGATTTTCATTTTAATTTTTATATCCGGCGCGGCGGCCAGCGTTAGGACTTTTGGAAATTTTCGCGCGGAGGTTCCCGCCGGTTGGAGCGGTGAGCTTCAGGGCTCGACACTCGTAATTAAAAATCCAAGTGCTAATGCCTCAATAGCGATTGCATTTAATAAAATGGGCAAGGCGGATTTGACTGACATAGTCGAACGTCTTTATACTCAAATGGACGGCCGCGACCTTGAACAAGACGAGGACGGCGATTATTCTTTCAGTTTTGTGAACACGGCCGGCGCTGAAAGCGTTGCACTAGTAACCGGGAACGAGGGTTATTATCTTGTAATTTCAATGAGCGGTTTTGAAGATGAA
>JAFSUP010000086.1 GCA_017445205.1 Synergistaceae bacterium
ATACTCTCGGCAATCCCGGCAAAACATGCAAGCATTGCTCCGCAGACGACAACGCGGGACTCGTTGTTGCCGAACCATAACGCAAGAATAAGCCACGCTCCGGCAAGGACTATATCCCTAAAATATCCGTACTGGCGGTACTCAAGAGTGCGCTTTATAAAAAATTGAATAATTACGCAGATTATTGAAGCCGAAACACAGCCGATTACCGCGTAAATATTATTATTTATTAATGCGTTCAAGGCCGTCCATGTATGGCACAAGAGCTTTAGGAATTGTGATGCTCCCGTCCTCGTTCTGGTAGTTTTCGATGATTGCGATTAAAGTTCTTCCGACAGCAATTCCAGAGCCGTTGAGAGTGTGAGCGAATCTGATTTTGCCGCCGTCCGCAGGTCTGTAACGCAAATTCATTCGTCGCGCCTGAAAATCTTCGCAGTTTGAACACGAGCTAATCTCGCGATATTTATCTTGTGAAGGCAGCCAAACTTCTAAGTCGTAAGTTTTGCATGAGCCGAATCCAATATCGCCCGAGCAAAGATTTACAACTCTGTACGGGAGTTCAAGAGCTTCAAGAACTTCTCCGGCGTTGTTAGTGAGTTTTTCGAGTTCGTCATAACTAGTCTCCGGCGTGCAGATTTTTACCATTTCGACTTTATCAAATTGGTGTTGACGCATTAAGCCACGGACATCACGCCCTGCGCTGCCGGCCTCGCGTCTGAAGCACGGAGTGTAAGCCGTGTAATACAGCGGCAAATCTTTTTCTTCAAGAATCGATTCGCGGTTTAAGTTCGTCAACGGGACTTCGGCAGTCGGGATTAGCCATAAATCATCGTTCTGAAGTTTATATAAGTCTTCTGCGAACTTTGGAAGCTGTCCTGTGCCTTCTAAAATCGCGCTGCGCACCATGAACGGCGGCTCGACTTCAAGATAGCCGTGTTTCTTTGTGTGCATGTCCAACATGAAATTCACGAGCGCGCGTTCCATTCTTGCTCCGAGTCCTTTCAAGACCGTGAAACGGCTTTGAGCAAGCATAACGCCTTTCTCAAAATCCATGATACCTAACGCTTCTGCGACATCCCAATGTGGTTTCGGCTCGAAATCAAATTTCTTAGGCTCGCCCCATTTTCTTACGACGGGGTTGTCGTTCTCGTCATTGCCAATCGGAGTTGTTGCGCTTAAAGTATTCGGCAAAGTCATTAAATGATTATTAAGAGTCGCTTCGACTTGAGCAAGTTCAGCGTCAAGAGATTTAATTTTATCGCCCATCTCTTTAATTTCAGCTTTGAGGGCGTTGACGTCTAAGTCAGGATTATTCTTTGCCATTCCGATTTTGCGTGAGCCTTCGTTGCGCTTGGCCTTGAGGTCTTCAGTTTCGCCGATGATTTTGCGGCGTTTGGCGTCAAGTTCGACTAAGACATCTAAATTAAAATCATGATGACGATTTTTCAAGACTTCGGCGTATTCTTCTTTGTTAGCGAGGATATATTTAATATCAAGCATTGTAGGTTTGTTCGTTCCTTTCGTTTGTGTTAAATGAATCTTTGCGAATGTTTTTCAATAAATTTGCCATTTCGATAGCTCCTAGCGCGCAGTCTGAACCTTTGTTGCCCGCTTTGCTTCCGGCTCTTAATAAAGCCTGATCGAGAGTGTCGCACGTCAAGACGCCAAACAAGACTGGAACACGATGTTCAAGACCGACAGCCGCAAGTCCTTTTGAAGCTTCAGCAGCAACGTAATCGAAGTGCGGAGTGTCGCCACGAATGACAGCACCGAGAGCTATAACAGCGTCGTATTTGCCCGTTAAAACAATTTCTTTTGCAATTAATGGCAATTCCCACGCACCCGGCACCCAGTAAATGTCGATCGCTCCGTTTGAAACGTCATGACGAAGCAGAGTATCTTTTGCACCGTCGATTAATCGTGAAGTTACAAGCTCGTTGAAACGTGAAGCCACGATAGCGACATGCAAACCTGTTCCTAATAATTTCCCTTCCGTGATTTTCATTTTTAATTTATCTCTCCTTTTTGTTACTTCTTACTTCCTAACTCCTAGTTCCTACTTGCATTAAGTGCCCCATGCGAAATTCTTTTGTGCTCAAATATTTTTCGTTAAATTCGTTGGGCTTGATTAAAATCGGAACTCTTTCGACAATTTCGACCCCGTATTCTTCAAGGCCCGAAATTTTTCCGGGGTTGTTAGTCATCAAACGAATCTTTTTTAATCCCAAGTCCTTCAAAATTTCCGCACCCGTTCCGTATTCGCGCATGTCCGGCGGGAAGCCTAGAGCTACGTTTGCGTCAACGGTATCAAGTCCGGCATCTTGAAGTTTATAAGCGCGAAGTTTGTTTAGAAGTCCAATGCCGCGCCCCTCCTGACGCATATATAAAAGAACGCCGCGCCCTTCGTCAGCTATCATTTTCAAAGCCGTGTGAAGTTGTGGCCCGCAGTCACAGCGTAATGAGCCAAGCACGTCGCCCGTGAAGCATTCACTATGAACGCGAGTTAAAACCGGCGTGTCCGTCGTGATGTCGCCCATCGTCAAGGCCAAGTGCGTGTGTGCGTCGTCGTCGTGGTCAATGCCTCTGTAAGCAAAGACGTTAAACACACCGTATTCAGTCGGAATTGTGACTTCAAGTTTTCGTTCGATTCTTTTATATTCGGGCTTGTTGATTATGATTTCGTAAGCGTGATTGTGTTCATGACAATTCATTTTTAATCAGGAGTTAGGAATGAAAAATCCGGGCTCAAAAATTTTTCCCCTCTATCAGTCCTAAGCAATTTCTTTTCACTCCTTTTGATTTTTGATTATATTAGCATAATTTTATTTTTTGAATTTGCGCGCCTGTCTTGCAAGATTATCAAGTCGCTCATCTGAAGCGGGGTGAGAATTAAATCCGTTGTCCTCTGTGTCGAATCCGTTTTCATCGAATCGTTTCATGGCGTTATAAAGTCCCCACGGATTATAGCCGGCCTTGCTCAAAATTTTTACGCCGTAATTGTCGGCTTCGGTTTCTTGCTCACGGCTGAAGCTGCTTTCTTTGAGTTCTAAATCTATATTTCCGACCGCGCGGGCCAAGTCGTCGGCGTTCTCACTGTTTGCTCCCATGATTGAGCGCACAGTATCGGACAAGGCGAAATTATCATAATGTCCAAGCTGGATATGTCCAAGTTCATGAGCCAAGACCCCGGCGATTTCATTTTCTGATTTCAAAATTTTCATTAGGCCCGTAGTAACGTGTATAGTGTAGTCGCCGTCGTCGTCATAAGCGACCCAAGCATTAGGCTCATCGTCATATTCAAAATTTAAAGGAAGCTGTGAAAAATTTTCGGCTTTCGTTACCGACTGCCACGCACGCAGAACAGTTTTTTTATTTACCTCCCCGAAGGCCGCGCTCGAAAGTATAAAAATAGAAATTATGGCTAAAATTTTTTTCATAATTCCTCACTCCTAATTAAAAATCAGTCTTCCCAATCTATCGAATCTAAAATTTTTTCAAAGTCCGAAGTTAAATTTTCATCTTCAAAACCGCTCATTGAAATTACAAGATAATAACCCTCGTTCCCGGTTACTAGTGCAACGCTTTCAGCGCCGGCCGTGTTCACAAAACTGAAAGAATAATCGCCGTCCTCGTCTTGTTCAAGGTCGCGGCCGTC
>JAFSUP010000087.1 GCA_017445205.1 Synergistaceae bacterium
AATTAATTAATTTGTCATTCAGAAGCGTGCCGTTCGTGAAAATCTCAACATAATCAAATTTGCCTTCGAGATAGTCAAGATATTTTATTATTTTCTCGCCGAGAGCAAACGGCTCGCCGCCGATTAACTGAATTTTTTTGACGCCAAAAGATACAAGCTCGTCTATAACGTGGCAAAAATCGTCGTAGCGCATTATCGAACCACAAAAATTTTCAGCTTCGTTGTAACAGTGAAGGCATTTTAAGTTGCAAAAATTTGTAATTTCTATCCACGCAAAATCTATAACAGGTTTCTCTTTAAGCTCAAGAATTTCATGGGGGAGCACAAAATCATTAGTCAGTAGCTGTAAAGATTTCAAACTTTCCAGATATTCAAGTTCTGCTTGTGTTAATTGCGTTTCAATTTTCAAAACTCTGCTTAATAATTCTTTAGCGTCTTTGCTTACGTGTATGAGCCGGCCGCGATTGAAGTCATAAAATGCCGCCTTAATATGTCCGTAAACAAGATAAACATTTTTTTCTAAGTACCACAAAATTTTTTCCCCCTTCCCAAAAATGAAAAAACTGCCTTAAAGGCAGCTTAAAAAATTTATTCTTGAGGATCGCAATCAGGAACGCACGCTTCGCCATAATCCGGGCCACAGTCATTTGCATCAGGGAAGCATGTTCCTTCGGGGGTACACGAATCAATATCAGGCGGACAATTAAAGTAGTAGTCTTTATCGCTCTCACCACTTGGCGAACATTCCGCAGTAAAAGAACAGTCATTTGAAAAAATTTCGTAGTCTAACATGTTTTTACTCCTCTCAAAATTTTTGATGGAGTAATTGTAATTTATCACCCCCCCCGTCAAGTGCTAATAAATCTCGTCCATCGCATTCACAATCATATCTACAGCGTCCCCGCGTGTCATCGTTGCACCAAGCGGCGGCAATTTTATTTTTGCGTTCATGACTTCTTCCGCGCGCGCTATCATTCCGTCAAGCTCGCTTCGAGTTATTAACTTGTCAGCGCCGAAACGCCCCTTTTGACCTTTTGAACCAGACGAATTTATATTCGCTCCCGTCATGCTTGGATATGCTCTTGGCCTTAGTAAGCCATATAAATTAGAAACTTGAACGCCGGCAAAATTTTTATGTTCTCGCGGAACGTCAGAGTAATTGCAAAGCGATAAAACTACTCCCGCTTCGGCGAGCCTCTTCTGAACATGAACGGGGTGAACTTCTCGCGGCTGAAGATTTAATTGAATCGCAACAGCAGCTAATGCTCCGGCGGCTTGGCCCGTCATCATCGTGATAGGCTGAAGACGTAAAGCACTAGAAACAAGTCGCGACATTGATAAATTTTTTTCCGCGGCTATGAAATTGTCAACGCTCTCGGGAATTAAAATTTTCATAGGAACTTGAAACGGCCCTTGCGGCATGTTGCCCCAGATTGAAGATTGCTTTTCGCCAAGCTCGCTTTCTATATCGTCGTCGTCATCGCCACCGTGAAGGTCAAGATTATAACCACCGATTGCGATTGCGTCGCTGAACTCATGATTTTTATGACCGTTTCGCCAACTTAAAGAATTTTCGTGAACAGCCTTAGAATTTAACGTGTAAGCACCAAGCGCGCGCCGGGATTCTCGAACATAAGGGATCGGCGGCATATGGCGCGCGATTTCTTTCCATTCGTTGGGAAAATCTTTAGCAGCTTCTGGCAATTCGCCATATTCGTTTTCATCTACTGACCAGTTAGCGCCGAGTTCATGCTGAATATAATAAATAAAATGTAGTGTTTTAATCAGCGCGTCGCGTTCCATTTGAGCGCGAGTCTCTTTGTCTTCAAGAAACATGACGTTAAGCCCGTAATGGTTCATTAATAAATACATTCCCGGATAATCGTTGCCCCAGTTTACGCCGGTCTTAGAGATTTTCGGCCAATATTTTTTAGCTCCCGTGTAATTGCCTGGCGTGAAAGAGTCCGGCACAGCGCGGTAAGCGTTATGTGAAATCAAATTCACGGGCATCTTGACGGGATACTTACCTTGAAAATCGAAGCCGTTCGCCGTAACGTAATTTTTATAATTTTTCTTCGCGCGTTCGTAATCGGGCAAAGGATTTTTAGGCTTGAGATTTTCAGGCACGCCGCCGGGATATTTTCTTATAATCGCTGTCCATGTTATATCTTGAATGAAAGAATTTTTATTTATATTCGGCGAAATAGAATTTCCAGATCGATAGCGCGCTCCGACCAAGGGCAAAATATCTCCGTATTCAGTAGCGTCGATTAAAATTTTAAAATTAATTTCTCGAACTCCGTCTGGAGTTTGAACACTCACGAAGCGAGATTCATTTTCATTTTTCACGCTGACAATTTGCGAATGATAAAGAATATCTGCGCTTGCGGTCATGTCTTTCAAAATTTTGTCACCTACTGAAGGTTCAAAGGCTTTGCCGTGTTCTTTCCAGTATGGCGTATTAATTGATTTTTTCATGTCCGAATAATATTTTTTAACGCGATCAATAAACTCTTTATAAATCCCGCTTTCGATTCGGCTCATGTCGTCCATCGTCGAAACTCCCGCAGCCGTTGCCTGACCTCCTAACATCGAAGTCGGCTCAATAATCAAAACGCTGACTCCAAGGCGCGAAGCCTGAATCGCCGCAGCAGTTCCGCCCGTGCCGCCGCCGGCTATCACAACGTCATAAGAATTTTTAATTTCGGCGCCGCAAGTTGACGCTAAAAAAACAAAAACACAAAGCGCAATTAAAAAATTTAATTTTGATTTCATGATAAAGACTCCTAATTTTTAATTTAAGATATAAGGCGTAACAATCATAACGGCTTGCGTCTTATTATGTTCGTTGTTCTTCCATTTAAATAATTCGCCCAGCAATGGAATATCACCAATTAGCGGAACTTTTGCCTGCGTGATTATGTGGCTGTCTTGATTCAGGCCGCCGACCACGAACGGCATACCGTCGCGAACTCTAATTTTTGTCGTAACTTCGCGCGTAGTAGTTTGAATATTGCCGTCGGTGTCCTTGCCAAGATAATCGCCCGTATTAATCTCAAGTTCAAGATAAACATAGCCGTTTTCTTCGATTCGTGGCTTAAATTTCAATTCCGGCCCGACCTCTTCGCTTCCCCATTCGACGCTTCCTTTGTCGTTCAGACCTTTGCTATATAAATATTCCTGTTTCAAACTGATCGTAGCTTCTTCGCCATCAACGGCAATAACTGAAGGATTCGCGATTGTTCGGCCTTTGCCTTTGTTTTCAAGAGCTTGAAGCGTTGCTGTAATTTGACGATCGAAATTTGATTTTCCGTTTCTGTACGTTTCATCGAGATAATTAAGAACACCAGAGCCGCTATAAGGATTACTTGTGAACGTCCACTTGTCATAAACGGCTTCGATCGCAGTTTGGACTTCTTGGGTAACAGAATCGCTGAATTCAAAAATGCTCGCGTGAATCATGACTTGTTGTGACGGAACGTCAATACGTTTAATCATTTCTTCGACTTCGTGCATCTTAGCTGGGTTCGTGTTTATGTGAACGGTTCTCATTCGTTCATCTTGGGTATACTCTGCGTCAGTAACGCCCACAAGATTTTTTAACATCGTTCCGACTTGGGATAAATTTGCGTAAGCAATTTTGAAAGATTTAACCTCGCGTCTTCCTGACAATCTGAAAAGACTTTCACGAGTTCCAAAAGCTAACGTGTTATTGCCAGCAACGCAGCAAGCGATTTCATATTGGCTCATTAAATAATTCAAAATTTCTTCGGCTTTAATGTCCACGAGACTCAAACTTATAATCACGTCCTTAGGGAATGAATCATCAATAATTACGTTCTTGCCAGCATCAGCCATTACGAGCCTAAAGACGTCTCGAAGGTCAGCTTCTCGAAATTCCATATTTACATTTTCATTTAGATGAATCGGCAAAAAATGTTCGGGCTGATTAGGAACTCGTTTCACCGGCTCGAACTTCACAAAATTATTTTTTTCTTGAGGAATTTTTACACGCAGCGAAAATCCTTCCCAACTGCGCGTTAATACCGGCCTTTCAAACGCCTTTTCAATTTCTATTTCGATTTCGGCGCGCCATTGTTCATCTTCGGAAATATTTTGGACATTGAAGCCGACAATCATCGGGACTTCTTGATGAAACTCTGACATCAGCAAATTAATTTTTTTAGGATTAACTGCCTTCGTGTCAGGCAAGATTATGGTCAAAAAATTTTCATCGGTTTCAAGTTCCGGGTTCGGCAGATTTTTGCCAGAAAATTTTAGAACAAACTCGTCCATTCCAAGCTGATACGAATTTACATCTTTTAATTGCCCCGTGTATATATCTTTCTTTGAAGTCCGCGCGGCCTCCGTGGGGAAACAGAGAAATAACATAAGCACTAAGGAAAATATAAAACACGACTTTCTCGACATAGATTTATTCACTTCACTTTATCATGAAATTTTTTTACGTAGTTTTAATTATACTACGTTTCTCATGAAAATTACGCAGTGAATATATCTGTAATTTATGAATTTAGATTTTTATTTCAGACTTGCCCGCAAAATATTTGGAAGTGTCTTATCGTTTTGAAGTTGTCGAACGAGTTCGGAACGTCGCGCGTCGCCATTGTCGTAAAGTTCAACGAGTTTGCACTTAACCATTGAAGCTCGCGGAGAGTTTGGATAATTTTTCAAACAAATCTCTAAAATCTCGCGCGCCTCTTGTCGCATTTCTTCAGGGAAGCCATCAAGATATAAATCTGCTAAATTCCAATACGCCGCTACGGCTTCTTCTGTCCCTTTGCAACGGTCAATAATTTTTTGAAGGATCGCTTCACGCTCAAAGGGATCGCCCGAACTCCCGAGCCGATTAAATTCGACACGAAGGGCAAGAGCTTCACGTTCAAGCGCGCCCATGTCAGCAGCATTTGAAATCGTAGGAAGGAAAATAAAAATTAAAATCGCAAACGTTAAAGCAAAAATTTTTTTCATGAATCCTAAATCGCCTTTATTAAATTCAAAATTAAAATTTGAAAAATTATATCGCAGATTAAAATTCTGATTCATAATTTGTGAATCGTGATTCAAATTTTTAATTTCTTAATCGCGCTTATAAAATTTGACGACGAGAAGAAAAATTTAATATTTCTGTAGTGACCAAAGTAGTGACCAAAATGAATTTCTTCCTCGAGGTTTTTAATTTTTATTTTTAAGATTTTAAAATCGTGAAAAGCTCTTTGAATTTAGTGAATTATAGCACAAAAAAATTCTTTAATCAGGCTTGCAAAAAATCTATATATTGATAAAATATTTCTGCGTTAAAAAACGATAACGCCCGGGTGGCGGAATTGGTAGACGCGCTAGATTCAGGTTCTAGTGGGCGCAAGTTCGTGGAGGTTCGAGTCCTCTCTCGGGCACCATCATAAAATAAAAAGCTTATGAATAGATCGAGATACAACTATGTTGCTTGACATGGTTGTATCTCTTTGCTATCATGCATTATTGCACTAAAAATAACCTGACTGTCAGGGGAGGTCTAACATGCCTGAGTTCGTTCCAATCAGCAAAACCCGAAAGCGATACACTTTCGGACGCGCTCGTGATGTAAGCGACATGCCCGATATGATCGAGGTACAAAGAGATTCGTACCACTGGTTTTATCAGGACAATGTGCAGCCTGAAGAAAGAGTTTCGCAGGGACTTCAGGAATTATTAGAGGAAGTTTTTCCTATAGAAAGTTATGATGGAAATTTCGCTCTCGAATTTGTAGGTTATTCAATCGATAAGCCTAAAATATCAGAAGAAGAAGCAAGACAAAAAGATATGACGTGGGCGCGGCCAATAAAAGCCACAATAAGACTCACGAACATAAGAACGCAGGAACGCAATGATACAAAAGAAATTTTTCTCGGCGATTTTCCTGTGATGACCGACAGAGGAACTTTTATAATTAACGGTACTGAACGCGTTGTAATTAATCAGTTGGCGCGCTCGGCCGGGGTTTATTTCACACACACAGGCGACACTTGTTCGGCAAAATTAATTCCGGATAGGGGCGCGTGGCTCGACTTCGCTATGCCTGAATCAGAAAAAGAAGTAATCACAGCTAACATAGATAACAGAAAACGTCTGCCTGTAACGTTATTATTAAAAGCTCTTGGCGCACAAAATAATGAAGAAATTTTAGAGTTGCTTGGAGTTCAAACGGTTTTTATGCACTTCAATAACGAGTTAAAGGGCTACATGTCCGCCGAAGATATCTATAACGAAGACGGAGATTTAATTGTCGCTAAAGGTTCTTTGATTGACGAAGAAAAATTATCAAAACTCTTTGACGATAACCCAGACCCCGAAGCCGGGATCGAAGTTTACGAAATGGACGCGGGCTTAGCTCGGACGCTTGACAAAGACAGAACTAAAAGTCCGGACGAAGCTATTCAAGATATTTTCAAACGTTTAAGACCTAACGAACTTGCAAGAATCGAAAACGCACGAGATTATTTTAGAAGTCTGTTACAGGACCCCAGACGCTACACACTCGGACGCGTCGGACGCTACAAGTTAAATAGACGTCTTAATATGGACGTGTCAGAAGATGAAAAATTATTGACGCTTGAAGACGTTGTCGCGATTTTAAAAGAGATGTTCGCGATGCGTGAGGAAGATAAAATCAGCGATGACATTGACCATCTTGGAAACAGGCGCGTGCGTTCAATCGGCGAATTATTGCAAAATCAAGTTAGAATTGGCCTCTTAAGAATGGAAAGAATTGTTCGTGAACGAATGACTACAATCCCAAATCTTGCTGAGGTTACGGGCCGCGAATTAATCAACGTCCGACCTATAGCAGCGTGCTTGCGTGAATTTTTCGGTTCGGGTCAGTTATCGCAGTTTATGGATCAGACGAATCCTTTAGCCGAAGTTACTCACAGAAGAAGACTTTCAGCACTTGGCCCCGGCGGTTTGAGCCGTGAGCGCGCAGGATTTGAAGCTCGCGACGTTCATTACACGCACTACGGACGAGTCTGTCCGATTGAAACACCAGAAGGCCCGAATATCGGACTTGTGTCATCGTTGACGACTTATGCAACTCTTAATTCACATGGCTTTCTTGTAACACCTCGCAGAAAAGTTAAAGACGGGAAATTAACCGATGAAACCGTTTTATTGTCAGCAGATGACGAAGATAAAGCTTACGTTGCTATGGCAAACACGCCTCTTGAAGATGACGGATTGACCATAGCAGGCGACTCTTGCCCTACTCGACACGGCGACGGAATCGTTACAGTTTCTAAAGAAGAAGTCGATTATATGGACGTCTCGCCGCGTCAAATCGTCTCACCATCAACGGCTCTTATTCCGTTTCTTGAGCATGATGACGCTAATAGAGCGTTAATGGGTTCCAACATGCAGCGCCAAGCTGTGCCGTTGCTAGTGCCTGAAGCTCCTTTAGTAGGAACTGGCATTGAACACAGAATCGCGCATGATTCAGGCTCGTGTATAAGCGCACGCGACGGCGGAACTGTTACTTACGTTGACTCAAACGAAATTAAAATTATAAACAAGCGCGGCCGTGAGAGAACTTACAAGATGATTAAATTCCGACGCTCGAATCAGTCAACTTTGATTCATCAGCGGCCACTTGTTCGTAAAGGACAAGAAGTCGCGAAAGGCGAAATCATTGCCGACGGTCAAGCGATCGAAAACGGCGAACTCGCTCTTGGTCATAACGTCCTTGTCGCATTCGTTCCGTGGGAAGGCTATAACTTTGAAGACGCGATTTTATTAAGTGAAAATCTCGTTAAAGAAGATAAATTTTCTTCGATTCATATTGAAGAGTACGAAATCGAAGCTCGCGAAACAAAATTAGGGGCAGAAGAAATTACCCGCGATATTCCGAACGTTAGCGAAGATATGTTAAGAAATCTTGGCGACGACGGAATCATTAGAATCGGTGCCGAGGTCAGCGCAGGAGATATTCTTGTAGGTAAAGTAACGCCGAAGGGAGAATCGGATCAAACCCCCGAAGAAAAATTATTGCGCGCGATTTTTGGCGAAAAGGCTCGAGAAGTTCGTGATAATTCGCTGAAACTCCCGAACGGTTCTTGGGGCAAAGTCGTAGATATAAAAAAAATGGACAGGGACAACACTCCCGAAGCGTTGGGTTCTGGCGTCATTCGTTCAATAAAAGTCTACGTAGCACAGCGCAGAAAGATTACAGTCGGCGACAAAATGGCAGGCCGTCACGGGAATAAAGGCGTTGTTAGTCGTATTTTGCCCGTCGAAGATATGCCATACTTGCCAGACGGAACACCGGTTGATGTCGTTTTAAATCCTTTGGGAGTTCCTAGCCGAATGAATTTAGGCCAAGTGCTTGAAACGATCATGGGCTTTGTAGCGCTCAATAACGGGTGGCATGTCTCTACGCCTGTCTTTGAAGGCGCAAACGAAAATGAAATTTTTGCAGAGATGAGAAAAATTGCCGCCGAAAAATATAAAGACTTGACCGAAGACGGTATGATTACAGTCCGTGACGGACGCACAGGCCGCCCGATGGATAAAAAAGTTACGATCGGCTGCATGTACATGCTGAAATTAAATCACCTTGTTGATGATAAAATTCACGCTCGCTCGACAGGTCCTTACAGTTTAATAACTCAGCAACCGTTAGGCGGGAAAGCTCAATTCGGTGGTCAGAGATTCGGAGAAATGGAAGTCTGGGCACTTGAAGGCTACGGCGCCGCGAACGTCTTGCAGGAAATTTTGACGGTCAAGTCCGACGACATTAGAGGCCGCGATAAAACTTACGAACGAATCGTAAAAGGTCAGAGCCTTGTTAAGCCGGGCGTGCCAGAAAGTTTCAGAGTCCTCGTTAAAGAACTTCAGGGACTTGGTCTCGATGTTGAAGTTACGTTTGATGACGGTTCACAGGGCGATATTCCGCTTGAAGACGACGAGAAGCCAGTTTACACAGGTAAACCGCCGGAGGTCTTCCAGCCTATTAAAAAGCCTAGAAAGAATCGTAAATCGCAGCCTACGCTTGAAAATATCACAGAACCTGAGCCAGAGCCGGAAGTCTCACAAGAGCTCGCCGAAGTGGCCGCGAATATTTTCAACGACGATACAAATAATTCAGAACCTACAACTTCAGACACTGGAGAGGGGGAAAATTAAACTTGGCAAAAAGAAAGGAAATTACAGGAGTTAGAATCAAGCTCGCAACTCCTGAAAGAATACACGAAATTTCTAAAGGTGAAGTCTTAAAGCCAGAAACGATTAATTACAGAACTTTGCGCCCCGAAGTCGATGGACTTTTCTGTGAAAGAATTTTTGGCCCAACCCGAAGCTATGAATGCAAATGCGGAAAATACAAACGTTCCGGCCCAAAATTCAAAGGCGTAATTTGTGAAAATTGCGGCGTCGAAGTTACAGACAATCGCGTCCGACGTGAACGAATGGGCCATATAGACTTAGCCGTCCCTGTCGTTCATATTTGGTACTTGAGAGGCATTCCCAGTCGTTTAAGTCTTCTGCTAGGGACAAGCGCAAAAGATTTAGAGAAAGTCATTTATTTTGCTCCGTCTCGAAAGACAGAGAAGGGTTATAAAATCACAGAAACTTCTCGTCCGGATATTATTCAAAAAGGCGCGGTGATTTTTGAGAGCGAATTAAAAATCCATGCTCATTATCAGCCTGTTGGTTTTGAATACGAAGAAGCCTTCCAACTTGACGGTATCGAGAACGTTCCTGTTAATGTCGGCGATGTGATTTCAGCGACACAAGTTGCAAAATTCAAAACTGATTACGGCGATGAAAGTTTAAAAGTCGAACCGGCCTTCATTCTTAGCGAAGACGATGAAGAACTTGGACTTGACGCGGGGGCGATTGTCCCTGCCTCTAAAGCCGATGATGACGCCACGCGCGCAAAAGTCGGCAACAGCGACGCTTTCATCGTTACGGGCGCAGTGAAGTTGCCATACGTCAAAGGTCAGATTCTTTCTCGCACAGAATTAACAGCACTTGAACATCAGTACCCCGGAAAGTTCCGCGTTATGCGTCATGAGAAAGTCATTGACGACCCTAGCCATCTCGTAATTAATCCGGGAATGTCAATGTTCAGTCAAGGCGACGTAATTTTTGAACATCAGCAGCGAATTTGCCGCAAGTATGACGAAAATTTCTCTTCTGGAATTGGCGCAGACGGCGTTCAGGCTCTAATTAATAAATTGGACCTCGATACGCTCGCGGATTCTCTGCGCGAACAGATCGCCGACACCACGGGCCAGAAAAAAAGAAAATTAATTAAGCGTCTTCAAGTCGTTGAGGATTTCAGAAAGAGCGACTCAAAACCGCAATCAATGATTTTAAACGTCCTGCCGGTTATCCCGCCGGATTTGAGGCCACTCGTTCAGCTTGACGGCGGACGATTCGCGACAAGCGATCTTAATGATTTATATCGTCGTGTCATAAACAGAAACAACAGACTTAAAAAATTACAAGCTCTCAACGCTCCGGAAATCATCGTTCGCAACGAAAAACGAATGCTTCAAGAGTGCGTTGATGCTTTAATTGATAATGGCCGCGTCGGGAAAGCCGTACTCGGTGCTGGCAACAGACCCTTGAAAAGTCTTACAGACTTGTTGCGCGGTAAGAAAGGCCGTTTCCGTCAGAACTTGCTCGGCAAACGCGTTGACTATTCCGGCCGTTCGGTCATCGTCATTGGCCCGCAGTTAAAAATTTATCAATGCGGACTTCCTAAGCAGATGGCGTTGGAACTCTTCAAGCCGTTTGTAATTCGTAGACTTGTCGAAGGCGGAATGGCTCTTAATGTCAAGCACGCAAAACGAAAAATTGAAAAGGGCGGCAGCGAAGTCTGGGAGATTCTTGAAAACATCATCAAAGATCACCCCGTCATGTTAAACCGCGCGCCGACTTTGCACAGATTAGGCATTCAAGCGTTCGAGCCGGTCTTGATGGAAGGCAAAGCGATTCGACTTCACCCGATGGTCTGCACGGCTTTCAACGCTGACTTTGACGGCGACCAAATGGCCGTTCACGTTCCTTTGAGTATCGAAGCACAGGCCGAAGCTCGTTTATTGATGCTCTCTGCGAATAATTTGCTTTCACCGGCTTCGGGACGTCCTGTCGTTACACCGACGCAAGATATAGTTTTGGGCGTTTATTATTTAACGGACATGCGCGAAGGTCTTGACGGCGACGGAATGCACTTTACGGACATGAACGACGTTTTGTCAGCAGTTTCTCACGGGACTGTTCACGTAAACGCGCGAATCTGGCTTAAAGAAAATCCGGAACTTTGGGGCTATCCAAAAGGCCGCAGGAAATTCACGAAAGATAATGACGCCGTGATCGTCAACAGTCATAACGATGTTGAAGGCGAGCCTCATGTAGTTTTCTTTGAGACTAGCCCCGGCCGCGTAATCTTTAATGACAAAATCGCCCCCGCTCTTCGTTTCGTTAATGAGCAGCTCGGGAAAAAGAAAATCGGTTCGCTTCTCGATGATGCTTATGACAAAGTCGATAGGCCCGGCGTCGTCGATATGCTTGACCAAATTAAATCGCTGGGCTATCACTGGGCAGCACGCAGCGGAATTAGTTTCGGCGTTCAGGCCGTGCGAATCCCCGAGGAGAAAAAGACTATAACTCAAGCCACTCAGGCCGAAGACGACATCGCAAAAGAAAATTACGAAATGGGTTTGTTGACTCATGATGAATATCTCGACCAGAAAGGCAAGCTCTGGGGAGCTGCCACAAATAACATAGCCGAAAAAATTAAAGAGCACATGAGCCCTGATAATCCTGTTCGTATGATGGTCGATAGTGGCGCGCGAGGTTCTCTCGGTCAAATGGGACAGATGGCCGGAATCCGCGGACTTATGGCCGACCCGACAGGAAAGACTATCGACTACCCGATCACAGCAAACTTCCGTGAGGGTATGAACATGCTTGAGTATTTCATTTCGACTCACGGAGCAAGAAAAGGACTTGCTGACACGGCGTTACGAACGGCGAAATCAGGATATTTAACTCGTCGTCTTGTTGATGTCGCGCAGGATTTAATAATCACTGAACACGACTGCGGCACTACTAAAGGAATTTGCATTCGTCCTCTGCTTAGTGAAGGCAAAGTCATGATCGGAATAGCTGCACGAATCGCCGGACGTACTGCGCTCAATGACATAGAAAAAGACGGCGAAATTTTTATCAAAGGCGGCGAAATCATCACCGAAGCGATCGCTAAGAAAATCGAAGACGCTGGCTTTGAAGAAATTTGGGTGAGAAGTCCTCTCGCGTGCGCTTTGAAAAAAGGCGTTTGTCAAAAGTGCTACGGTCATGACTTATCCTCGCGAAAACTTGTTCCAATCGGCGAGGCTGTCGGTGTCGTTGCTGCTCAATCAATCGGCGAACCAGGTACGCAGCTCACGATGAGAACTTTCCATACGGGCGGCGTTCGTTCTGCCGAAGACATTACGCAAGGTCTTCCGAGAATCGAACAATTATTTGAAGTCCGAAGACCGAGAAAAGTTTGTATACTTGCCGGACTTGACGGTTTCATTAAGGACATCACAACCGAAGGCAAAAGAAAAGTCATCGTTGAAGACTACGAAGGAAAAACGCTCACGCACGCGATCCCTTCAGGACAAGAAATTAAAGAGGGTATCGAAATCGGACTTCCGGTTACAAAACTCACTCCTTTAACTGAAGGCAGCGTTGACCCGCAGCAATTACTCGAAGTTGACGGTATCGACGCTGTGCAGCGAATGCTCGTTGATGAAATTCAGAACGTTTATAACTCGCAGGGTGTCAGCATTAACAACAAGCACATTGAAGTTATTTTGCGAAAAGTCGCGCCGCTTAACAAAGTTCGCGTTATCGAAGAAGGCGATACAAATTTCGTAGCAGGCGATATGGTCTGGGAAGATGAAGTCGAAAAGATTGAAAAACAAATTCTTGACGATAACGAAAAGAGAATTTCTGACTCTGTAAAAAGATTCGGCGGCGACATGTTGCTCTCAATCGACAAACCCGACGAAGCGATTATTGAAGCAGTCGGTCAGCCTTTGACGGAGGAGACGTTAAGGAAACTTTTAACGCCCGGCGTAACTGTAAAGATGTTCACAATCGAACACGAAGGCCAAGAAGTCGATGTCGTAATCGGAAAAACGACATTCAGAAAACGACTTTTAGGTTTGCGTCTCGTTCGTGAGGTCAAGATGCCGAAAGGCAAAATGAAAAAATCGACTTTACTCGGTCCCGTCGAGATGAAGAGAATTACTGACCCAAGGCTCGAGCCTGCGATTATTCGCGTCAGAGATAGAGATTTGTTGACAAATATCACGAACGTGAAATGGGTCGCCGAAGACCTAACCGTCGGAAGTCGAACGGTCGCCGCTCATGACACTCTTGTTGACGAGCGAGCAGCTGAGAACATTACGCAAAGCGGTTTACGTGATTTCAAAGTCTGGAATAACGTCGAACATATTAACGTCGTTGATACTGTCAAGAAATTTTTGATGGACAAGGATTTATCCGACCGCGAAATTTATGAAGACGGCGAAGCGACCGGCAATTACGTTACAGAGGACGTCATAAACGCAATCGCAACCGGCGAAATTGAAAAAATCGAAGTTGAAGACGGTGAGTCCACGATCATTCTTAATCGCACAGAAATTGTTGCTAAGGCGCTGACTTCTAAATTGCGAAACAAAGTTCTTGTTCATGTGGCCTTCCCAGAAGTCCCAGAACCGGAAGTCGTTGAGACAGAGGCAGAAGCTGAAGCCGAAACTGAAATCACCGAAGGCCAAGAGCAGGACGCACAGCCTGAAACGCCTGAAGCGCCCGAAACGACGCAAGAGCAGCAGCCCGCACCAGTCGAAGCTTCAGAAGCTCCAGCTGAGCCTGAAGCCAAGGACGAAGAGGCTAAGAGCGAGGGAGAAGCGTCTGAGCCTAATGAAAATAAAAAGGACAAACAAGAGCCAGAGCCTTTGCCGAAATATTACGGCGGTCTTGAGCTTAAAGGAAAAATCATTGAAGAACTTGCAGCGGATAATCCGGTTGACATTTATGTCAGGGCTGCAACTGCGCGTATGGAAGTCTGCCATTTGATTCGAGATTACACTTACGTACAGAAAATGAGAGAATTGCCCGAGTGCAAGCCGTTCATTCATGGGATCACGAAGGCGGCACTTGCTACGGATAGTTTCTTGAGTGCGGCATCGTTCCAGCAAACTGCGCAGGTACTCGCCGGAGCGGCCGTTAAAGGTGAGCTTGACCCGTTAAGCGGCTTGAAAGAGAACGTCATAATCGGGCATTTAATCCCGGCAGGAACAGGAGCGGAAGCCTTTAGAAGGAAACCGGCCCCACGACGTCAATATCAAGACAAACAGCGGCCAAAATTTCAACAACAGCGACGAGATTTCAAAAAAAATCCTGGTCCGAGGATTCAGCACCAAGATCTTTTCACAGAATAAAAAAATTAAACTTCTGGACAAATTGTCCAGAAGTTTTTTGATGAAATTAAAATTTGCGGCAAAATTCTTCCATTCTGTCCATCGACTTCATTAAATCTTCCATTGAAAGAGTACAAGCTAGACGCAAATATCCCTCGCCTGTCGCTCCAAAAGCACTGCCAGGCAACACTGCAACTTTAGCTTCGTTGAGTAATTGCCACGTAAATTCTTCGCTCGTCAGTCCCGTTCCAGATATATCAGGGAATAAATAAAAAGCTCCTTCGGCTGAATGACATTTCACGCCCTTCATAGCGTTTAATCGTGTTTCTACGGCTTTCATACGTTCGCCGAAAATTTTTGCACGCGCTTTGACTTTCTCGTCTTGAGTGTTCATTGCATAAGCGGCGGCTTTCTGTGAGAGAGTGTTAACTCCGTAGGTCTGGAACGATGACAACACGCACATTGTATTAATGACGTTCTGCGGCGCAAATAAATAACCGATTCGCCAACCCGTCATACAATGACTTTTTGAAACGCCTGCGGCCAATAACGTCCGCTCTTTCATGCCGGGGATATTAGCGAAGCAAACATGTTCGCCGTTGAAGACCATTGATTCATAAATTTCATCGCTTAATACGAACATGTCTTTTTCTTCGACGAAGGCCGCAATTTCTTCGAGTTGTTTAAGAGTTGCGACGCGTCCGGAAGGATTGCCGGGGTAATTCAAAATTATTCCGCGAGTTCGTGGCGTCCATGCAGCGCGAAGCTCTTCGATAGTTGGAGCGAAATTATTTTCTTCCTGCGTCTTTATGCACACCGGAACGCCGCCATTGCCACGGATTTGAGCTTCGTAGGGCGTGAAATACGGCTCGATTAACATGACTTCATCGCCGGGATTTAATAACGCTCCGAACGCTAGCCACGGAATATGAAGCCCGCCAACCGAAATATAAACTTCATCGGGCGAAGCTTTGAATCCGTGATGACGTTCCCAATATGCGCACGCAGCCTCACGAACATCAAGAAAGCCCTGAAGCGGCGGGTAATGCGTGAAACCTTCTTTTGCTCCACGTGCGGCGGCATCTACAATGTCTGGCTCGGTTGGAAAATCCGGCTCGCCGATACTGAGATTCAAAACTCCCTGCATTTTTTCAATAGCCTGAAACACACGCACCATACCCGAAGGTTTTTGAACGTTAAACTTTTTTGCAAGTTCCATGAAAACACTTCCTAAAATAAAAAATTACTTCGCTATTTTAACGCCATTATTACGTGAATTAAAATAAATCCGAATGTGTTTCTGTTCTAGAAAGTAATAAAAATAATTCATCTTTATCGATTCGGTAAATTAAAAGCCAATCGGGAAGAACATGACATTCTCTAAATCCGGTATAGTTTCCAGTTAAAGAATGATCGTGATATTTTTCATCTAATGGCTCTTGCGCTGATAATGTGTCTACGACATCGTTTAATAATTCAAGATTATAGCCGCGTTTTTTCGCAAGTTTGAGATCTTTTCTAAATTTTGTTGAAAGAATTATATCAAGCATCGTTCAATATCTCATTCATAGCTTCACGAAAAGAATTATATCGTTTGTAACGCTCCGGATGTTCTTTGATTGTATAATACTCGTTCATAGCTGCGATTGTGTCAGCATTAGGTTCATTTCTTGAAATAATAAACGGTATTCCTTGAACTCGTAAGCATTGTCTTAAAAAAATATTTACTGCGGCAGAAAGGTCAATGCCAAGCTCGGAAAATAAGGCAATGCTTTCTTGTTTTATATCCTGCTCTATGTTGATGCTGGTCGCTATTGTAGGCATGAAAATCAACCTCCATATTTTTTATTGTACTATAACATAAAAATTCAGAACACTAAATTCTGTTAAAATTATAAAATTAAAGGAGTTGATATTATGTTGCAACATGCGAAGAAGAGTTTTACGCAGAAAACTCACGCCTCGCCACGGCTCTTTAGTTCTGACTTTCTAACTCCTCAGCTGGAAAAGGAATAGAATTATGATAAGGATGTTTATAGAAGTTCCTTTATTTTCAAAGCGATGGGAAGCGTTGGGATTTAATGATGAAGATTTACTAAATTTGCAAAATTTGCTTTTAGAAAATCCTAAAGCAGGTGTCATTATGGAAGGTACAGGCGGCATTCGCAAAGTTCGTTTTGCTTTCCATGAACGAGGAAAAAGTGGAAGCGTCAGAGTTTGCTACGTAGACTTCGGAGAATACGAACTTATATATTTAATAACTGTTTTTTCTAAAGATAAACAATCAAACTTAACACAGAAAGAGAAAAATATTCTCAAAGATCTTGTGAAACAATTAAAAACAGAAACAGCACGGAGGTTTAGTCATGGACTATCTTGAAACAGAGAACACGTCATTATTTGAGGAACTTTATACGGGACTTAATCAGGCAATAGAATTTGTTCGTGGTAAAGGGGAGGCAAAAATGACTTTCACCGATAATGTTTCGACAGTGAACACTGTTTGTAAATGTGATTTATTGTTGACTGCTCCTCACAGCGACTTATTTAATTAGCTCCGCCCTTTAATTCCTACTTCCTCATTCCTAACTCCTACTTAATAAAAAAATTCTCCCCGTCACTCTCGACAGGGAGATTTGTTTATCTGCGTGTTATTTGTGCGTTTAATGTCTTATTCTGTTTTGTGTATTACTTATGCACTCTTGCGTTTTGTGGCTACGAAGCCAAGGACTGCAAGCGCAAGGGCTGCTGCTGACGTTCCGGCTACGCATCCGCCGCCTGAGCCACCAAGTGAGCCATCTGCATTGTATCCAACATACACTCCGTAAGCCTGACCAGCAGTAAGGTTTGAGTTAGGCGACACATAGCCACTTGCAGGGATTGCTGTCAATGCTGTCGCTGAAGTAGAAGAAGAGTATAACGAGCCTTCGATTTCATTGCCAGCCAATGCCTCATTTACACTAGCATCATCTACTACCGGTACAAAATAAACCTTGAAGTTTGTTTTGCCGACAAAACTGTTACTAAATGTATAAGGACCAGCTCTCACTATACCAGTCTCAGCCGGTGTTATGGTTGCAAGTGCCACAAGTCTATTCAAGTTAAGTTGGGATCTCATATCAGCAGTAACTGTGGGCGCATCACCAGATGTGAAAGACACAAAGTCATCGTCATCACCAGGTTGCGGGGTCGGCGTCGGGGTCGTTGTATCGGCTTCACCAACGATAGCCATGTTTGAACCGTCTGCGGCTGTAACATTAACTCCTCCGGCTGCAATAAAAAGATTAAGGATTATTGTCGCGCCTGTTGCAGGAGTATTAGCTGCTGTAAGTTCATCGCCATTGCTTAAAGTTATAGTATCATCACCGCTGACAAATGTGAACCACATATTATCAGTTGAAGTGGTCGGGAAGTCTGAATAGAAACGCATTGTTTTAACGCCGTCGAATTCATCGGCGTAGCTCGCTATGTAAGTAAGCGGAACTATTGTGTCCGTCTCTTGTGCAGTGATTGTAATCTGCGGTACAGGAAGAGGGGTGTCACCACTGGCAGCAGATTTGAGCAACTCATTCTTGGTGCTGGCGTCCGGTGAGGTAATAGTGATAGCAGTCCCTAAATCTGCAAAAGTTTTAACTTCTGCGGTAGATGATTTTGCTTTTACACTAGCAGGTGCAGCATCTGCAGCCTTTTCTTTAACTGCAGGGGCAACAGCTGTCTTAGTAGCGTCCGTTACTTTGTTAGAAGTTTCTGCAATCTCTGCAGCCATCACAAGAACTTCTGCCACTGATTTGTCACTTCCAGCTACAGCTTCCGCAACCGTTTCCTCAAATTTCTCAACTTCGTCGTCAGTTAAGTCCGCTGTTGCAGCTTCGTAGTTAGTAGCAGCATCTCCTGTAAGGTTCTCAAGTGCATTCTTAGCAGCAGCATACTCTTCTGCCCAAGTTCTTGCCCCTGGGTATTGAGTATCAAAGTTTGTGTCTCCTGATGTTTCAACGACCCAGTTGTAGTGTCCCTGAGCGTCAGCACCCGGATCATACGCGAACGCGGCTGTCGTAGCAGCGAACAATGAAACAATTAACGTAAAAACTAATAACTTTTTCATAAAACAAAAGCACTCCTTTCGGATTTTTTAATTTAATTTTTTGTTGATTCTTTAACTAAGTAATACACGCAGAACCACGCTGCACATTTTACACCGGCATTGATTTTTGTCAACTAGGAAAAGCGAATAGAAAAAAATCATGAGGGATATAATATTGGAAATATTTTGAGGAGACTTTTCATGAAGAAATTATTTGATTTATTTATCACGTTCGCAAAAATGGGCGCTGTAACTTTCGGCGGCGGTTATGCGATGCTTCCGATTCTTCAGCGCGAAATCGTTGAAAATAAAAAATGGGGCACTGAAGAAGAACTCGCAGATTATTACGCAATCGGACAATGCACGCCCGGAGTTATCGCTGTGAATGTCGCGACGTTCATCGGGCGCAAGACCGCGGGCAATCTCGGCGGCGTTATCGCTACGTTAGGCGTAGTTTTTCCGTCAGTCGTGATAATAACGCTCTTGGCCGGGGTGATTGAATATTATTCTTCGCTCGAATGGGTCAAGCACGCCTTCGCAGGGATTCGAGTTTGCGTTTGCGTTTTAATTTTTAACGCGGTCTTGAAACTTTTCAAGAAATCCATAATCGACATAAAGACTATGGCAATCTATTTAACAATTCTCGCGTGTTCTTTCATTTTTAATATTTCGCCGGTTGTGTTTGTAATCGCGGCGGGATTTGCGGGAATCGTTTTGAAAGTGTGGGCGCAATGATTTATTTAAAATTATTCTGGGAATTTTTTAACACGGGACTTTTTGCAGTCGGTGGCGGCATGGCGACGTTGCCGTTTCTTTATGACATTGCCGACCGCACGGCGTGGTTTTCGCGCCAACAACTTGCCGACATGATCGCCGTATCTGAATCGACACCCGGGCCGATTGGAATCAACATGGCAACTTACTCCGGATATTTAACGGCGGGAATCCCCGGTTCGATTATCGCGACTTTAGGATTAATAACGCCAAGCATAATCGTGATTTTATTAATCGCGGCTTTTTTGAACGCGTTTCATGATAATAAATTTGTAAACGGAGCGTTTTATGGACTTCGGCCAGCAAGTTGCGCAATGATAACTGCGGCGGGCTTCGTTGTTGCTCACGTGACTTTTATAAATGATAATTTCCGTGCTTTGTCATCATGGGACAGAATCGAATGGCCTGCGCTTGGCCTCGCAGTTTTTCTAATCGTGTTCACGAATTTTGTGAAGCCGACAAAGAAATTACACCCTGTCTTCTGGATTTTCTTAGCTGCGATTGTAGGAATCGTTTTCAAATTTTAAATTAAATTAAAATCCTCCCCGCAATGGAGAGGAATTTTTTTATGAAAGAGTTTTGTAAATTTTATTTTTTATATCCCAGCCGAGATTTTCACAAGCAAAATTTATTACGTCATCGAGCGCGCCTGGTTGTCCCATTCGTTCACGGCCGGTGTCGCTCATGGATTTATATAAGGCCGGGTCATTCAAAACTTTCAAAGCGCATTCCGCTAAATCATTTGAAGTCGCGGGCACCAAAATTTCTGAATCGCCCAATAATTTTTTTTGAACTCGTTTGCCCTTCTCGTCAATCGAAATTACAGGAATCCCTAGCCCTGCGCATAATTGATTCGCCGTGCCGCCTAAGCCTAATAAAATCTTCACGCCGTTCACGGAGCGCGCAACATTTTCAAAACTTAAATTTATAATCAAAGAATTTTTTTCGAGATTGTCATTATTTTTTTTCCAGCCGTAAGTCTCGCAAGCAGCAAAAAATTTTTCAAAATCCAAAGTCGGAGCAAGAATCATTCTGAAATTTTTTTCGCCCGAAGCGCTCATGAGTTCGGCGGCGTCGAGTAATAATTTAACGTCGTTATTTGCGCGCGCACGACTGCCCGGCAAAAGTAAAATTACATCTGGCAGCGGGCCTCCCGCGCCGCGTTCGTATTTTTCGCCCTCATATAACAAATCCATAATCGGACTTCCTGAATAAATCGCTTTGCTCCCAAGTTGCTCGGCGCTTTTTAAATCGCGAGTCCAAGTTTTCAAAGTGAACTTGTTAATCAAAAATTTTTCAAGTCGCCAATGTCCGCTTAAATAAACTGTCTTAGCCGTCGCCACAAACATAGGACGCGCTCCCGCTCCCCACAATGTATGAAGAATTAAATAAACATCACCGACGCAAATAGGAGTTTTAATTTTTCCGGTTAATTTTTTCCAATCATCAAGCTGCGCTCGAACATGACGCAATAATCCCGCGCGCATGTCGCCAAATAAATCTTTAACACTATACTTCAAAACGCCGCCCGAAGGCGTTACGGACGGAGCAGACTTCACTGCGAAGCCTTCTTTTATATAAGCGTCGCCGCGGCCAACTAACGGGAAAGCAGAAATTTCAGAATCTGGAAATCGTTCACGAAGTTTTTTTGCAAGCACAACGCCGATAGCGTCTTCGCCGTAACCGTTAGACGCGACTATGATTTTCGGTCGCAAAGTTTCTCGCAGGACTTCAAAAAATTTTTTGCGCTCGTTGACTTCGGCTTTGACTTTCGGAACGATAAGCGGAATTTCAAAATTCCAATTTCCGAATTTCGGCATGTTATATAAATCTTTTTCTGTGCAACTGACGTAATCAGAATTTAATTTCTTTGCGGTCGAATATAAATTTTTTAAGTCGCCGGGCGTGTAGCTGTGATGATCGCGAAATGTCATTGAGCCTTCGACCGTCAATCCGAGTTCATTGAGAGTTTTAATGAAACTCTCTGGGCTTCCGATGGCAGAGAACGCAAAGACTTTTGAATTTTTCACAGGAGCTTCCTCGCCGTTGAACGTAATCCAACCATCAGGATTAATTTCAGACGTGAAAATTTTTTCCGGCGAAATAAATTCACTGACTTTTGATTTTAATTTTTCAAGTTCGTCCGGCGGTACTCGTTTCGATTTCGTTAGAACGACAATATCGGCGCGTCTTAAAGCTGAAATTTTTTCGCGCAGCATTCCAGCCGGAATTAATTTTCCAGAACCGAACGGACAAACAGAATCTATCAAAACTATATCTGCGTCGCGGCCCATGCTTCGATGTTGGAAAGCGTCATCAGCAATAACTAATTCGACACCTTGAGATTTTAGAGCTTTAACGCCGTCCATACGGTGCCGCGCGACAGCTACAGGAACGTCAGGAAGTTTTTGAGATAATAATAACGGTTCGTCGCCAGTGATTGA
>JAFSUP010000088.1 GCA_017445205.1 Synergistaceae bacterium
AATTGGGACTTAAAGACGGTGAAGCAATCGAATCGCCGATTTTGTCAAAGATAATCGAGAACTCTCAAAAGAAAGTCGAAGAATTACATTTTGATATTCGTCGTCAGCTCTTGGCCTACGATAACGTCATGAACCAGCAGCGCGAGGCTATTTACGCAGAACGAGCCGACATTATCGAAACTCCGAATGACGAAATGCCCGAGTACGGTTGGGAAGTCGTCCGCGGTGTCGTCAATGACATTCTCGAAAAATATTTTCCCGAAGATAATTCGCAGGCTGACGGTGAACGCGCGGCCGCGAGATTAAAATCTTTGTTCGGTGCAGCTGTCGCCGGGAAAATCGCAAGCGTTGATAATCGTCTCGACATGGAAGGCGTTAGAGATGAAATTCTCGACGACGTGAAGAAACTTTTTGACACCAAAATCGCCGAATTAAATTCAAACACTGAAACAGACGACAAGCCCGCAGGTGTCATAATGCGATATATCCTGCTGAACACTCTCGACTCTGCGTGGCGTGAACATCTCACCGGCATGGACGAATTACGACGCGGGATCGGTCTTCGTGCAATCGGTCAGAAAGATCCGCTCATCGAATATCAGTTTGAATCTTATAATCTGTTTCAAGAAATGATGGAGCGCGTCAAAGATTCTTTCACGCAGCAGGCTTTCAGAGTTCGACTTCTAACTGACGATATGAAACGCAAGCGCGAAATGACGATGGAGAAAAAAGAATTTTCAATGTCCGGCGGCCAAGCGCATGAGCCTGCAACGGTTAAGAAACTCCCAAAAGTCGGACGCAATGACCCGTGCCCATGTGGAAGCGGCAAAAAATATAAATATTGCCACGGACGAGGACTCTAAAGCAGTTAGGAATTAGGAGTGAGGAGTTAGGAATGAAAAAATTTTTAACCGCGATTTGGATTTTAATTTTTGCCGGGATAGCTTACGCCGGGGACTTAATGGAAAATTTTTCCGTGAACGTTCGTAATCTTGACGATATGAATATGTCCGGGCTTATGCCGAATTACAGAGGCGACGGCAATTTTATTCAGTCAGACACGCCCGACTTCAATCTATCTCGAATGAAGAGCATGAACCCGGATTTCGCAACTTATCCAAACGAGAACGGCATAATCTGGCTCAAATATTCCGATGTCGAAAGCACTCATGACGGACTCGCAATAACGCGCTTATATGTGATTTTGGGACGTCAGGGACTCGAAAAAAAATGGCTCGAATGGAACATTCAGACACCCGCCGACGGTAATTTAGAAATTTTGCTCGCTGATGCCTACGACTTTGCTACGCTAAACAAAATCACAACCGTAACGCCAAAAGAAGACCATGACGCCGGATTCAAAACTGTAGAATTTATGGGGCTGCCTGAAAAATTTATTTTGACTGTCGCATGGAAAGAAATTTTGCCGAAGCAGCTCTCAATCGAAGGACTTTGTTGGTTTCAAGAAGATTTGAGAGTTTGGGAATCCGTCGTTGATATTGCCTCGCCTCAAGAATTAAAGTACAAAACTTTCCCTGCCGTTTATCCGTCGGAACATGAAGCTTTCAACGACGAACACTCTTACACTTGGCGAAGGATTAATATTGACCCTTATACTTCCAATGAGCTAGCACGGCTTCAGCGTCAGGGCGTGATATTCGGAACTCGTACCGGTGGCGCGGCACTTTCAAATTTGTTGAAAGAAGTTGAAAACGTCGAAGGTCTTTCAGCCCCGGCCGACGCAGGCGCAACTCCTCAAAAAATAATTTCGTGGTTAATGAAGCGTCCCGAAATTGAATTTGCTGAAGGTACGCCCCGAAAAATCCCTTCGTTGTCGTTGCCACTGAATAAGCGCGAAAAAGTTTTGCTCGCGAAATCATGGCTGACTTCAAAAAAAATAGAAGCGTTCGTAGATTGGCAGTTGCCTTTTGAACCTGACGAGGACACGCCGCTATCATCAGGAATTTTTTTCAGTCCTGTCCTTGAATACATGCGCGGAAAAGATTCGGCCTTTCACGATATGGGAGCTTCGCTTCTGATTGACGGCGCGAAAATTTTCGGGTTTAATCCTGACGCAGGGAAATTGACGGCTCGGCGAATCCCTTCATCAAAATCTACGTCGAACAGATTATCGGCGATTATGAACCTCAAACTTGCCAACAACGGTTTATTAAATGGAAGTGTCCGCGTGTTAATGCGTGGCGCGTGGGGAAATTATATAATCGGAGACGAAACTCCGGACGCTGAAAAATTGAAAAAAATTTTAATTTCTTTGTTCCCGGATTTGAAAAATTACAGCGACATAAAATTCAAAAAAGTTAAAGGCGTTCCAGAAATTTCATTCACGATTTTGAACAAGCCCGGCGTCGCAGGCACAGGCAAAGGGATTTTGGCGGTGTTGCCATTTTTTGAACCGGTCGCGGTGCGCAAGCTCGGAACTTTTGAAACGCCGCTTGAAATTTTGTTCCCGTTCGTCATAGATCAAAATATTAATTTGGCTTTCCCTGATGACGCTACGGAAGCTCTAATTTCTGGACGGTCGGCAAAAAATCCCGATAAAATTAATTACAGCCACAATTATAATAATCGTCGGCACAGGCTTGTCGCAGATTCAAGACTTGAAGTCGGAATTCAAAATATTAGTTCTGGCAACATGTCTTTATTACAAAGCTGTCTTGACCAGTGGCGCGCGTTCTCGTCGCGGAATATTCCGATTCGATAGGAAGAGGAGGTTAAAATCATGAAAAAAATTTTTGCAGCGATATTCTTATTAATGATTTTGTGTTCTGTATCTCATGGTGCAACTAGCGAGGACATGAACGTATACGTAAGGCAAGATGTTTTTGACGCAAAAATGGAAGCTCTGCTTCTTAGAATTGAAGGAAAGATTGACGCTTTATCCGCGGAAATGAACGGTAAAATCACAGAAGTGAACGGCAGAATCGACAGATTATCTGCGGAAGTAAACGGAAGAATTGATAAATTATCCACAGAAGTAAATGGCAGAATCGATAAATTATCAGCAGAAACGAACGGTAGTATTAGAGCTTTATCCGCGCGCGTCGATGGTCTTGAAAAACGCATGGATACTATGAATACGTTCTTATATTATCTGCTTGTCTTGTTCGGAGCAATGATAGTTCTTCCATTTGTAAATAAATGGTGGGAGGCTCGCGAAATGAAAAAATCGTTTACAACTCTCGAAGACGTAAAGCGATTGATCGCCGAAGCAAAATTAAGCGGAGCCACGCAAATGTAAAAAGGAGAATAAAAAGATTAAATGAAAGGCGAAAATTTAGCGGTAACGAAATTAAACGACGCATTAAAAAATTCGATTAAGTCCCTAGGCGTTGAAGACGTTTCAGGATTTGAATTTGAAAAACCTCGCAACGAAGGACACGGCGATAGAGCTTCGAGCGCGGCTATGAAACTCGCGAAGACTTTGCGACAAAAGCCCGCCGACATTGCAAAAAAAATTTCTGAAAATCTTCAATCTGAATATATCGACAAAATCGAAATCGCCGGCGCAGGATTTGTGAACGTCTTCTTGAATAAAAAATTTTATGCCGACGTAATCGAAGACGCTTTGAAACAGGGCGATTCTTACGGCTCTGTCAACATTGGCAATAATAAAAAAGTTCAAGTTGAGTTCGTCAGCGCAAATCCGACCGGCCCGCTCCATATTGGACACGGACGAGGCGCTGCGCTTGGTGATTCAGTCGCAAGAATTTTGAAATTCACAGGTTGGGACGTTCAACGCGAATATTATGTAAATGATTCCGGACTTCAAATTGAAACTTTAGGACGCTCAACACGCGCGAGATATTTTGAAATTTTAGGACATGGCGAAGAAGCTCCTTTCCCTGATAACGGTTATAAGGGCGATTATCTCTACGACATCGCAAGAGAAATTATTAATCTCGAAGGCGAAAAATTTTTAGAGATGCCAGAAAAAGAGAGCCTCGAGTTTTTTAAGAAATATGCCGCCGAAAAAATCATGGGCGAAATTAAAGATGACTTAGAAAAATTTCGCGTTAGCTTTGATAATTTCTTCCCCGAAGGCTATCTTCACGAAAATAATTTAGTTTATTCGGCCATGGAAGACTTGAAAGCCCGCGGCTATGCTTATGAACAAGACGGCGCCTTATGGTTCAAAACTGAAGACACAATCGGCGACGATAAAGACCGCGTTTTAATCAGAGCCAACGGAGTCCCGACTTATTTTGCCGCTGACATCGCGTATCACAGAAATAAATTTATCACTCGCGGCTTTGAAAGAGTTATCGACGTTTGGGGCGCGGATCATCATGGCTATATAGCTCGCGTCAAGGCAGCTATTAAAGCAATGGGCAAGAATCCTGACGATTTCGACGTTTTATTAATTCAGCTTGTAAATCTAATTCGCGACGGCGTGAACGTGAATATGTCAACGCGCGCGGGAGAGTTCATAACGCTTTCAGAGGTCATGGACGAAGCAGGGATTGACGCGACGCGATTTTTTTTATTAATGCGAAAGAGCGACAGCAAAATTGATTTCGATATGGATTTAGCCAAGAAACAAGGCAACGAAAATCCCGTTTATTATGTTCAATATGCCCACGCACGAGTTTGCGGTCTCACTCGCGAATATGAAAAGAACGGCGCGAAATTGTCAGGCGAATCCATTTCCGAAGAAATTTTTAACGAACGTGAAGCCCGTGAACTCGCAAACATGATTGCTTTCTTCCCTGACGAAATTAAATCAGCTTCTGTCGGTCTTGCTCCTCACGTCATCACGGCTTACGCAATGTCTTTAGCCGGGGCGTTTCATTCGTTTTACAATTCCGGAAGAATTATTGATGCTCCTGACGCCGCCGGACGTGTCAGACTTTCACAAGCTGCTGCCGGAATTGTTCGTAAGTGTCTTGAACTTGTCGGTGTGAACGCGCCCGAACGAATGTAAAAATAAAAAATTTTAAAAATCATGAGTCATGATTTCAGTTAGAAAAATTTTAATCATCACGCTTGCGGTTTTGGGGCTGGCATTGACGGTCAGCTATTACAGATTCGAGCTTGACCGAATAGCCGAAATCCGTGCTGCGATTGTCAAAAGTGAAGCAGAGCTTGAACGCAAGCGCGAGATTGTCAGAATTTACAGAGAGAAGGCCGCGTTTTACAAAACTCAAGAAGGAATCGAACATCTCGCCCGCGAACAATATAATCTCGTTGGCGATAAAGAGCGCGTGTTCTTGCTTGTCAGTCCTGACAATGTCCCTAATATGTTTAATGATGAGGTGCTAGGAATTGACGACGAAAAATAATTATGTGATTCGTTTAGAAAAAGAAAATGATTATAGAGCTGTCGAAAATCTTATCCGAGAATCGTTTTGGAATGTTTACCGTCCGGGCTGTTACGAACATTATGTGATACATGTCTTGAGAGATGACCCCAATTTTGTAAAAGAACTTGATTTCGTCATGGAGTTAAATGGCGATTTAATTGGCCAGAATATGTTCATGAAAACAGTAATAAAAGCTGACGAAGGCAAAAATATTCCTGTTTTAACGATGGGGCCGATTTGTATAACGCCTGAACTTAAACGTAAGGGATATGGCAAAATCTTGTTGGATTATTCATTAGAGAAAGCTGCGACATTGGGATTCGGTGCAGTTTTATTTGAAGGGAACATTGATTTTTATGGTAAAAGCGGCTTTGATTATGCGCGTAAATTTGGCATAAGATACAATGACTTACCGGAGGACGCAGATTCTTCGTTCTTTTTGTGCAAAGAGTTAAAAATTGGCTACCTTAATGATGTAACAGGCGTTTATTTGACGCCAACGGCTTATTATGTCGATGATGCTGACGTTCTGGAATTCGATAAAAATTTTCCTCCGAAAGTTAAATTAAAATTACCCGGACAATTATTTTCATGAGCAAAAATTTCGTTTTACACTCTAATTGGCCTCCCGCAGGTGATCAGCCCGAGGCCATTGAGGCTCTTACACAAAGCATAAAAGATAATCATAGATTTCAAACTCTAATGGGCGTTACGGGCAGCGGAAAAACTTTCACGATCGCAAACGTCATCGCCAATCTAAACCGCCCCGCGCTCGTCCTTGCTCATAATAAAACTTTAGCCGCGCAGCTCTACAGCGAGTTCAAAAATTTTTTCCCCGAAAACGCCGTGCGCTATTTCGTGAGCTATTACGACTATTACCAACCTGAAGCCTATATCCCGTCGAGTGATACTTATATCGAAAAGGACGCGTCCGTTAATGACCGAATCGAACGCTTGAGACTTTCTGCAACTAAGGCTTTAATAGAGCGTCGAGATGTCATAGTCGTGGCTAGTGTGTCGTGTATCTATGGTCTTGGCTTAAAAGAAAATTATGAAAACGCGATCATCTCTTTCAAAGTCGGTGAACGAATTGATCAACGCGATTTTTTGGCACAACTTGTCGGAAATTATTACGAGCGAAGCGATTTCACTCCCGAACCGGGAAAATTTAGAGTGCGCGGCGATACTGTAGAAGTGTTTCCGGCTTATGAAGAAGAAATTTGCATTCGCGTAACGTTCTTTGATGATGAAATTGAGCGAATTGACATCACGGAGCCGCTGACCGGTCACATAATCGAGAAAGTAAAAACGGCTTCAATCTTTCCCGCGCAGCATTATGTTACACAAACTGACGCTATTGAACGTTCCGTGCCGCAGATTTTGAACGAGCTTGCGAAAATTGAAAAAGATTTTACGGCGCAGGGAAAATTAATTGAAGCTCAGCGAATTAAATCACGAACTGCTTACGATTTAGAAATGTTGCAAGAGGCCGGGTACTGTTCAGGAATTGAAAATTACTCCGTTTATCTTGACGGACGAAAACACGGCGAGCCGCCCGGAACTCTAATTGACTTTTTCCCCGAAGATTTTTTGTGTATCGTTGACGAGTCGCACATAACATTGCCGCAAGTTCGTGGCATGTTCAACGGCGACAGAGCTAGAAAAAAATCTCTCGTCGAAAACGGATTCAGGCTTCCCTCGTGCCTCGATAACAGGCCGCTCGAATGGCAAGAATTTGAAAATCGAATGCGTCAAGCGATTTTTGTTTCTGCAACCCCGGGCGAGTATGAATTAAATTCTTCTGATGTCGTCGTTGAGCAAATTATCAGGCCCACCGGAATCCCTGACCCCGAAGTCGAAATCGCTCCGGCAAAATCTCAAATTGATGATTTAATTGACCGTCTTCGCGACAGTGTCAAAAATCACGAGCGCGCATTGGTCTTAACGCTCACAAAAAAATCTTCGGAAGACTTGGCCGACTATCTCAAAGAATTAAAATTCAAAGTTAAATATATTCATTCTGAATTAAATACTTTTGAGCGCGCCGAACTAATTCGGGATTTGCGCGCCGGAAAAATTGATGTACTCGTCGGAATAAATCTTTTGCGTGAAGGAATGGACTTGCCCGAAGTTTCTTTAGTTGCGATTTTGGACGCTGACCGCGAAGGCTATTTGCGTTCTTATCGTTCGCTAATTCAGATTATGGGACGCGCCGCACGAAATATAAACAGCAAAATTTTACTTTATGCCGACGAACTCACTGACAGCATCAGAATCGCCGTAAACGAAACTAAACGACGCCGCGAAAAACAAATCGCCTTCAACGAAGCACACGGCATCACGCCCGAGAGCATTAGCAAAGAAATTTCGGATTTATTGCCGCCGGAACTTTCTCAAGCATATGAGAGCGAGGCCAAGAGCGAAAAGTCTTCTTCACGAGGCAAAACTAAAAAAACAAAACCGCAAATGACAATTTCAGAACTTGAGCGCGAAATGTGGGAGGCCGTCGAACGTTTAGACTTTGAACGCGCTGCACTCCTGCGCGATAATATAGCGAAAATTAAAGGGGGCAATAAAAAATGACAGAGAAATATTGGATTATTGTTGTAGATGATGACGTCGCAAATTTGATGATGGCCGGCAGTATCATGAGCAAAAACGGAATGCGTGTTACGGCTCTTAAATCCGGCAAGGCATTAATAGATTATATCGAAGCTAACGACACCACCCCCGATCTTTGCTTGCTTGATATTAGAATGCCCGATATGGACGGCTTTCAGGCTCTGGAAGCTTTGCGAAAAACTAAACGCGGAAAAAATTTGCCCGTTGTATTCTTGACCGCCGTTGACTCCGAGCGAAGTGAAGCTAAGGGACTTTCACTCGGCGCCATGGATTTCATTAAGAAGCCTTTCGTTCCTGAAATTCTTGTGCTGCGCGTCCGACACATTATAGATTTAGTTCGACTTCAAAAAAATCTTGCTCATGTGAGAGATGAAATCGAAAAAGGCAGAGGCACAAAATTTGATTCGGAGTTTGTAGATATAATTCTGAAGATGCTCGACGAATGCATAATGAAAGATTAAAACTGAAAAATGATTAGACGCGTCAGAAGAATTTGGCGTATTCTTGGAATTCCAATTTTTGAGGGCAGACGTAGCAAACATAATCTAAAAATCATCTCTTATATTGCGATAGTTCTGGAGATACCATCATTATTAGGTACTCTAACTTATTTTTTTACGCCATTATGGGATTTTGCACTAGGTTGCTTAGCGTATGCGATTTTTAATGCCATAACTTTTTATCTGGCGGCTGTCAAAAAAAATCGTGAAGCGACTGTCAAAGTAGGAGTTGTCTTCACGCTCTTGGCCTGTACGAATATCGCCTTGTTTGCTCGAAACGGTTTTGCCGCACACTGGACGCTGCTATTTCCACTTATAATAAGTTATCTCTTCAGCGTTCGCTTAGGAATTATATCTTCGGCCTTCATGTCGCTTCTTTTTATGATTTTATATTGGACGCCTCTTCGCGCTTTCTTCCCGTGGTATCCTCCGATATTTTTGAACCGTTTCCCGCTGCTTTATATTGTCGTTTCGTTGAACACAATTTATATAATGACTGATTATCACATAAATATTTTGCAGCAGCAGCTATACGCAAAAAAATTAGAAAGAGCCCGAGATAAAGCTGAAGAAGCCAACCACGCGAAGAGTGATTTTCTCGCGAGTATGTCGCACGAGATCCGCACGCCATTAAATGCCGTTCTCGGAATAAATACGATAATTCAGCGCGACTGTGAACAGGCTATGGAACTTATTAAAGGACACGCAAACATTCTCACGATTTTAGAAAATATAATCGCAAATTCTGGCAACATCGAGAGCGCAGGAAATAATTTGCTCTCACTGATTAATCAAATTCTCGACTTCTCAAAAATCGAAGCAGGGAAAATCGAACTTTCAGAGGATAATTACAAATTAAGTTCCGTTCTAAACGACATAAGCAGCATAATGGCTATGAAAGCAAAATCGAAAGACCTTAAGTTTAATGTTAAAGTTGATGAAAATCTCCCGGACGTTTATCTCGGCGACGAAATGAGAATCAGATTAATCCTGCAAAATATTTTGACAAACGCCGTCAAATATACTGACCGCGGGAGCGTGAGTTTCTTTGTAAATCAAGCAAATTCCGAAGCTGTTCAGTCTGGCGAAAATCTTTTATTAAAATTCGTGATTAAAGATACGGGAATTGGCGTTAAGAAAGAAGACCTCAATAGAATTTTTAGGCGTTTTGAGCGCGTCAATCTTGAACACAATAGCACCATCGAAGGCACCGGCCTAGGCTTGTCGATCGTGAAACTTCTTTGTGAAAAAATGGGCGGCAAGATAAAAATAGAAAGTGAATACGGCAAAGGCACCCTCTTCACGGTCATAATGCCTCAAAAAGTTATTTCATGTGAGCCAGTTGGAAACTTCCATGAAAAATTTGAGAACACTCTTATGAGCAAAGAGCACTATCACGAATTATTCCAGGCTCCTGACGCTCGCGTTTTAATAGTTGACGATACAAAATTTAATTTAGTCGTAGCCATCGGCCTTTTGAAAAATACAAAAATTCATATTGATACGGCTTCAAGCGGGGCCGAAGCTGTAGCGCTCGCCAGCGAACGTCCTTACGATTTAATTTTCATGGATCAGCGAATGCCCGGCATCGACGGCACGGAAGCTCTTCACATGATTCGCAAGTTCAACAAAACCACGCCCGTAATCTGTTTGACGGCAGACGCAATCTCCGGAGCTAAATCGCGATATTTATCGCATGGCTTCACGAATTATCTTTCAAAACCTATCGACAGCACCGAATTAGAAAAAATGCTTTTGAAATATCTTCCGTCAGAAAAAATTATTACGCGCGAGCAAATTGAAAAAATTGAAATAGAAACGGCTGACCCCGAAGACGAAGTAAACGACTTCGCAAAACTCAAAGCGGCCGGGATTCATACGGAAGTCGGGCTTCGATATTGTCAAAAAGACCCGGCGCTTTATCGCACGTTATTGAATGAATATCTTATGAGCGCTGACGAAAGATTTGAATCTCTTAAAAAATTTTGCGAGGCTCAAGACTGCGACCATTATGGAATCGTCGTTCACACTTTGAAAAGTTCGTCACGGACGATAGGCGCGACGGAATTATCTCAAGCCTGCGCACAGTTAGAAAAAGCTGCAAACGATGGCGATATTGCCATGATAAAAAACAGAACGCCGGCTTTGTTGGAGTTTTATAAAAAAATTATTGATGGCATTCGCGCGGCTGATGTCGTTGAAAGTGATTCGCCGTCTAAAATAAATACCGACGATGAAATTTTAGAATTTTTCCCGCAAGAATAACTCACCGAAAAAAAATTAGGTATAATTAACGATAAAATAAATTTTTTGGAAGTGAATATAAGTGCGATTTATTGGCTCGCTTATAAAATATTTTATATATCTATGTGTGATTTTAATTGCCGCCGGGGCCGCGCTATTTTGGTTCGACACGGGCGACTGGCTTGTGTTGCCATTGGCGAGGCGCGCAGGAAATTTTTTTCTTGACCCTCTGAAACTCGAAATTGAAAATATAAATGGCTCTGTTCGTAACGGCTTCGCGCTTGACGGACTAAAATTAATCTCCGGCGACAAAGATTTATTGACACTCGCTCATGTTGACGCTAGTCCGGATTGGGATTTAGCAATGAGTGGCCTTGACGGTATGCCGTTTATCAAATCTTTGAACGTTCGGGGGGTGAGTTCGGATTTAGATAGCGTTATGGCTCTAGCAAATCATTTCGCCACTAGCGAAGACAAAGAATCAAAAACTAAATCCGACGACGTAGAACAGCCCCTTAAAATCGCGCTTAATCCTTTTGACCTTTCAATCGAAGATGTAAATTTTGGAACACCTTACGCAAATTTAGAGCTTGACGCGCTGACGTTGGACAAGGCCGGAAAATTATTTCTTGATTCAAAAATTGTTTCTGACGAAAATATTTTTCCGTTTAAGACTAGCGCACTTATAAATTTTGAGCCGCTCGAGATTTTATCTTCTGATTTAGCTCTCGGCAGTCAAGGGACGGGAACTCTAACCGCTGCGCTTGAGCCATTGAAAGCAAATTTGAATCTCACTGCGCTATCTCTGGACGAGTTATTAAAATTCGCGCCGCCCATGGATATAAAGGCTTCTGGACGAATAGACGCGAAAATTTTTGCGAAATCCGAAGATAATTTTTTAAAAGTCAACGGCGTCGTCTCAATGCCGAAAGCCAACGTTATGGAAATTCCTTTGAATTTTCGTTTGCCGTTCGATTGGGACGGAGAAAAATTATTTTCCCTCACGGACGCGACTCTTAACACCGAAGTAGCAAGATTAAATTTGAATGCTTCCGCCGATATTTCTAATTTTAATGTTCTTGCGAATGGCGAAGCCCGAAATATTTCGCTCACAGAAATCGGGACAATGTTTGCGCCGGACTTGAAATTACGCGGCGAAGGCGGGAATCTTGATTTTGACATCGACACAAATGTAAAACCTGCAATAGATGGCAATGAAGACAAGATAGATGAAATTCTTTCAAACACCCGCGCGGATATTAAAGGCGAACTTCCTTTGGTGTCTGCGTTAGGAATGAAAATTGTAGAAAATCTCGCAGCAAAAATTAAATTAAGTCCTTCCGACGCTCCAAAGATAGACGCTACGGGCCGCGTGTTCGGCGGGAAATTATTTGCACGCGGCGAAGTAAATCAAGAACTTAAACCCCAAGCCGTCGTTTCAATCGTTAATCTTGATGTCCCGACTTTGATTAACACTTTCCCGGCCGTGGCTAAGTCGATTCAAAAACCTTCCGGCAAAATCACACTGCGCACTATAATTCACGAAAATTTGAACGTCGATATAACCGCAAATTCTGAAAAACTCGCTGCCTATGGCCTCGCTTTGACGAACATAAAGGCAAATGGAAATTTCGTAACGTCGGACATGACCGCCGAATTAGAATCTTTAAGCGCGAATTTTGGCAAGGGATTAATAACCGCGAATGGCGGAGCAAACATTAACACGGGCGATTTCAGCGCGACAGCGCGGGTAGAAAATTTAGAACCGCGAGTTATTCCGGAATTGAAGCAAGTTATGGGCGCGATTAATCTCGATGCAAACGCTTCAGGAAATTACAATGACATCAACGGAATTAAAGCCGACGCACTTATAAAGGCGCGTGGTGTTGGATACGACGGAATGAAAATTGGAAACGTCGATGTGCCTGTAACGTTCGCGAATCAGATTGTAAATATCTCAAACGCAAGAGCGAATTTGCCCGGCGGAGTTGTCAATGTCAACGGCCAATATTATGTCAAGAACAATAATTTTAATTTCGCTGCTTTGACACGCGGGATAAATTTAGCTGAAACTCTCAAAGCGCTGAAACTTCAAGTTAAAGATATGCCAGTCTCTGGAAAAATTTCAGGGACTGCGAACGCGAAAGGAAATTTTCAAAATCCTTCGTTTAATGCAAGTCTTAAAGCCGAAAGCGTCAAAGCCGGCGCGCTTGTCGATATGCCGAAAGCAAATATTGAGGCCAAGGGCAACATGAAAAAAATTATCGTGAATAAACTTAGTGCCACTGTAAACGGCGCGGACATCAACGGCTCTGGAGCAGTTGCACCCAATCAAAAAAATTTCATGAATAGCGTCGTGGATATTGAAGCGAAAATTAAACATCTCGATCTCAAGAAAAATTTGAAGGCTATTATAGGCTCTTCTCCGATTGATGGGGTCGTTGACGCTGTCGCAAATGTGAAAGGCACGCTCGCAAAACCTGAAGGCGAATTGAAACTTACACGGCCGATTTTCTATGGAAAGAATCAAATTGATAATGTCGCTGCGAAATTAAGTTCCCCAGAAGCTAATCATTATAAAATTCACGCAGGAGCAAAAGTCGCAAACTTCAGGCCCGAAGCAGACATCGACGTAAAAGAAAAAGGCGGAATTTGGTCGTACCGTGTTGACACAAAGCCGCTTGACATTAACAGCGCGATTGAAACTCAAATGCCGAGCTTGGCAGGGATCGCGAAGGGTTATGCGAGCGTCAATGTAACCGGAAGCACTAGGGCAAATTCAAATATTAATATCAACGCGACAGCAAAAGAAATTAAAATCATGGACAAGATTAGCGTGAAAAATGTTTCCTTGCCGGTCGTGTTCTCGCAAGCTAAAAATAAAATCGAAATGAAAAACGGAACTGCTAACGTAAGTGGCGGAACTGTAAATTCTGGACTCAATGTTGATTTAACAAAGAAAAATTTTGACGGCAAAGTCAAAGTTTCAAATTTAGATTTCGGAGAACTCGTAACGGCGTTCTTGCCTGAAGGTGAATTAATCGGCAAGGCCAACGCTGAAGTAAGTATGAAAGGCGGCTTCGGAGTTATGCCGACGAGTTACGCGCACGGAAAATTTTCAACGACGCCGGGCTATCTTCATAAAATGGGGATAATAAACAAAGTAACGCCGACGAAAAAAATTAGTTTTGAGAAAATCAGCGGCTCTTTCTTCTGGGACGGCAAAGACGTTTTCTTGAATCCCGGAACAGGTGCAACAGCCGGCAAAGACGAACCGTTATACAGATACGTTCATGTTAATGGCTCATTGGGAGTGTTAGGCAAGGGACTGAATTTACTTTTTGATGGAAGATTTGACTTAAAAATTTTGGATCAGTTGCTCGGAGCTATGAAAGGCGTTTTTCAATATATGACTGGCGGAATCGCGCAGAACGTTTTGAAGGACGCTGCAGGGCGAGTTTTGGGCATCAAGCGTCGAGATTATCAAACTGTTTCGTTTCAGCTTGTGAACTCATGGAACAATTTAGGATTTTCAAATTTGAAGGTTACTAAACCGATTGAGGACTTTTTGCCGATTGACCTTCTTAACAAAGACGAAGAGAAGCAGCGAGACGACACGCAATTCAAATTAAATCTTAAAATCCCGGTCGGGCAAGGCGATCCTAGTGTCGAAGAAGAATCTCCGGGCGATCAGTTTAAGCAGCAACTTATAGACAATTTATTTAATATCGGATTTTAATTTTTTAATTTTCAACTTCTGGACGTTGTGTCCAGAAGTTGTTTTTTATTTTGAATTTATAAGTTTTGAGTTTTAATTGAAAAGTTCTTTGATTATGTCTTCGACGTGTTCGATTTTATTTACTTTAACGACGTTGCTACCACAGAAAAATAATCCCGTCTCCCAATTTCCGACTTGTGCATCAACTAGAGCGGCCGCGATACAGAAAGTTTCACGAGTTTTTCTATAGCGGCAATGTGTGAGACAATTCGCGAAACACGGTTTGCTTTCGACTTCGCCTTCAAGATATTTTGCGACAAAAGGATTTTTAATTGCGCGTCCGGGAAGTCCTGCGGGGCTGTGAATTAAAACTACGTCTTCTTCTTTTGCGTCGATGTATGCTTGTTTGAATCTGTCTGAAGCGTCGCCCTCGTAAGTGCAAGCGAATCTTGTTCCCATTTGAACACCTTTAGCGCCGAGTGCGAAAACTCTTTCGAGGTCGTTACGGTCCCAAATGCCTCCGGCGGCTATTACTGGAATATCGCTTTTCATTTCGTCAGCTACAAATTTCACAACGTCAGGAACAGCTTTTTCGAGTTTCAAAGCCGGATCATAAACCTGTTCGATAGTCGTTGCGCCTAAATGTCCGCCGGCTGTAGCAGGCTCTTCAACTACGAAGGCGTCGGGCTGACGATTATATTTTTTCTCCCAGTGCCGCGTTATGAGGCTCGCCGCTTTCGCTGAACTCACGATAGGCACGAGCGCGACATCGGGAAAATCTTTTGTATAGTCTGGAAGTCGCAAAGGCAAACCTGCGCCCGAGATTATAATATTTGCTCCGCCCTCGGCTGAAGCTCGTACTTGCCTGTCGTAATCCGTCAACGCCACCATGCAATTAACCGCGATTATTCCATCAGGGCCAGCGATGCTCTTGGCCTTAGCGACTGCTTCTTTAACAACTATTTCGTTAGCATCAAAATAATTATGTTTCTCAATCACGAAATACGGCGAGTCGTGAGCAAGTCCGACACTTGCAATCGTTCCGATAGCTCCGCATTTCGCGACATGTCCTGCCAGATTGAAGCCTGATATATCAACACCCATTCCACCTTGAATTAAAGGATAACGAGGCTGATACTTTCCTATCTTTAATACGGGCATGTTTTCGTTCAACTTTTAGATACACGCTCCTTAAAAAAAATTTTTGGATAGAGTATAACAGATTTAATTTATTTGAGGCACAAAAAAGCTCCTGATGTACCACTCATCAAGAGACTTCCGGGTGATCCCCCTATGATTTTTCAATATCGAAGTAAGTGAATTATAACATACAAAGAGCTCGTCAAGATTTTGGCAACACGATTTTGAAAACACTGCCTTCGCCCTTGACGCTCTGCGCGGTAATTTTTCCGTTGTGAGCTTCTACTGACGCTTTCACAATCGCAAGTCCTACGCCGCTGCCGCCCGTAACTCGTGCTCGGGATTCGTCGGCGCGATAAAATCTTTCAAAAATATTCGGCAAGTCCTTTTCTGAAATTCCTATTCCTGTATCACGAACTTCAATATAAACTTTGTCATCAGCCCCGTATAATTTTGTTTCGACATTGCCGCCGGAGTTTGTGTATCGCAGGGCGTTTGATAATAAGTTGTCAACGACATGACGAAATTTATATCTGTCAATATCGCAGAAAAGATTTTCTTCAAGCTCGAACGAAAATTTTATTTTGGCTCTCTCAAAGACCGGCATAAAAGTTTCAAGCACGGGCGCAAGATAATTTTTCATTTCTGTTTTCTCTATGTGAAGTTCGATTGTCTCACCTTCAAGGCGCGTCAGTGATTCAACGTTTTCAATCAGGCCGCCTAATCGTTTAATCTCGTTCAAGCATAAGCGTAGCCGTTCGGGAGTCGGCTCTAAAATTCCGTCCTCGATTGCTTCAATTTGAGTTCTTACGACGGTCAACGGCGTTCGCAGTTCGTGAGCAACATCGACCATAAGCCGCTGACGAAGTTTTTCTTGAGCAGCGAGAGAGCGCGCAAGATTTTCAACTCCCTTTGTTAAGTCATCAAGTTCTGAAATTCCAACGGAAGAAATTTTTTCGACGTCATAATCGCCTTTTGAAATTTTTTTTGTGCGGTCAATGACTTTTATAACAGGCCGGCTTAATCTTTCTGCGACAAAGCACCCAACGCCGCACGCGAACAAAATCATAATGAACGCTCCCGCCAATGTATAACGAGTTAGATACGATATAAAAGAAAGTTCATAACGCCCGTTAGGAATTTTTCGCTCAATTTCAAGACGGCCGATATTTTTTGAATGCCCTAATTTTAGCGTCATGTGTTCGGTTTCTGAATCGTCATTAAAAATTTTGTTGTTATCATTATTATTATTTGAATGATGATCTCTATGATTCATTTGCATGGGCTTCAACGTGAAAATTTCATGCCCTTCGCTGTCAAGCAACTCTATAATCATTCCTGCCCATTGAGGAGCCGGCCGCAAAACGTCCATTATTCGCCGACGTTTCCAAATGCCGCCTTCTTCTTCGTAAAGAGCCGTTAGAGATTCGCCAAGATTTTCAAGATCGGCTTGTCGTCGTTGAATTTGATAATTTCGGAACGCGTTGACGCTAAAATGAACTCCAAGCGCAGGCACAACAATTCCGCATAACACTGCCAAGAGGACATATAGCGCCAAAAAGTGCCGTCGCAAAGATTTACTTTTATTTGTCATCGTCAAATCTGTAACCGAATCCGTAAACAGTTTTTATCCAGCCATTTTCATGACCGGGCTCGGCGAGTTTCTTTCTTAAATTTTTGATGTAAGTGTCGATCGTCCTGTCGAATCCGTCGTAATCGTCGCCCAATGCCGTGCGAATAATCTCTTCTCTTGACCACGTGCGGATCGGTTTTGACACAAGCGTAGAAAAAATTAAAAATTCGCTTTTCGTTACGGGGATCGGCGTTCCGTCCTTACGAATTTCGACGCGTTCGGGGTCAATTTCGATTCGTCCGTCAGCAAACGCACCTGACGCAATATTATCGCGAGTTTCTTTCGGGCGAAGCTGCGCACGGATTCGCGCCATCAGAACGCGAGGACTAAACGGTTTCGTGACGTAATCATTAGCGCCTGTGTCTAGTCCTTCAACGACGTCAGACTCTCCGGATTTCGCTGTCAACATTATGATAGGCACGGAAGATTTTTCCCGGACTCGTCTGCAAACTTCTTCGCCGTTTAATTTTGGAAGCATTAAATCGAGAAGAATTAAATCAATCTCATCACTTTCAAAAATTTCAAGAGCTTCGAGGCCGTCGGACGCTATAACAGTTTCATAGCCATCGCGTTTTGCATAGGCGCTGACGACTTCGGCGATAGATGTTTCGTCTTCAACAATTAAAATTTTCATGTAAAAATCTCCTTCATAATTCACAAAAATTTCATTTTAATTTCATTTTGAGTTCATAATTTCTTGTTATTCTATCAGCGTTGAAACAAGGAGGTCGAACAAAATGAAAAAAAATAAAAACGGGAACAAAAAATTAGCAGTCGCTTTTACGTTAATAATAGCAGGAAGCGTTTTTTACGGAACAAGCCCTGCGTCAGCAAAAGGAATTGAACTTGAGGGAGTGCAAATTGTTTTCGGACGTCATCATGACGCACCGCCGCCTCCTCCTCCGGGACCGCCGCACCACGATATGCACATGCCGCCGCCCCCGCCGCCAGAGCCTCATCGAGGGTATCACCCGCCAGCATATCACCCGTATCACAGGCCGCCGGAGCCGGATATGTGGGACAGACCGGGAGGACATCACGCTCACAGAGGGCCGGAACATTTTGAACAGGGACCAAGAGGACATATGCCGCCACCCCCGCCGCATCATCATTAAGGGCAAGGGATTTTTTAGAAAGGAGTTTTTAAGATGAAGAGAAAATTTTTAGCAGTTTTGACAGTTGCAGGAGTTTTAGGAGTTTCAGGAGCAGCGTTCGCAGGCGTAAACATAAAGATCGATTTCGATCATCCGAAATTCAGGCCGATCGCTCAAGCAAAGACGCAGCCGCAACGACCGCCCGAACCGCCGCAGGAGTTTCAGAAGGGTCAACGCCCGCCTATGAGCCGCGACATGAAAGGCAAGCCGCCCGAGCCACCGAAAGATGGAAAGCGTCCCCCGATGAGCGGAGATAAAAGACCGCCGAAGCCGCGTTCAGATGACAGAAGACCACCGGACTTTAACGACAATGGTCAGCGCCCGGAAATGCCGCGAGGCAGAAATTAAATTAAATTTGAATCAAGAAAATTTTTAGGAGGTATTTTTAATTATGAAAAAAGTATTAGCAATCGTGTTAGTAGTGTGTGTAGTTTGTGGAGCAGCAGCCGCTTTTGCGCAGCCGAGAAAAGTTCAGAACGTTGAAAACCGTGAACATCGCAACCAGCAGCAGCTTAATCACCCCGATCTCGACGGACAAGGACAGCCCGGAATGTTCCAGCCGCGCCAGTTCAGACAGCCGGACGGAAATTTTGAAGGACACGGCCCGCGTGGTTTTGAAGGACGTTGCAGAGGCCCTCGAGGAATGAACTTCACTCCCGACATGCCGAAGGAAATTCGTGAAAAGGCCGTCGAACTTGCAAAACTTCGCGTCGATTTAGAAGAAGCTATGTCAAGCGAGCCGATTAACAAGGCGAAGGCACTCGACACTTACGCGAAAATGCAGAAACTTGAACAAGAGATTGACGCGTGGAGATTTGCGCAGAAGCTCGAACGCATTGAGGAATTTAAGAAGCAACGCGAGCTTAATAAAAAAGTTCCGCCCGCACCAATGCAGCCGAAACCTGAAGCACCTGCGCCCGAAAAATAAAAATTGAAATTCAAATTAAAAACGAGGAGCCGGGATTTAATTCCTGACTCCTCAAATTTTTTTCTTTTGTTTTAATTCGGAACTAGAGATTAAGAAATTAAACTTCCTACTTCCTAACTCCTAATTCCTACTTGAATTAAATATATTGTTCGACTTGATCGTGTACTACGACCATGTTATTAAAATCTTCAATTTGTGGACGCTGAACCATGATAGGCTCTTGAACATGAACGTACTGATTTTCAACACGGCGCGTCACGAATCCTTTTTCAAGTCTGCTGACAGAGCCTGCTGTATCGTTAATAATATTCGTCTGAACTACGCGCATTTTGAAATTCCTCCATGAATTCTTCCCTTAATAAGCACTGCGCAACTATTTTATCAGAAATATTAATTTCTGTGTTTTGTAATTTGAAATCGTGCTCGGTTGACCTGTTCGGGCTGCCCGGGTTCAATTTCGCCAGCTTTCATTAAAGCCATTCGTGTGAGCATAGGGCCGACAAGTTCATAAACTAAGACGCTGAATAAAATAATGTTGCGAATTAATCCGCCCATCGTGTCGCCAAGAGCCTGAGCGCTTACGACCATTCCCAAAGCTACACCGGCCTGCGGGAATAACGTAATCCCTAAATATTTTTTTACGTTCTCGGAACAGTTCATTATCGTGCTGCTGAAGGACGCGCCGAAATATTTTCCTACGCAACGCGTAAATATATAAATCAGTCCCGTGGCGATGACAAACGGATATTGAAAGACAGAAAGCTCAAGCCGCGCTCCCGATAAGACAAAGAAGACGGCGTAAAGTGGAGCTGACCATTTTTCAGAACGTTTCATAATGTCGGCCGAATATTCGCACATGTTGCAAAAAATCGTTCCAAGCATCATGCACACGAGCAGTGATGAAAATCCTACTCGAAGTTGCCCAAAATGAAATTCGCGCGTAGCAAGTGCTATCGTCATCATAACGAACGCTATCGTCATTGAAAGACGGTTTGAATTTGAGAAAAATAATTTTTCAAGCTGCGTTAATAAAAATCCCATGACCGCGCCTAAGATTAAAGAGCTTATGATTTCGATCAACGGATTAACGATAATCGAAACAAAATTCACCGCGCCGCCGATCATAGCCTGCGCAACACCGATTGAGACCGCGAAAATCACAAGCCCCGCTGCGTCATCAAGAGCGACAATCGGCAGCAGCAAATCCGTAACCGGGCCTTTAGCCTTAAATTGTCGAACTACCATTAATGTAGCTGCCGGAGCCGTTGCCGAAGCTATAGCGCCGAGCGTGATTGCTACAGGGACGGGCAAAACGTCATCACCAAGCTTCATGCTTAAAGCGATTAATGCAATGTCAACGAGAATTGTAGCCGCAAGAGCTTGAAAAATTCCGATAAACGTCGCGGCCTTGCCCATCTCTTTTAGTTGCGCCATTCTGAACTCGCTGCCAATGTCGAACGCAATGAAGCCAAGAGCTAGGCTTGATAAAATATTAACGTCCGCAAGTTCCATTGAAGAATCAAAACCGAAACCGACGCGGCCAAGAGCATAAGGCCCAACGAGAACGCCCGCAATCAAAAACGCCGTTACGTCAGGAAATTTGAAGCCGGAATATTTGAAAGCTCTGGTCATCATTAAACCAGCAAAGAGCGCGAACGCGGTTTTTAATAACAAAGTCATGTGAAAAAATTAACGCCTCTTTCCAAAATTTTTGAAAACATATGATAGCACAATGAAATTTTCTAATCTCGTTTCGCTCGTTGTGTTATACTTGCTCAAAAAATTTCAGTTTAGAAATTAAGGCAGGTTTTATATTTTTATGTTGTATTTTAAAAATGGCGAAAAATCGTGCGAGATTGCCAACGATTCGGCCACACTTCACGATGTGATTAAATCGTTAGGGCTTGACGGCAAGAAAGTTATCGCAGCGAAGTTGAACGGCGAATTAATGGACTTGTCGCGCAACGTCAACGAGGGCGGCGAAGTCGAAGCTATTACAACGGACTCGCCCGAAGGATTGGAAATTCTGCGGCACAGCACTGCTCACTTAATGGCACAAGCGATTGAAAGATTGTATCCTGGCACTCATTTTGGAATTGGGCCTGCGATTAAGGACGGCTTTTATTATGACATAGACGTAGCTGGGACAATCACGGAGAGCGATTTACCAAAAATCGAAGCAGAAATGCGAAAAATTTCAGGTGCTGGCGAGAAAGTTTCACGAGAGGATTTATCAAAAGAAGATGCACTAAAATTCTTTGCAAACGATCCATATAAAACAGAATTGATTTCAGAGATAGACGCGCCCACTGTCTCAATTTATAAGCAAGGCGAGTATGCAGATTTGTGCAGAGGGCCTCACGTTCCTGACGCGTCAAAAATCCATAATTTCAAATTGTTGTCAATCGCGGGAGCATATTGGCGAGGCAGCGAGAAAAACAAGATGCTCACAAGGATTTACGGAACAGCTTTCGCAACTCCTGATGAACTTAAAACTTACACCAAACGACTTGAAGAAGCAAAGTTGCGTGACCACAGAAAACTTGGTAAAGAGCTGGATTTATTCAGCCTTCATGAGGAAGGTCCGGGATTTCCATTTTTCCACCCTAAAGGCATGGTAATCATGAACACGCTAATTAATTTTTGGCGTAAAGAGCACCTGAAACGAGGCTATCTCGAGATTAAGACACCGCAGATTTTGGATCAACAATTATGGGTACGTTCGGGACATTGGGATCACTATCGTGAAAACATGTATCTCACTACGATTGATGAGAAGACTTATGCAATAAAGCCAATGAATTGCCCCGGTAGCATTCTTGTGTATAAGACGCAGCTAAGGAGCTATAGAGAGCTTCCGATGAGGCTTGCGGAGCTTGGAATTGTTCATAGACATGAGCGCACGGGAGTTTTGCATGGTCTTATGCGCGTTAGATGTTTCACACAAGATGACTCGCACACTTACATTGAGCCTTCAAAAATCAAAGAAGAAGTTACAGCGATCATGGAGTTGGATAAATATTTTTATACCAAAGTTTTCAACTTCAAATATACAGTTGAACTTTCGACACGGCCCGAAGACTCGATGGGTACTGATGAACAGTGGGAAGCTGCTGAAGCGGCTTTGAAAGACGCGCTTGAAAGTACAAACACGCCTTATACGATTAATCCAGGTGACGGAGCTTTTTACGGGCCTAAAATTGATTTTCATCTTGAAGATTGTATCGGTAGAACGTGGCAATGTGGAACTATTCAGCTTGATTTCCAGTTGCCGGGCCGTTTTGACGTTACATATATTGGTGAAGATGGCGCGGAACATACTCCAGTTTTGATTCACAGAGTTGTATTCGGAAGTGTGGAACGTTTCATGGGAATTTTGATTGAACATTACGCAGGTGCTTTCCCCTACTGGCTTGCGCCTGTGCAGGTTGAAATCATTCCTATCGCTGATACCCACATTGAATACGCGAAGAAATTGCAAGAAACGTTCAATAAGTGGGGTGTGCGCGTTGAAGTTGATACACGCTCGGAGAAGCTTGGCCGCAAGATTCGTGATGCACAGATTCAAAAAATTCCTTACATGCTAGTCGTTGGTGATAAGGAGCAGGCTGAAAACAAAGTTGGAGTTCGTGAACGTTCAAAGGGTGATTTAGGCTCAATGACGCTTGACGAGTTCAAAAACGTGCTTGAGAACGAGTTTGACCCAAATAAGGATTAATTTGCAGGATTGAGGAATGAGAGCGAGATTAATTTATTCAAAACGTGGCGGAGCTTGCTTTGTTCCTCACATTGCATTAGCGCAGATATTTTCGCGAAGCGCGTCAAGAGCGGGGTTGAAGCTGATTATGACACAGGGATTTTCACCGCGAGCTAAAATCAGTTTCGCTCCCGAACTTCCTGCGGGAGTTGTTGCGCTTGCTGAAGTTGTAGATATGTATCTTGATGAAAATCTTTGTGGTGACCTAATCCAACGAATGAACGCAGCTCTCCCAGAAGGATTTTGTATTTCTAATGTAATTTTTCCTGCTGAAGATTCGCCTTCACTTGGTAAACTCTGTACTCATGCTGAATATCTCGTAAGAAGCGCAGTGCTTTCACTTTCAAATATACAACAACATTTTAATAATCCTTCAATCATAAAAAGTGATTTCGTTGACGATTGGTTTCGTTTTATAATCAAAGACCCCGCTCAAAATCCCATAGGAAGCTTCATAAAACCTTTGATAAAAGACAACTTAATCGACGGTTGGCAATGTATTAATATAGTGCGTGTTGCCATTGGTTCTTATGATAGTGTGTTGGATATGGTGAAGATGTCATGAGCGACATAAAGATAGTTGCTGACTTAAAAGAGAGCGAACAGTCTCGCGTGGCTTTGCTCGAAAATGGAAAACTTACAGAAATTTTTATTGAATACAACTTTGAAACTTCACGAACGCAGGGCGATATTTTTAAAGCGCGTGTAGAAACCGTCGTGCCTGCAATCAGCGCGGCTTTTGTCTCAATTTCGACAAAAAAACAAAATAAACTCGAACCTCATAACGCTTTTTTATATTTGAATGAAAATGAGCAAACAGCGCACTTAAAGCCTGGTAATGAACTAATTGTACAAATTATAAAAAATGCACGAAAAAATAAGGCTCCTCGTGTAAGTGCAAGAATTTCAATCCCCGGACGTTGGCTAGTGCTTGTGCCGAACAATGACGAAATAGGTGTGTCAAGGCGCATTAACAGCAATGATGAGCGAAAAAGATTGAAACAAATTGCAGATACTCTAAGCGCAGAAAATCAGGGTTTTGGAATAATAATTAGGACCGCTGCGGAAAATGTCAGCGAAGAATTATTGCGAAAAGATTTAGCTTCATTACTGGATTTATGGCGCGATATTAAAGAGAAATACAAAAATACTCCCGCGCCGTGTTTGTTGTATCGAGATACTGGAGCGTTAGGGAAAGTCTTGCGCGATGAAGTTGTTGAGCAGATTGACGAGATAATCATAGATGACAAAGAAGAATTTGAAAATGCAAAATCCTTTGTTGAAAGATTTTTCACCAAGCAGCCTGACATAAAACTTTATAATGAAATTACACCAATTTTTGAATATTTTGGTATTGAAAGCGAAATTCAAAAAGCTCTTGACCGCAAAGTATGGCTTAGAAGCGGAGCTTATCTAGTTTTTGACCAGACAGAGGCTCTTACAGTTATTGACGTAAACACCGGCAAATTTACAAGTGCTCCCGATATGCGGCATACTGTATTTGCTACCAATCTTGAAGCAGCAGAAGAAATAGCTCGACAACTTCGTTTACGTTCAATAGGCGGGATTGTGATCGTGGATTTTATAGACATGGATTTTAGCGAGGACAAACGAGAATTATTAAAGAGTTTTGAAAAATTTTTGAGCCATGACCGCTTGAAAACACGAGTTTTTTCGATAACACAGCTGGGCTTAGTTGAACTTACACGAAAACGAGAACGTCCGGATTTGAAAAGCATTTTAACTCGCAACTGTCCAATTTGTGGCGATAACGGTTTTGTTGAACGTGAAGAAAATATTGCAATTAATATCAAACGTTTTATTCGTAAAATCACTGCTGCCAATAATTCAGAGGCATTTCTAATTCAGACTGCGCCGCGAATTGCTGAATACATCAACCAAAATTTTATTCGCGAATGGCAAAATGAGTTTCAACGAAAATTTTTTATAAAAGGCGTTCCGGGCTTCATTTGGAACAAATACAGGCTTGAATATCAAGGGACTTTAGAAAAATTGCAAGAAAAAAGGGATTAAGAAAAATTTACTCCTAATCCCTTGTAAAAACTACATCATGCTGCGATAGAGCGCTTTAATTTCTTCGACGTTTGTATCTCTTGGATTACCAGGGCAGCAAGCGTCAGCGTAGGCGCTATCTGAAAGGAATTGAACATCTTCTTCTTTGAGAATACCCTTCAGATCCGCAGGAATCCCAACATCAGCAGATAGCTTTTTAACTGCGGCGATCGTTGCGGTTGCTGCTTCGTCGTCGTTCATGTAGTCGATACCATCAACACCCATCGCCTTACCAATTGCGCGATAACGTTTGCCCGCTACAGGCGCGTTGTATTCAAGCCCGTAAGGAAGGATAATCGCACATGCCACGCCATGTGGCGTATCATAGAGAGCTGAAAGTCCGTGTGCCATACTATGCACAATTCCTAATCCAACATTGGAAAATCCCATGCCCGCAATATACTGACCTAAAGCCATGCCTTCACGGCCTTCAGGGGTTCCTGCAACTGCTCCACGCAAACTGTGGCTTATCAATTTTATTGCTTCAAGATGGAACATGTCGCTGATTGTACAAGCGCCCTTTGTAATATAGCCTTCGATTGCGTGTGTTAGAGCGTCCATGCCTGTTGATGCGGTCAAGCCTTTTGGCATTGAAGACATCATGTCCGGGTCAACAACTGCAATTTCAGGAATGTCGTTTGTATCGACACATACAAATTTGCGCTTCTTTTCAACGTCTGTAATGACGTAGTTAATTGTAACCTCCGCAGCCGTGCCAGCCGTTGTCGGAACTGCAATTGTGAAAACAGCATGGGCCTTTGTCGGTGCAACACCTTCAAGCGAACGAACATCAGCAAATTCGGGATTGTTGATTATGATTCCAACCGCCTTAGCCGTGTCCATTGCTGAACCGCCGCCAATAGCTACTATCGAATCCGCCTGTGCTTTTTTAAATGCAGCGACGCCATTTTGTACATTTTCAATCGTTGGATTTGGTTTAATGTCGCTGTAAACCTCGTAGGCAAGGCCGGCTTTGTCAAGTAGGTCCGTAACTTTTTTGGAAACACCAAATTTCACCAAACTTGCGTCAGTGCACACAAAAATTTTTTTCTTTCCGCGTGCTTTCAGTTCCGGAGCAATGTTTTCGATTGCGCCTTTTCCATGATAGGAAATATTGTTGAGTACGATACGTGATGCCATTGTATAAACTCCTCCTTAATTGATTTTCAAATAGCCCTCACGAGCTTTTATGCCGAATCTTCCTTCAAGTAAATGCAGTTGTTCATCTGTAATTGTATTTATTATTGGAAGATGAGCTATTTTCATGTAAATCTCTGCGGCCTTCTCGGCAGTTTCGATTAAGCCATAAGCCTCGTCTAAATCAGCTCCAGCGCCATATAGACCATGTTGAGACCATACAACTAAGCGCGCAGTTTTCATTTTTTCGGCGGTGGCTTCGCCTATTTCGTTAGTTCCGCATAACATCCACGGTAAAACGTTCACGCCGTCAGGAAATACAACTATACATTCTGTGCACATTCGCCAAAGTGTTTTTGTAAATTCTTTTTCGTCAAGCGTATGAACGTATGTCATAGCTAATAAATTTGTTGGGTGACAGTGCATTATAACGCGATTTTTTGGATTTACTTTCAATCTTGCTGCGTGGCTCATTATATGCGTCGGAAATTCGCTTGTAAACGTGCCTCCGTCCGTAAAGCCCCACAATAATTGCGCGTTCTTACCACCGTCAACAAGTTTTACAATTCCTAAATTTACATCAGGAGCGTATTGTATATTTTTAAAATATTTGCCAGTCCCTGTTACAAGAAAGTAACGGTTGTCAAGCTCCGGCGCGCTAAATCCAGTTGGTATCGTTCGTAAAATCTTTGTGATATTGCAATATTCGCTGACTTCAGCCTCGCTTAATAATAATGAAATGTTGCCTCCGTTGCGTTCGTCCCAACCGTGATTATACATGTTCGTAGCTGTGCGAACCATCTCGACCAAAAACGGGGCTGTCAAAATATCGTTCAATATAACAATCCTCTCTCATTGAATTTCTAAATGTGTTTTTAATTATAATTTGAGCAGTGAATAAAAAAAAGCCCTAAAGGGCTTGAATTTTAAAATTCACAACAGCCGCTAGTTTTCAGCCGACCTTTGATACAGGTTCACACCATTCAGTAGAAGTTTTTTCGCCCGCGACTTCGACGGCCAAATGTTGAAACCAAGAATCCTCCGCTGCGCCGTGCCAATGCTTAACGTTCGCAGGAATGTTCACGACGTCGCCGGGTTTTAATTCGCGAGCAGGCTTGCCCCATTCCTGATAATATCCGCGTCCAGCAACGCAAATTAAAATTTGTCCGCCGCCTTTTTCAGCGTGATGAATGTGCCAATGATTTCGGCAGCCGGGTTCAAAGGTAACGTTCGCGATTATTACTTGTTCTTTTGAGAGCATGGCGAGGTAGCTTTGACCGTCAAAAAATTGTGCGTAAGCGTCGTTAGGATTTCCAAGTGGGAACACACTGAGATTTTTTTTTACTTCCGTCATGTGATTTCAAAACTCCTTCATGAAAAAATTTTTTTTATTTTAATGATTGAAGGCAGCTTGAAGTCAAGTAGAGCGCGCTCGAACGCTGTGTGTTGGGTGGGAGCTTCAAAAAGTAAGCTTTTGTTTTTGAAATTGATTTTTCATAAATTCTTCAAAATCGTATGTTATTAACTCCTATGTTATATTGTTAAAAATTTGCATAGGGGTGATTTTTTTTAATGCTCAAGTTTTTCACGCGTATCAGACTTTTATTATGGGTTCTGGCGGTTATTGGGGTTGGTGTTCTCGTTGCCACACAAGTTCGAGCTAAACTTGCACAAGCCGCTGCGAATCTGCGTTCGCTAGAAACTCAAACAGTAGATACATATCCTGTAGAAACGGAAAAATTAAAAACTTCAAATTGGGAGACGTGGCGCAGTTATTACGGTCAGGCGAAAAGCGCTCACACACAAAATATTACAACTTTTGAACGTGAAATCGTTAAGAGCGTAGCTGTAGATGTCGGCAGCCCCGTAAGAGCGGGACAGACGTTAATCACGTTGCAAGTTGCCGCGCGCGGTGCTCAAGTTCAATCAGGAAAATCGACATATGACGAAGCAAAATTAAATTACAACAGATTAAAGCAATTAAACGCAAAAGGCGGAATTTCTCAAAGCGAAGTTGATTCAGCGTACGCACGAATGAAAACTGCCGAGGCTACTTTAAGGTCTTCGCAATCGACATTACAGCGCACAAATTTGAAAGCAAGTATTAACGGCATTGTCGCAGCGCGTAACGTCGAGCCGGGCGAAATCGCTGAAGCCGGCGTGCCTTTGCTCTCAATCGTTGATCCTAAGGAAATGGAAGCCGAGCTTATGGTCTCGAAAAAAGACATCATGAAAATTAATAAATCCACTCCCGTTGAAATTTATGTTGACGGCGTGAAGCATATAGGCTGGGTCAAACGTACAAGCCCCGAAGCTCAAAGTGGCTCTGGTTTATATCCTGTTGTTGTCGGACTGCCGGAGGACTCCGGGATTTTGCCGGGCACTTACGTCGAAGGCCGTTTTCGAGTTTCGAGTCAGCAAAATGTCGTTGTGATTCCGTCAAACGTAGTTATCTACCGCGGCGACGTACAGTCGGTGTATCTTGCGAAGGGCAACAAAGCTCAACTTACAAAAATCACAACCGGCGAAGGCCGTGAAGGTCGTGTTGTTGTTACATCAGGACTTAAACCCGGCGATGACTTAATCACAAGCGGCAATAGAGTTTTATACGACGGCGCGGAGATAATTCAAAAAGTTGACCTTGCCGGCAAAAATAATTCAGATAATTCTAACGAGGGGTAATTCATGCGTGGCTTCGTAAAATTTTGTATTTATCACCCGGTCTTCACCGGGTGTTCTGTTGTTATATGGATTTTGCTTGGAATTTCAAGCTATTTCACGCTCGGCGTCACTCTTTATCCCGATGTTGAATTTCCTTTCGTTCTTGTCCGAACGACTTACACCGGCGCAGGCCCGAATGAAATCGAGCAGCTAATCAGCAAGCCTCTTGAAGACGCTCTAGCTGACCTTGAAAATTTGAAATCGCTCACGACTTACTCACTCGAAGGCACTTCAATGGTCGCTGTAGAAATGGAGGCCGGAACAAATCCAGACTTAGCTCTCGTTGACGTCAACAACAAAGTCAAGGCTAAAGTCCCGGATCTGCCTGACGACGCCGACGAACCTGTCTCAAGTAAATTTGATATTAGCGCACAGCCGTTCTTGATAATTTCGTTCTCGTCAAGTATGCCAGAAAAGACCGCGAAAAAAATGATCGAGGACAGAATTCAGCCTGTTGTCGCTCGTGTTGACGGTGTAGGAAGAGTTGACGTCAGCGGCGGTAGAGACAGAGAAATTCATATTAATCTTGACCCTGCGGCCTTGAGCGATTACGGAATAACTTACATGCAAGTCTGCAACGTCGTAGCGGCGAACAACCAGACGACGCCTTCAGGTTATGTAACGCAGCGTAAAGATGAAGTTTCTTTGCGACTTATGGGCGAGTTTAACGACGTTGAACAACTTGAAAATATTTTGATTCCGACTCCGACGGGCCAACCTGTAAGACTTTCAATGCTTGGCGAGGTTGTTGACGGTGAAGAAGATCAACGAAGTATGGCGCGTGCGGACGGAAAACCCGTTGTACAGTTACGAATAAGCCCGCGTTCTAATGCTGACGTCGTTGAAGCCGGAAGATTAATCAAGCGTCTTATGACCCGCACAATGCGCGACTATCCTGATTTCACATATGAATATACTTACGATGACACTGGATTTGTAGAGAGCGCAGTCAAAAACATCATTCGCGACACGTTAATTGGAATTGCTCTCACGGCTCTTGTAATTTATTTATTCTTAGGCCGATTCGGCGCTACGTTCATCGTCGCGTTCTCAATGCCTGTTGCGTTTGCAGCTACGTTCGTTCCGTTGCAGATTCACGGCTACACGCTGAATCTTATGAGTACGCTCGGCCTTGCTCTTTCAATGGGAACGTTAGTTATGAACGCGATCTTGATAATTCAAAATATTTATAGATTTCGCGATATGGGCTACGGAGCTTTTGAGGCCGCCGAAGAAGGCACGGTAGAAATTTCTATGTCAGTTCTTGCGGGCGTCTTGACAAACTTAGGCGTCTTTATGCCGGTCGCCTTGATGTCAACGATCGCGGGACAATTCCTGAAGCCTTACGCCGTTACGATCGTTTACGCTACAGCTTTCTCTCTTTGGGTAACGATGGCGGTTACTCCGTGCTTGGCCGCGCGAATGAAAAAGAAACAAAATGATTCAGGCGAGCTGCCTTTAATCGGAAAGATTTTGACTGGGTGGTGGAATTGGATTTTCAACGGCTTCCGCGATATGTTCTATATAATCCTTCACGTAGCTATGAAATTCCCGTTCTTAACGATAGTGTTCACAATTCTTGCGACTTACGGCTCATTGAAGCTCGGTGGCTTCATAGGAACGCAGTTTACTCCGGCGACTGATGATGGCACAGTCAGAATTACGCTGACGCTCGATAATAACTCTTCGATTCACAAGACCGCGGACTTAGTCTATCAAGTTGAAGATTATATAAACAAGTTGCCCGAAAAAAAATATGTTAATCACGTCGTCTCAACTGTAGCAGGCTCAATGAGGAGCAATTCTATCAGCGAAGCTCAAGTAGCTTTGTATCTCAACGATGACCCAGATAGACCTTCGACGCAAGACTTTGCTGACAAGATTCGCCCATGGCTGACGCAGCTCCCCGGCGTTCAAGTCGCAATCGCAGCAACACGTTCGGGCTTCGGCAACGCTATCGAAATTCAAGTTAAAGGCGAAGACTTAGACGTTCTTTATAACTTCGCTGAAGAAATTCGCGCACGTGGTCGAAACGTTCCAGGCGTTCGAGACTTAAAAACAGAAATGGAAATGGGCAAGCCTGAATTACAAGTGAAGCCGATTCGTTGGCGACTTGCTCCGCTCGGTCTAAATATTTCGGACTTAGCGAGCGTCGTTCGAGGCTATTTAATCGGACGCGACTCTGGAAAATTCCGTCAGGGCGGTTACGAATACGACATCAAAGCACGAATTAGCCGAGAGAAAGCTAGCGACATATTCACTGCTCACGAACTTCCGATTATGACGAGTTATGGACTTGTGCCACTTGACGAAATGACTGACATAGCGTGGAGCGATTCGCCCACAGAGATTAGAAGGGTTGAACGTCAGCGCGCAGTCGTTATTACGGGGGACGTTCGTTATATAACGTCAGGCGAAGGCAACGCCCGAATGAAAGAATTAGTTGATTCAATGGAAATTCCCGAGGGCGTTACGATTAATTTCGGTGGTGAACAAGAAGACATGGCCGAAAATTTCACAGAATTAATTAGAACACTCATTATCGCTATCGTGGTTACGTATCTTGTAGTCGCTGCAATTTTGGAAAGCTGGATTTACAGCGCTGTAATTCTCGCTACGGTTCCAATGGCTGCTATCGGAGTTGTTCCCGCGATGTTAATCTCTGATGTTAATATTTCGATTTTTGCTTTAATCGGCATGATTATGTTAGTCGGAATGGTCGTTAATAACGCGATTGTCGTTGTCGATTACGCGGAAGTCTTAAGATTGAAGGGTACTCACCCTTATAAGGCCGTTGAAGAAGCTTGCCACGTTCGATTCAAGTCGCTCTTGATGGCGGTCGTTACATCGGTCGTATCGTTGCTGCCGTTGCTTTCAACTGGGCGCGGTTCGGAAATGAAACGCCCGATCGCGGTCGTCGCTATCGGTGGCTTAATTGCCGGAGGAATGTTAGCAATGTTGTCGATACCGGCTGCCTATAAACTTGTCTGGCGCGTGAAAATCCTTTGGAACAAACTCATGGGCCACGAACTTAGCATCAAAGACGATGACAGCCAAATGTATGACGACGATGACGACTGGGGAGATTAAAACAAGTAGGAACGAGGAAGTAGGAAGTAGGAACGAAAAAACAAAACTTCCTAACTCCTCACTCCTAACTCCTAGTTTAATTGGGACACTGGCACTTGAGGCAATGTTGATCGAAGTGTCAGTAACTCCCAAACCGGGACTTGTCGATCGAAATAATTCAGGAGCTCATAGAGATATGGGCTTCTTTACTTTTATAAAAAGCGCCGCGGCATTGCGAGGTTCATTTGAAGAGTTTGCGCGAGCCGGAGAAAGTTTTAATGACGCTGAAGAAATTCAAAATCTCTTCCCCATAATTCGCCAAATCGGAATCGAAGCCGAAAAAAAAATGTTCGCTGCAACGAATGGCATTAACACTCATAAAGGAGAAATTTTTTCATTGGGATTATTAAGTGCGGCGGCGGGGTATCTAGCAGGGGAAAAAATTTCTTTCACGCCCGAAGATGTTGCGAACACGGCTGCGAAAATTTGCGCGGGAATTTGTGAAAAAGATTTTGCGGGAGTTCATGAGAAAGATAAAAAATTTTTGACGAAGGGCGAACGCGTTTATATTGAACACGGTATTACGGGCATACGCGGCGAAGCTGAAGCAGGTTATCCGATTGTGATTAAAAATTCTTTGCCGGCTCTGAAAAATTATTTGTCGCAGGGTCTGAATTTGAATGACGCGTTGGCCTTCACATTAATTCACATAATGGCGGAAGCTCACGACACGAATATAATTTCACGTCGCGACATCAAAACCGCCGAACAAGTTCGACAACGAGCCGCCGATTTAATTAAAAATGGAATAACGATTGAAGAGATTTATAAATTTGACTGCGATTTAATTTCTGAATATGTAAGTCCCGGAGGAGCAGGAGATTTATTAGCGGTTACTTATTTTTTATTTCACTGTTCGTAAAAATAAGATTGTTCGATACCTTTGAAAATTATTTCTCTATCTTCGATTTTGTCAGTTAAATTTTTTTGTATCAAGAAACGAATTTCAAGGTCATTAACGGGGCTGCGCTCCATTGCTTGCAAGTAAGCGGTCTTGTCTATCTTAGCCCACTCGACGACCTTGCCAAGTCTTTTTTTCAAAATCATGTCGAGCCATATACGAGTGCTTCGGCCGTTGCCTTCCATGAACGGGTGAGCTATATTCATTTCAACATACTTCGCGATTATGTCTTCAAAAGATTCTTCCGGCATTTTTTCAACCGCCGCGAGGACTTCTCTTAAATACAAGCAATTAGCAAAACGAAAATTTCCCTTCGCGATGTTCTGTGTGCGGACTTGCCCGGCAAAATCATAAAGTCCATCGAAAAAAGCTTTGTGAATAGCTTGCAGTCCTTTTAGCGTTCCGACTTCGACGCGATTAACATTGCCGCTGATAAAAAATTGTTTTGCGTTTTCGAGACTCTTGGCGTCAATTTCAGATTGCGTCATAATTATTATTTCTCGTTTGATTTACGTGAAGTTCGTTCCCATTCTCTCGTAATGACGTGATCCATAATCCTCCGACGCTCTCTCGTTGAGATTTCATTTATAGCATCGTTGATAGACTGTAGCAATTTCGTATCGGCCTTCCGTACTCCGGCACACAAACCCGTAAAGCCAAGGTCAAAACCGTTTCCTTCCGAAAATCTTAGCACTTTGAGTTCTCTGCTATAAGTTTTTGAGTATGACAAGCCTGTATCATAATTTACGACAGTGCCATCTACTTTGAAATTACGAACTTCTTCAATTATTTCTTGTTGTGTCATCAGTGGGGGAAAATGATTTACGTTAGGGATCTGCTTAATAACGTCATCGAAGCGGGAGCCTGTTTGAGCGAGCATTTTCGCGCCTTCAAGTTCTTTAATAGATTCGGCGTCTGCATATTTGCTATTTCTATTTATGAGTACAGCGTATTCAACTTTGCTAACCTCGTATGGTATTGAAAACGATATATTTTTTTTTCGCTCGTCAGTGTCAACCATGCCTGAGAAAATCGCGTCAATTTCGTGTCGGGTTAGAGCCTTTATTAAATTGTCAAAAGCAATTTTTTTGAATACAATTTTCGCTCCGAGTTGTTTAGCAACCAGAGCCGCCATTTGAACGTCATAGCCTTCGGCATAAAATCCCTCATTGTTCGATAGCGGGAAATTACTTTCAGTTGGAGCATCTTCTTCCCAATTATAAGGCGCATGATCGCATTCAACGCCTACGCGAAAAAACTGTAATTTATCGTCAGGCATTAGAAATTTATAAGCAACCGCGATTAAAACTAAAAGAGCTAAAAGAGCAAGTAAAAAATATTTTTTCATTTCGTTTTTAAAGCACAAAAATAAGGAATGAGAAATTTTTTAATCCCTCATTCCCAAAATCTTCATTAAAATTATTCTTCGTCTTCGTCTTCTTTTTTGTGAGCGGCGATGACTTTCTTTGCAATGTCGCCCGGAACTTCTTCATAGTGCGAATATTCCATTGAGAACGTTCCTTCGCCCGAGGTCATTGAACGCAAGATTATCGCGTAACGGAACATCTCCGCGAGCGGGCACTGCGCTTTGACAACTTGCAATTTCCCATGGCCTTCCATTCCCATGATACGGCCGCGTCGTGAGTTAAAGTCGCCCATAACGTCGCCCATGAATCTTTCAGGCACTGTAACTTCGACGTCCATAACCGGCTCAAGCAAAACTGGGTTCGCGTCCATGATTCCTTTCTTGAATGAAAGTCTTGTCGCGAGTTTGAACGACATTTCGGAGCTAACAACGTCGTGATAAGAACCGTAGTAAAGTTCCGCGCTGAAGTCCACGACCGGGAAGCCTGCTAACGGGCCTGCGACCATGTATTCACGAAGTCCTTTTTCAACCGCGGGGATAAAGTTTCGCGGCACTGCTCCGCCGACAACACTGTCTATAAATTCAAAGCCCGCGCCGCGCTCTAACGGTCTGTAACGAATATAAACGTCTCCATACTGACCATGACCGCCGGACTGTTTCTTGTGTTTGCCTTGAGCTTCGGACATTTTGCGAATAGTTTCACGGTACGGAACCTGCGGAGTCTTTGTATCGAGGTCAACGCCGTAACGCTCTTTCATTTTCGCAAGAACTATATCAATGTGCATATCGCCCATGCCTGAAAGAACATTATCGCGGGTCTCTGCGTTCTTCTCGAATGTCAGCGAGCGATCTTCTTCGAGGATTTTTGAAATCGCGTTGCCTAATTTATCTTCGTCGGCTCTGGTCTTTGCGATAACAGCGACGCTATAAACCGGTTTCGGGAACTCAATATGCGGGAACTTTGCCGAAAATCCGCCCTTAGTCGCGAGCGTGTGGCCGACTTTCGCGCTTTGAAGTTTTGGAATTGCTACGATGTCACCCGCAATGACTTCTTTAACGTCTTTGCCGTCTTTGCCCGTCATTAATTTGAAAGAGCTGATTCTTTCTTCTTCGCCTTTGTTGACGTTGTAAATATTCGTGCCTTCACTTGAAAGTTTTCCAGAGTAAACGCGAATGAAAGAAAGTTTTCCGACAAAAGCGTCAGCCATGACTTTGAAGCACAAAGCCGAGAACGGAGCGTCAAGTTTCGGCTCAACCATGACTTTATTATCACCGTCAAAGGCTTCAATGGCTCCAATATCGACAGGCGACGGGAAGTAATCCGCCACGAAGTCCATGAACTCATTAACGCCGATGTTCATTGTTGAAGACGTCGCGAACACGGGCATAATTCGCTTTGCGGCAATGGCTTTTTTCAAAGTTCGTTCAATGTCGGCTTCGGCGATTGTTTCGCCTTCGAGATACTTCTCCATTAATTCGTCGTCCATTTCGACGGCGGCTTCGATTAACGCTTCTTTAGCGTCCGAGTCTTCGCCTTTAAGAACGTCAGTAACGCCGCTGAACTTGTCTGCTGAACCTATAGGCAGGAACACAGGCAGAGCGTTTTGAGAGAATTGCGATTTAATGTCTTCAAGGACTTTATCAAAGTCGGCGTTCTCACGATCCATTTTTGAAATCACAAACGCGACTGGCGCATTATGATGGCTCGCATATTCCCAAGCGCGGCTAGTTTGAACTTCGATGCCGCCGACAGCACTGACTAAAATTACGGCTGTGTCTGCAACTCTGATAGCTGCGCTCATTTCGCCAGTGAAGTCAGCATAGCCGGGAGCGTCAAGAACGTAGAAAGTTTTGCCTTTGCGTTCAAACGTCATTAAAGAAGTGCTGATGGAAATATTTCGTTTTTGTTCTTCGGATTGGAAATCGCTGACAGTGTTACCATTTTCTACAGAACCCATGCGGGTTATATTGCCGTTGTCGAAGAGCATAGCTTCGGCGAAAGAAGTTTTGCCTGCTCCTCCGTGCGCACATAATGCGAAGCTCCTTGTGTCTTCGGGTTTACGTGCCCCCATTTGAAAAACACCTTCCCTTGTAATTTTTAATTATTGTGAAATTTTGATTTTCTTAATTATAGCGTAAAAGAGACAATTAGGAATTAGGAGTTAGGAAGTAGGAAGTACAAACAACAATCGCGACAAAAAAACTTTCTACTTTCTCCTTCCTCATTCCTACTTGCCTTTTCACGCGTCGAAGAAGTTTTGAATAATTCCTTTAATTTCACCAAGCGGCAATGTCTTTAACATGTGGCCTTGAGGTTTCAGAGCTTCGATTTTCTCAATGCTGCTTGCGTCGGTCTTGGCCGTCAGGAACATAACCGGAATTTCAGCGGTCGCAGGGTCTGCACGAAGAGCTTCGAGGACTTGTGGGCCGTTCATTTCGGGCATTTCGTAATCGAGCAAAATCAGATCCGGTTTAACTCGCGCTAAAATTTTCAAAGCGTTTGCTCCTCCGTTTGCGGGCAAAACTTTGTAGGAAGTGCTGAGACCTTCTCGCAAAGTGCGAATCATAACCGCGTCATCGTCAACAAGTAAAATAGTTTTCATGTTACCTCCGTTATTTTGTGTAAGTTCTGAAAGTTTTGTGCGAATTTCGTTAGCGTTGAAAGGCTTCACGAAAAATTCCGCTTCTGTAAATTTATCTTTAGCTGTGTCAATTTCAGCTTGATTCCCAAGTAAAAAAATTTTTGAATTTCTAACGGCGCCGGTTCGTTCGGTGCTTTCAAGTCCAGCGAGATTTACTAAAATAATTTTTGGAATTGAAACTTCATCAGTCGAACGCGCTCGCGTAATCTCGAAAGTATCAGCGAGATTTTTAATTAACATGTCCGCAGCCATTGACGGCCTGTCGCTGATATATAAAATTTTTGGTTTCATTTTTTATCTTCAAACTCTCCTTTCATTTTAATTTTTTTAACTTCCTACTTCCTAATTCCTACTTGTCTTTCAAAGCTTCTTCGAGGCCGGCCCAGTCTGCACCGTCGGCACAAGTTGCAATTAAATTAAACTTCTCTGCTTCGTCGTCAGGGATTCGATATTCGCGCAACATTGCAACAATCCCGTCTATAGAGTCGCTGTCGAACATCGCGGCAAATTCTTTGATTGCTTCATAGGCTTCGTGAAGTCGCTCTACTGAAATTAATTCGGCGTTGTCGTCCTGTTTATAAAGCGGCGCGAGCCTTTCGAGATAGATTTTGTAATTATTCAAAAGTTCCGGAGTCAGGTCTTGAATAGAGGCGACGTCGTGATTATTGCCGCAGTCTTCGAGATAAGCCGCCTGCGCAGAAAGCTCTGACGCTCCTATTAATCTTGCTGAACTCTTTAGAGCGTGAACTTTAATTGTGTAATTATGAATGTCTTCTTCTTTGAAAAATTTTTCAATGTCGCGAAGATTATTATTAATTGAGTTCCAGAACTGTTGAAGAGTCTTCGCTAAAATTTCTTCTGTTGCGCAATTCTTAATTGCTTCGGAATAACTCAAGCCCTCAGTGTGAGAATAAAATTCTCGAAGCTCTGATTGAGTTTCAGTTTCGTCATCTGAATCGTCAGGAGCTGTCTTATCCTGCAAAATTATTTTTTCTTGCGGGAGATATTTTATTAAAGTTGCTTCGAGCGTAGGGCCTTCGACGGGTTTAGAAAGATAATCCGTGAATCCTTCTTCGAGATATTTATTTCGCGCTCCGCTTACGGCGTCGGCAGTCAGACATATAAAAGGCGTATCGACGTTCAAGCCGTCAAGTTGCGCTTTTATGTTATTCATCGTTTGAGTGCCGTCCATTTGAGGCATTCGCTGATCCATGAGAATTAAATCATATTTCGATTTTTGAGTTAGCTCAATCGCTTGCGCTCCGCTCTTGGCCGTTTCAAGTTGGATTTCAGTTTTGCTCAAAAGTCCTTCGATTACAGTCAAGTTCATGTCCGTGTCATCAACGACAAGAACACTAGCTTCAGGCGCTTTGAAAGATTCGTGATAGGCTTTCATGTTGTGAACATAACGATCGAACTTGTCATGGAAGTTGCCGATGGGGTCTTCTGAAGTTATCCTTTGCGGCAAGAAAATTACAAAAGTCGAGCCTTCGCCATAAACGCTTTCAACGTCAATTTCACCGTGCATAAGCTGAAGCAAGTTTTGCGTGATTGAAAGTCCAAGCCCCGTGCCTTCGACAGTGTTATTTTGAACGAGGTCAACACGCTCAAATTTTTTGAACAACTTCGGGAGGTCTTCTTCTTTAATTCCGATCCCTGTATCTTGAACTTTGAAGACAAGATTAACGATTCCGCGTCCTGTTTCGTTGTAAATCTTTTCACCAGACACTGTCAAAGACACACTGCCTTCGTGAGTATATTTAACCGCGTTATTCAAGATATTTGTAACAACCTGACGCACTCGAACTTCATCGCCGTAAAGACAATCCGGAAGCGTCTCATCAACTTTGACATTAAATTTCAAATCTTTCTGACGCGCTTTGAAGATTATCATGTTAGTAACGTCATTAAGAACGGAACTTAATTTATAATCGCTCTCCGCAATTTCCATTTTGCCAGCTTCGATTTTAGAAAAGTCGAGAATGTCATTAATTATAGAAAGAAGATTTTTGCCGGCACTCTCGACGTTTCGGGCATAAGTCGTGATACTATCGCTTTTGCTCTCACGGATTATCATTTCGTTCATGCCTAAGACGGCGGTAATAGGCGTTCGGATTTCGTGAGACATGTTCGCGAGAAATTCGCTCTTGGCCGAATTAGCTTTGCGTGCCTGCTGCATAGCGTTTTGAGCAAGTTCGAGGGCTTCTTCAAGTTGTTCGCTGCGTTCTTGCTGTTCGCGATAAAGCCGAGTGGTGTCGGCAACAAGAATAATATAAAATCCCGGATTGACCGCGTAAAAATTAAATTGCTTGTAAAAAATTTTGCCTTCGATTGAGCAGGCTATATTGACTTCGTAAATAGAATTTTTTTGAGTTCCAAAGGCGATAGCGTCCTGTGAAAGCGAATCGGCCATCGCGTGAATTTGTTCTTCGGTGCCGTGCAAAATCGGAACAATCTCTTCGTTAATGTAAGAGCTGAAAGTTTCATGCAAGAGTTTTGGTAAAATGCTGCCTTCCTGCAAATCCTCGCTAACCGTAATATGATAACTGCCTATGGCCATGTAAGCTATCATTTCAAATTGTCGCGCGAGAATTTTATCTACGATTGTTTGATAGACTTTTGAATTATTGCACTCGCGTTCGCTTATGAAGGCTACGATATGACCGGTTACGGGGTTACGCGTCATGATTGCGGCGAACTCGACGTAACAAATATTTCCGTTTTCGCGTCTTGAAAGAAGAACTTGCCTGCTAGTAACGCGTCCTTTTATGTAAATGTCAATTAAATTGTCGGTGTTGAAAGTTTCAAGGAGTTTTTTTCGTTCGATAAAGTTAATATAATTTCGTGCGCGCTTGTTCATGAATTCAGAGAAAACAGTTTGATTACTATCAGAGCTAAAGAGGTCGCGGCCTTTAACTTCTTCAAGAATATCGAGAGTCAGATTTACGCGGAATATTCCCAAAGTTAGTTTGTCATGATGATAAAAATTTTGTCCGATAGAGTCATAACTAGATCTGACTTTAGTTTCCATATTTTTAAACAGCGTGATATCTTCGAACGTCAGATATATATAATTTTTGTTTCCCACAGTCAGAAAAGCATAATGGACTTTGCACCAGATAATATTATTTTTAGCTGTGATTTTTCTAATTTGAATCTGTTTAGATTTATCCGGTGCCTCATGATTTTCTAGTATATATTGCACGACTGGCCAATCGTCCGGATAAATAACTTCGCGAAAGTCGCCAGCCTCGTTAAATCGAGTTATATTTTCTGGAGTATCTTCCATCATTTTCGCATATTCGGGCGATACATAAACGGCTTCATGCTTGCCATTGTCGCGCAAAAGAATAAGGATTGCGCTGTTGCCTAACTGCGTTATAGTCTCAAAAAGATTTTTTTCTGCTTCTGACTGTACCGACGGGTCAGACAGAAGAGTATTCTGTTGAGAGTGGCACATAAAAAATAAAAACTCCTTTTATAATTTGAGAAATGATGAATAATTATACAATTAGGAGTGAGAAGTTGAGGAGTGAAAAAATCCTAATTCCTAACTCTTAACTGTTTTTTTAATAATGTTCATGCCTTTTCTTACAAGTTCGTCATCAGCTTGGCTACCCATGTGTCCAATTCTAAAAACTTTCCCTGCGAGTTTGCCGTAATTGCCTCCGACCGCGAGGCCCTGTTCACGAAGTTTTGAATCAAATTCGGGCCACAAAAATTTTTCAGGGACATAAAACGCCGTTACGGTTGGTGAAGAAAATTTTTCGTCACGTGGAAATAGTTTCAGCCCTATCTCGCGTCCAAGCTCCCTGCATAATCTCGCAGCGCGTTCATGACGTTCGATTGCGTTTTCAAGTCCTTCGTTCATGATTTTTAAAAGCGAAATGTTAAGAGCTTTCATAGCGTGCCAATCGTGAGTATAAGGCATGAATTTTTTATTTTCGACGTCGCGCCAATCTTTGAAAGCTTCATAGCCGGAGTAGTTCACGCTCTCGATGACGTCCCAAGCACGTTTTGAAATTGTCGCGATTGAAAGCGAAGGCGTCAGCGATAAAACTTTTTGGCTTCCCCAAAGTCCTATGTCGATTTCGGCCTCGTCAACGTCGAGCGCTTCCCCGCCGGCGCTTGCTACAAAGTCAACAACGAACAACGCGCCGACTTCGTGAGCAATTTTGCCAATTTCTTTCAAGCATGGTGTAAGCGTGCCTGAAGGTGTTTCACAATGAACAGCGGTTATGACTTTGGGAGAAAATTTTTTCGCGTGTTCATAAATTTTTTCCGGCTCTGGAACTGAATCATAATCGAAAGCGCAAACTTCAGCTTCAGCTCCGAAAGTTTTAGCCATGTCCGCAAAGCCTTCGCCAAAAAGTCCGGACGAGACGGCCAAAATTTTTTCTCCCCCCTTGAGAGTGCATTTTAGCGAAGCCCACAAAATTGACATAGCTTCGCCGGAAGTGATTGTGATGTCGTTATTCGTGTGAAGAATTTTTTGAATTAAGATTTGATTTTCGTGATAGAGATTAAAAAATTCGTCTTCTAAATCCGAGCTTGCGAAATCAAAATCCCAAGCCTTGCGAACGTCTTCAGGAACGCTCACGGGGCCGGGAACTAGTCCGACTTTGTAAAATTCCACGATGATAATATCTCCTTTGCGATTGAGATTAGCTCTTCTTGATTAAGTGAAGAACTTTCTAAATTAAGAATGACATTATCATCGACTTGAATGGCAAGTGCAAGCGGCAAATGTGTCGGAGACCGACTGTCGGATTGATTTTCTAAAATTGCTTTGTGGTTTTCGATTTCAAGAATTTTATATTCAGCTCCCGGAAATAATTTTTTAGAGTCGTCAACGTTTGCCGGGATATAAAGATTTTCTGTGCCTTTGCCTTCGGTCCAAATAATTTCAAGAACGCCACGCGGAGATTCTCGTTCGTAAGTTCGATAGACGACTTGCCCTAAATCTTCGGAATTTGCGCTTGGGATTAAAGGCTGAATAAATTCGCTTTTTAATTTCCAGTTTGCAAGCTCCGACTGGCAGTCGGCCTCCGACGCAAAACACAAATTTGAAATTATGAAAGCGAAAATTAAAATCAAAAATTTTTTTTTCATTTTTACTTCCTAACTCCTAATTCCTACTTGACTTCTTGAAGCCACATGCGGCGGACTTGTGTTAAAAATTCGTCATAAACTCCGCTGGCGAAATCTGGGAAAGTATAATCGAAGCTCTGCCATTTTTTGAAACGATAGCGCAAAGTTACTTCACCGAAAATTCCGTCGCGTAAATAAATTCTGTGCGCGTGGTCTTTAGTTGAAGCTAAAACTAATCTTGCTCCGTCTACATAGCCCGGGTCGATGTTCACTGCGCGAATTGGCTCGCGGCTCTTGGCCTCGATTTTTATTGCGGCGTGTTTCCAGTCGACTAATTCGCCCGCGTCAAAAAGTCCCGGGAAGCATACAAAAGTTCTAATTAAATTCGGTGCGATTTCGTGATAATAATCCGTCTTATCGAACGGAACGGGCTCTGAAAAAATTTCCGGCCGTCCCCAAAGTTTAGAAAGTTCATCAACGCTCCAATTTAATAATTCTTCGTTGGGATATAAAATTCCTGCGATTAATTTTACTCGCGGCAAAATAAAATTCTCTCCTAAAATTAAAACTGTAATTAGAAATTAGGAGATTAATATAGCACAAAAAATTTTTTAATGAGAATGAAAGCCGATTAATTCGCGCCCGCAAAAAATTTCTATGCCTGTGCCAGCGGGGCTCCCGCCTTCTAAATCGTTGTCGGATTTTATGCCGCTCCTGATATACTCTGCGACTTCCTTCAAATTACAGCGATGTTTAGAGTGTCGCGAGAAAATCTATTTTGCATCAGCGCGAGGTCATTAGCGAGTTTTCGTAGTATGTTCATTGGCCATGAACATGAATCTAAAATTTCAGACAAGCCCACGAAATTTGAAGCTATAGAATCGTCATTGAGGATTGCTTTTTAGACATTGTAACATGAAACACGCTATAATAATTTTTATCCAAAAAACAAACAAGGGAGGCTTTTAATTTGGAAAACACAGAAAAGAAAATCAAACGAATTGGAGTCTTGACCAGTGGCGGAGATTCGCCCGGCATGAACGCGGTCGTCCGTGCGGTTGCAAGAACAGCGATGTATTATGGAATTGAATGCATAGGAATTCGTCGCGGCTATTCGGGATTAATCAACAGCGATTTTGTGATTCTTACTGCGGACATGGTGCGTCATATTCTGGGACGTGGCGGCACAATTTTATACACAGCTCGAAGCGATGAGTTTTTGACAGAGAAGGGCCGCGAGAAAGCTCTTGGGACTTGCAAAATGCTTGGACTTGATGGCATTGTGGCTGTCGGCGGCGATGGAACGTTCAAAGGCGCATTGGAACTTTCAAGACTAGGTGTGCCAGTCATGGGAATCCCTGCGACGATTGATAATGACATCGGCTGCTCAAACTATACAATCGGCTTCGACTCTGCTTGTAACACTGCTATCGAATGTATAGACAAATTGCGCGACACAATGCAATCTCACGAGCGTTGCTCTGTCGTTGAAGTCATGGGCCGCCACGCAGGATTTTTGGCTCTTTATGTCGGAATCGCGGTTGGAGCTACGTCAGTTTTAATTCCGGAACACGAACTTGATTTTGAACATGACGTCGTCGAACGCATTCAGAACGCAAGACTAGCTGGAGCTACGCATTTCATGATAGTTGTAGCTGAAGGAGTTGGCAGCGCGTTTGACATTGCCGCAAAAATCAAAGAGTCCGTAGGCATTGACCCGCGTGTTACAGTTTTGGGGCATATCCAGCGAGGTGGAGCACCGACTGGCCGCGACCGTGAGACAGCGACAAGAATGGGATATTACGCAGTCAGAGCATTTGCTGAAGGACGTTCAGGGAGTGTCATAGCGACGCGCGAAGGCGGGATTGTAGAAATTCCAATCGAAGAGGCTCTAGCGATGAAGAAACATCTTCAGATGGACAGATACGAAATTCTCGAAGCGATTGCCGCGTCAGGAACTTTACACAAATAATCACAAGCCCGGTTCTTAAAAGGCCGGGAATTTTTTTGCCCGTATGCTAAAATTCTAAAGTTTTACAAAAATTTTTTTTTAGGACTGAGATTTTATGCAATCACAAAACGCAAAGAATATTCGTAACTTAGCAATCGTTGCGCATATTGACCACGGCAAAACTACATTAATAGATTCAATCTTTCGTGCTGCTCAAACTTTCGCGGCGCACACTCAAGTCGCCGAGCGCGTCATGGATAACAATCCTTTAGAGCGTGAACGCGGCATTACAATTCGTTCAAAACCCTGTACAGTCGAATGGAAAGGTTACTTAATAAATATCATAGACACACCCGGCCACGCTGATTTTTCCGGCGAAGTCGAAAGAATTTTATCAACCGTCGATAGCGTAATTTTAATCGTTGACGCTAACGAAGGCCCAATGCCTCAAACTCGTTACGTTTTGCAACACGCTCTTTCAATCGGCATGAAGCCGTTAGTGTTCATCAACAAGGTTGACCGCGAAGGCGCAGACCCCGACAGAGCATTAAATCAGACTTTCGATTTATTTTTTGAACTTGGAGCCAGCGACGAGCAAGCCGACTTCCCCGTCTTATATGGTTCCGGCTTAAACGGTTGGGCCGTCAAAGACTTGAAAGACCCGCGCCGCGATAACATGGACGATTTATTTCAAGCGATTATTGACTACGTGCCCGCGCCCCTCGTTGATCCCGATAAACCGTTCTTGATGCAAGTTAGTACGCTTGCATGGAACGAATATGTCGGCCGAATTGGTTGCGGCAAAATTTTGCAAGGCCATATTAAAAAGTCCGAGCCATTCACGCGAGTTTCTACAAAATGGAACTCACAAGACCACACTGGCGACGATTGGACAATCACGGGTAAAGAGAATGCAAAAGTCGCTCAATTATGGGTAACGAGAGGCCTTGACCGCGTTGAGGTTGATGAAGTCAGCGCAGGCGATATTGTATGGTTGACGGGGCCGAATGAAATTGATATTGGCGATACTTTTTGCGCCGAAGAGATTTCGGACTCACCATTGAAGCCGCTTTCAATCGAAGAGCCTACGGTGTCGATGTTCTTTTTAGTAAATTCTGGGCCGTTCGCAGGACGTGAAGGACAAGCTGTAACATTGCGACAGTTAAAGGCTCGTTTACAAAGAGAAATGCACGTCAACGTCTCGCTTCGTATGGAAGATTTAGGCAGGCCTGACGGTGTAAAAATTTCCGGGCGTGGTGAATTACAGCTTGGTATTTTAATTGAAGAGATGCGCCGCGAAGGTATGGAATTTTGTGTCTCAAAGCCGGAAGTCATCATTGAATACAAAGATGGCGTTAAGTGCGAACCTTACGAACTTGTTACTATTGACGTACCTGAAGAGTATCAAGGAATTGTATTTGAAAAAATGTCGCGTCGTAAAGGCAAAGTCATGAACATTGATAACCCCGATCGAGGTTTGTTAAGAATAGAAATTGAAATTCCGACTCGCGGCCTTATTGGTTATCGCGGAGAATTTTTGACGGACACTCGCGGACTTGGCATTATGTCAAACTGTTTCAGCGGTTATAAAGAATGGGCAGGCGATTTAATCACACGCAATCGAGGCTCTCTCGTCAGTGTTGATACAGGAGAAGCGACTGCTTACCAACTTGAAAACTTGCAAGATAGAGGAGTTTTATTTATATCACCGCTTGAACAAGTTTACAGCGGAATGATTATCGGAGAGAACTCACGCCCCGGCGATATTCCTTGCAATCCCACAAAGAAGAAACAACAAACTAACCACAGAAGCGCAACGAAAGAGCTAACAACAAAATTAGATGTTCCGCGCCGAATGTCATTGGAAAAAGCAATGGAATGGATCGAAACTGATGAGCTTGTCGAAGTAACTCCGCAGTCTATCAGACTCCGTAAAGCAATTCTTGACGAACTCGAACGCCGCAAAGCACAACGACGAACTCCCGCTAATAGTGAGGAGTGAGGAATTAGGACTCTAGGAATGAAAAAAATTTTTGTATTAATCTCGTTTGTATTTTTATTTTTTGTTGCAACGAGCGAAGCGGCTGTAACGGGGCCGGTGTTCTTCGCTATTCAGCCGCAATATCAAGACGCAAGAGATTTTCATGAAGGACTCGCCGCCGTTAAACAAAACGACCGTTGGGGCTATATTGATTATCTTGGACGTATTGCAGTGCCGATCATTTACAGAATCCCTGAAGCTGGAGATTTTTCTGAAGGCTTTGCATTCGTTGGAGACCATTATATCGACATCGAAGGCGTGGCAGCCTTCACACTTGTTGACGAAGACACCGACGAACGAATCGAAAAATTTTTTACAAACGGCTTACCATTCTCGCAGGGACTTGCGGCTGTTCAAAGTGGCGGCGAATGGGGTTATATAGACTTAGCCGGGAATTATGTAATCGCTCCATCGTTCAGGCGGGCCGGGTCCTTCAAAGAAGATTTAGCGCCGGTTATGGCTCGCGACGGCCTCTGGGGATATATTGACGTGCGCGGAAATTATGTAATCGAACCAAAATTTTTGCGTGCATTTGAATTTAACGAAGGCTTAGCGCGTGTGAACATCAAAGGCCGCTGGGGATTTATAAACAAAGAAGGCAAAGTTGTAATCAAAGCGTCATACTATGAAGCCGGAGATTTTAATTTCGGACTCGCTCCCGTAAGGACACGAAGAAGCTATCGCGGCTGGGGATTCATAAGCACAAGAAATAAATTTTCTATTCCACGCTGGTTTAATAATCTTAGAAATTTTGGTGATGGGATCGCTCCTGCGGCGGCTGATGCTCGCTGGGGATTTGTAAACGTCAGAGGCGAATGGGAAATTTCTCCGCAGTTTGAAGACGCTCGTTCATTCAGTGAAGGACTCGCGGCCGTTAAAGTAGAGAATCAGTGGGGATTCATACGGCAATAAATTTTTCCCGCGCGCTCCCACCCGCCCACCCGCGCGCGGCTATTGTTCACTCTCAAACATGTCCGGATATAACGGAATCCAAGCTCTTGATTGAATTAATCCCGCATCTAAATACATAGCCAACATTGAACGCCCCGGATAACCTGACGAAGATAATTCTAAAGGCAACGGAATTTGAATTTGTAAGTGTGTCATCTTCACGGGCAAATCTATCGTGTTCGCTATCGAGTAAATCGTTCGGCCTCCCGTGAACGCGCTCGCCCTCTTTAATCCAAGCGACGGAACATCACGCGCGTAAATATCAAGCTCAAGGCCATTCAAGACACAAAATTTTAACAATCTCAATAAATCTTCTGTGCTCATTGAAATCGAAGCATCTACGATTATGTTCGTGAGTGTGTCTTTATGAAGAAGCCAAAATGACGCAAGCACGGCTTGAATATCTAAACCTGAATTAATTTGCGTCGGCCTAACGTTCAACGGGAAAGCTTGATTTCGTGGCATCGGGCCATGAATTAAAAGTGCGTCGAACTTACGCGGCCTTTGCCACATGACGTTGCAGCGCATGTTGCGTTCGTTCCAGACCGATTGCGCTATAACTCGCGTATTGTGGGAATAATTTATGAATGGCGTTATCAATGTTGCGTCAAGAACGAAACTTTCATTATTTTCTGTGTTAGTCGCCATGACGGGATTATAAATGCTCAAGAAGCCCGGAACGTCTTCGCGCGAAGGGATCATTATCGCCTTAAAAATTCTCGACGCTCCTATGTCTATCCAATTTATGTCGCCGTAAGCCGAATGAAAGAACGACCAGATATTTTCCATACCTGAATACAGCGCGCCCGAATGTTTATTTGCGTAAGTGCGTGTTCCAAAGTCTATCGTGTAATCAAAAATTTCTCCGTTTTCCGTCAAAACGAATAAATCTCCGAACGAAGTCCAAATTAAATCACGCGGCTTTGAAATTCCTCGAATGTCAAAAAATTCGCGGCTTATCGCATTCAAAATATAAATTCTGTCGTTGGCTCTGTCTGCAACTGCCAGCCAATCCGCATAGCCTTCAATGGCCACGGGTTCAAATAATAAATCTCCAATCCCGAGCGGCGGTCGCCAAGTTCTCATTCGCAAGTCCGGCATGAAAGTATAAAACGCTATGTTTCGTTCGGCAGGGTCAGCGACAGCAAATAAATTTTCTGAAATCATTTCCGCATCTGTTATAACCATAGATGGCAGTGTCGCAATATATTCTGAATTATCGTCGGAAGTCAGTCTTGTGTCGTTGCTCGCGTCAATGTTCTTGAGCAAATATAAATCGCCGTTGCTCGAAAAAACTCTAAAAGTTCCGTCCCCGAGTGGCAATGCTACAACAGGAGCAGGAATATCAATCGCGCGAAGCATAGGCCCGATCGCGAATGCCCCAGCCACAATTCCTCTTGAGCCAGTGTGAATATAAATTCTGTCGCCGAATGTGTCAGGTATGCTTACGATGCTGCCAAGCGTGCTGACTTTTCCAAGTCCTTTAATGCTGAATGGGCGAGTGTAACCTGTGTCCCATTCTGTTTGAACGGTAGTTTCGGCGTAACGCCAGCTTATCGGCACGGGTGCTGTGCCTAAGACGGTGCGCAAAACTCTATCTTGTTCATCAAAATAATTTTGGATTCGTGGCGCGGAGTTGTCCATCGGTCGGACTTCAAGATAACTTTTTATTGAAGACATTGCGCCCTCTGTGTCGCCCATGCGGTTGAGATTTAACGCGCTCAATAAATAATAATCTACCATGTAAGTGTTCTCGCCGATTGCGTAGTCAAGATACGTTTGAGCTTCTCTATAATCGCGGCGCATAAAATGGACGTAAGCATTATTAAAATATCGTTCGGCTTCGTCGAGATTCACGCGAGGAATTTCAGCGGCGCTTATAAAGCAAGTAGGAATTAGAAAGTAGGAAGTAGGAAGTAAAAATAAAATCTTAAATAAAAATCGTCGCATTAAAAATCTCCTTATAATCGTGAAGCCTCACACGACTAAAGTCGCGTGCTTCCAGCTGTTTTAATAAGCCGGACTGCCTGTCTGTCATTCGGTCTATTCTCAGTACACAAAAGCGAACTCCTGATAACCGCAAGAAGACTATAACACAGATACAGGTGCGGGTGCTTCTCCCGGACACAAGGGAACTTTTGCCCCTATGCCCGACTCTACTGTCACCAGCAGAGATTTGTTGTAAAAC